>JALDYH010000011.1:0-60264 GCA_032154175.1 Sphingopyxis sp. | reverse complement strand
CCCCCCGCTTCCCGCCGACAAGGTGCTCGGCAGCATCGCGTTGATGAGCAAGGAAGAGGACCGCTATTCGGGCCCGATCACCGACGGTACGATCGTCCCTGCCAACGCCGACACGATGTTCGCGGCGGGCAGGCAAGTGCGCATTCCCTATATCATCGGCAGCAACGATGATGAGCTGGGTTTCATTCCCGCCCCGTTCCGCGGCATGGTCAACGGTCCGGTTGAAAAGGGATTGGGGGCGGCCGCAGCGACCGTGAAAGCTGCCTATGCCAGCGAAGATGAAGCGAACCGGCGGCTTGGCGGCGATGCGATCTTCGCCGAACCGGCGCTGGCGTTTGGCCTGTCGCAGGCGCGCGCCGGGGCGCCGACCTTCGTCTACCGCTTCGGCTATGTCGCCGAAGCCCAGCGCAAGCTCGATGTCGGCGCGGTCCACGCATCGGACGTGGCGTTCCAGTTCGGCAATCTTGCTCCCGACGCCACTGCCACCGACCGCGCGGCGGCCAGGCTGATCGGCGATTACTGGACCAATTTCGCAAAGACAGGCGATCCGAATGGCGGTGGATTGCCCGTCTGGTCGCGGCTGGATCCTGCTGCGCCGCAACTGCTCTCGATCGGGATCGCAGCGACCGTGATGGCACCGGCGGGCAGTCCCGCACTGAGCGCCATCGCAGCCGCCCGGGACGCAAAGAAATGAAGGATATGACCATGCGCCTCTCCGCCCTGATCGCTGGCGCGCTCGCCATCGTGGCGATCCCCGCCTGCGCGTGGGAGGTGATCCGCCTGTCGTCGGACCCCGTGCCCGCGACCTCGAAGGAGGTGCGCGAGACCGGACCCTTCGGCACAATCGTGCGGAATGTATCCGACGCGACACTGACCGCCTATGTTCCCGAAAAGGGCAAGGCCAACGGTACCGCAGTCATCGTCGCGCCCGGCGGAGCTTTTCTGATGCTGTCGATCGAAAATGAGGGTGAGGCGGTCGCAAAATGGCTCAACAGTCTTGGCGTGACGGCGTTCGTCCTCAAATATCGCCTGCTCGAAACGGGCGTCGACTTCCCGCTCCAGATGATGCGCTATCTCGGCAACCTTGGGTCCTTGCGCACTGCGGTCGAACCCTTGCGCCCGCTCGCGACCGCCGACGGCGAGAATGCGGTGAAATGGGTGCGCAAGAATGCGGGTCGGTACGGCATCAAATCGAACCGCGTCGGGCTAATGGGCTTTTCGGCCGGCGGCGCCGTCACCGTCTGGACGCTGACGGCGAACAGGCCCGCGAGCCGTCCCGACTTCGCCATCGCCATCTACCCGGGTCTGCTCCCCGACACGATCGCGGTGCCAGGGAAGGCGCCGCCACTGTTCGTTGCGGCGGCGAAGGACGACAAGCTGGCGTATGACGACAGCGTCCGCCTTGCCGCAGCGTGGAAGGGTGCGGGCGCGAGCAGCACGATCGTTACTTACGAGAGCGGAGGCCATGGTTTCGGCATGAAGAAAAGCGGCAAACCGAGCGATGCATGGACCGATGCGATGGGGACGTGGATGCGCGGTCAGGGACTGGTCGGCAAATGAGGGGCGCGTCGCTTCTCCTGCTCGCCGGCGGATCGCTGCTCGCGGCGTGCACCGCGAACGAACCTGCCCCGACGCCGGTGTCTTCGGCGCAAAAGGTCGGGAGCTGCGAAGCGCTGACCGGCCTGGCGCTGAAGGACGGCAAGGTCGATGCCGCGACGTCGCTCGCGGGCGGCGCGATGGTCGATCTCGAGGCGGGCAAGCCCGGCCTTCCCGCACCTGCCGCCTTCTGCCGCGTGCAGGCGACGCTGTCGCCGGTGCCGGGATCGTCGATCAAGGTCGAGGTCTGGCTGCCCGAGCGTGCGGGCTGGAACGGCAAGCTGCTCGGCGCGGGCAATGGCGGGTTCGGGGCGAACATGCTGCTGCCGTCGCTGTTGATGCGCGGCGCGGTGCAAAAGGGTTATGCTGCGGTCGGAACAGATATGGGGCATGTCAGCGAGGCCGATGTCGACGCGAGCTGGGCGCTGAACGCGCCCGAAAAGATCCGCGACTATGGCTGGCGCGCCAATCATGTCGGGGCCGAAACCGCGAAGCAGGTGATCGCCGCCTATTATGAGGGGCCGCTCGCGGCGAGCTATTTCCACGGCTGTTCGGACGGCGGGCGGCAGGCGCTGACTTTGGCGCAGCGTTACCCCGCCGACTATGACGCAATCATCGCCGGCGCGCCGGCGATGCCGTGGACGCGTATGGCGAGTGCCTTTGCGAACAACGCCGTCGCGGCGGGCAAGCCCGGCGGCGATTTGCCGATGGCGAAGCTGAAGCTGCTGCAATCGGCGTCGCTCGGTCAGTGCGACGGTCTCGATGGCGTGAAGGACGGCGTGATCGACGACCCGCGCGCCTGCCATTTCGATCCCGCCAAGCTCGCGTGCAAGGGCGGCGAAGGCGCCGAGTGCCTGACGCCGGGCGAAGTCGCGACCGCAAAGCTGTTCTACGAGGGCGCGAAGAGCGCCGACGGCAAGGGCTTCTATCCCGGCTTCGCGCCGGGCGCGGAGGCCGAAGCGGGCACCTGGTCGCAGTGGTTGACCGGCAAGACGTCGCAGCATGTGAAGTTCGGTACCGCCTTCTTCCGCTATTTCGTGCACGCCAATCCCGACTGGCAATTGTCCGACTTCAACCTCGAGCGCGACTATGCGCTGGCGAAGGCGCGCGTCGGCAGCGATCTCGACGCCGATCGCACCGACCTTGGCGCATTCTACAAGCGCGGCGGCAAGTTGATCCTCTATCATGGCTGGAACGACGCGGGGATTCCGGCGCAGAACACCGTCGATTATTACGAGCGTCTGGTCGCAGCGAACCCGAAGGCTGCCGCGACGTCGGTTCGCCTGTTCATGGTGCCGGGCATGTCGCACTGCCTCGCGGGCCCGGGGCCGAACAACTTCGATGCGCTGACGGCGCTCGATGGCTGGCGGCAGGGCGGCCCCGCGCCCGAGCGGATCGTCGCGACGAAATATGACAACGACCTGTTCGCCTATATCGGCCTGCCGGCGAAGGCCGGACGGACGCGGCCGCTCTGTCCCTTCCCCAAGGTCGCGAAATGGGATGGCAAGGGTTCGACCGACGATGCCGCGAGCTTCGCCTGCGAGGCGCCCGGAAAATGATGAGCCATGTGACAGGCGCGACGCAGCCGCCGCTGATCGAACACACGATCGGCGACGCGCTGACGCGGGCCGCCGAACGCTGGGGCGACCGCGATGCGCTGGTCTCGGTCGCGCAGGGCATCCGGTGGAATTTCGCCGAACTGCTTGAGCGGTCTGACGGACTTGCCGCGGGTCTGCTCGCGCTCGGGCTGAATCCGGGCGACCGTATCGGTATATGGGCGCCCAATTGCGCCGAATGGACGCTGACCCAGTTTGCCGCGGCGCGCGCCGGGCTGATCCTCGTCACGATCAACCCCGCCTATCGCCTGTCCGAGGTCGAATATACGATCAACAAGGTCGGGCTTTCGGCGCTCGTCGCCGCAACGAGCTTCAAGACCAGCAACTATCCTGCGATGATCGAGGAGATCGCTCCCGAAGTCGCTGCGAGTGGGCCGGGCGAACTTCGCGCGGCGCGGCTGCCGGCGCTGCGCTCGCTGATCCTGATCGGCGAGCAGACGCGTTCCGGCTGGTTGCGTTTCGACGATGTGGCAAGGCAGGGCACCGACACCGACCGCCAGCGCCTCGCCGATATCGGCCCGACGCTCGATCCGAACGATGCGATCAACATCCAGTTCACCAGCGGCACCACCGGGCTGCCCAAGGGCGCGACGCTCAGCCATCGCAATATCCTCAACAACGGCTATTTTGTTGGTCGCACGCAGGGACTGACCGAGGGCGACCGCATCTGTATCCCGGTGCCGCTCTATCATTGCTTCGGCATGGTCATGGGCAACCTCGCCAGCATCACCCATGGCGCGGCGATGGTCTATCCCTCGGAGGGTTTCGATCCCGAAGCGGTGCTGCGCGCGGTCGAGGCCGAGCGCTGTACGTCGCTCTACGGCGTGCCGACGATGTTCATCGCGGTGCTGTCGTATCCCGATTTCGACAAGTTCGATGTCTCCTCGCTGCGCACCGGCTGCATGGCGGGGGCGATCTGTCCCGAACCGCTGATGCGGCAGGTGGTCGACCGGCTGAACATGCGCGACGTGACGATCGCCTATGGCATGACCGAAACCAGCCCGGTGAGTTTCCAGACCGCGCCCGACGACCCCTTCGAACGCCGTGTCGGCTCGATTGGCCGCATCCAGCCGCACCTCGAATGCAAGATCGTCGATGTCGATGGCAACATCGTACCATCCGGCGAACCCGGCGAGCTTTGCACGCGCGGTTATTCGGTGATGATCGGTTACTGGGACGAGCCCGAGCGTACCGCGGACTCGATCGACGCCGACGGCTGGATGCACTCGGGCGACCTCGCGACGATCGACCCGCAAGGCTATGGTAATATCGTCGGCCGCCTCAAGGATATGGTGATCCGCGGGGGCGAGAATATCTATCCGCGCGAGGTCGAGGATTATCTCTATCGCCACCCTGCGGTCGAGGATGTCGCGGTGGTCGGCATCCCCGACGAACGCATGGGCGAAGAGCTGTGCGCCTGGGTGCGACTGAAGCCCGATGCCGCCGTTGATGCCGAAGCGATCCGCGAGTTCTGCCGCGGCCAGATCGCCCACTATAAAGTCCCGCGCTACGTGCGTATCGTCGGTGAATTCCCCACGACGGTGACGGGGAAGGTTCAGAAATATCTGATCAGAGAAGCGATGGTCGCCGATCTCGAAAAGGAAGAAGAAAAATGAAAACTGCCATGTTTGTTGCAGCGCTGATGGCCGCCGCTCCCGCTTCTGCTCAGGACACCGCCGCGCCGGCGCCCGCACAGCCCGCACCGGCGGCCGACGCTGCGTCGGCAAGCGACGCGAAGTTCAACCTCGACACCCCGCTGCAGGACATCGTCGCCGACGAAAAGGGCAAGGCGGTGATCGAAAAGCATTTCCCGGGCATGATCGCGCTGCCTGAATATGAAATGTTCAAGGCGATCAGCCTGACGCAGCTTCAGCCCTATTCGAACGGCAAGATCACCGACGAGATGCTGGCCGCGACCGCCAAGGATCTGGCGGAGATCAAGTGATGAAAAGCCGGACAGCCTATCTGGCGGCAAGCTTGCTGTCTTCCACGGTGGCGCTGTCCGGCGCTCAGGCGCAGGATATGATCTACAAGGATAAAGCGGCGACGATCGAGGCGCGCGTCGAAGACCTGATGGCGCGGCTGACGCTCGACGAGAAGATCCTGCTGCTCGCGGGCGAAAGCTCGATGACGCTGAACCCGATTCCGCGGCTTGGCATCCCTTCGATCCGCATGACCGACGGGCCGACCGGCGTGCGCTCGCCCGAGGGCAAGCCCGCGACGGTCTTCCCCGTCGGCGTCGCGATGGCGGCGACATGGAACCCCGATCTGACTGCAAAGGTTGGCGCGGCTATCGGCAAGGAAACGCTCGCGCACGGCGCCGACGTGCTGCTCGCGCCGACGGTCAACA
This sequence comes from Sphingopyxis sp., assembly GCA_032154175.1. Classification (GTDB taxonomy): domain Bacteria; phylum Pseudomonadota; class Alphaproteobacteria; order Sphingomonadales; family Sphingomonadaceae; genus Sphingopyxis. Next base: position 54,702 of record JALDYH010000011.1, on the reverse strand, counting down.
TCGTGCGGACGCCGCGCTGGGGCCGCAATTTCGAAACCTATTCCGAAGACCCTTATTTGGCGGGTCAGATCGGGCTCGGCTATGTGAAGGGCGCGCAGGGCGCGGGGATCGGCGTCTCGCTCAAGCATTTCGCCGCCAATAACCAGGAAACCAACCGCTTCATCGTCGACTCGGTCGTCGATCCGCGCACGCTGCGTGAAATTTACCTCCCGGCGTTCGAGACGGTGATCAAACAGGGTGATCCCTGGTCGGTGATGGCGTCGTACAACAAGATCAACGGCACGCATGCTGCGGAGAACCGCTGGCTGCTCACGGATCTGCTCAAGAGTGAATGGGGCTATAAAGGCTTTGTCGTATCCGACTGGGGTGCGGTCCATTCGACCGCGACGACGGTCAACGCCGGCATGGATCTCGAAATGCCGGGGCCGCCGAACCATTTCGGGCCCAAGCTCAGGAAAGCGGTCGACGAAGGCAAGGTCACGGCGGCGCAGATCGACGACAATGCACGTCGCATGGTGCGGCTGATCGTGCGCAGCGGCGCGATCGAGCGCGGTGTCGCGCGCCCGATCGCCGAACAGACGCCGCGCAATGCCGCGCTCGCACAGATCGCCGCCGAGGAGGCGATCGTGCTGCTCAAGAACAGCGGCGTATTGCCGCTGCCGTCGTCGATCAAGTCGCTCGCGGTGATCGGCCCGAACGCTGATGTCGTGCGCATTCAGGGCGGCGGGAGCTCCGCCGTCGTGCCGTTCGAAACGAGCACGCCGCTTGCCGCGCTCAAGGTCGCGCTGCCCGGGGTCAAGATCGTTTATGCGCGCGGCGTCGACAATGAGGAGACGCCGCCGGGCGCGAATTCCAAGCTGTTCAGCCCCGGCACCGACCGCAGCGTCACGGGCCTCGCGGCAACCTATTACGCCAGTGCCGATATGAGCGGCGAGCCCGTGAAGCGCGAAACCGCGACCAGCTTCCTCAAGCGGATCAGCGGCAATATCGCGGGGCCGCAGGTGACGGGCTATGCCGCCTTCCGCTGGGAAGGGCTGTTCTGGCCGCAGAAAAGCGGCACCTATGAACTCAGCACGCGCGGGACCGGCAACGCAACGATCACGCTCGACGGCAAGACGGTACTGTCAAAGGAAAGCGCGTCGAAGCCCGATATCCGCGACGTGCTCGGTTTCCCGATCCCGCGCCGGACGGTGTCGGTTCAGCTCGAAGCGGGGCGCAGCTATCCGATCCGGCTCGACTATGTGAACGGCCAGACGCCGTACGAATATCTGAGTTTCGGTATCCGTGAACCGCTGCCCTCGTTCGACGAGGCGGTCGCGGCGGCGCGCGATGCCGATGCGGTGGTGCTGTTCGTCGGCTCGTCGTCGACGACCGAGGGCGAAGGCTATGACCGCACCTCACTCGACCTGCCGGGCGACCAGAACAGGCTTGTCGAGGCGATCGTCGCCGCCAATCCGAAGACCGCCGTGGTCGTCAACGCGGGCGCCGCGATGACGATGCCCTGGTCGGACAAGGCGCCGGCGATCGTCGACATGTGGCTGCCGGGCGAGGGTGGCTCGGCGGCGCTCGCGAACGTCCTCACCGGCAAGGTCAATCCGTCGGGCAAGCTGCCGGTGACTTTTCCGGTCCGGACCGAGGACGACATGATCAACCTGAAGGGCGCGAAGACCCCTTATTCGGAAGGACTGCTCGTCGGCTACCGCGGCTATGTAGCGAAGGGCGTGAAGCCGCTGTTCCCTTTCGGTCACGGCCTCAGCTACACGCGCTTCGCCTATTCGGCGCTGTCGGCGCCCGCGCGTATCAAGGGCGGCGAAGCCGTTACGGCAAAGCTCACGCTCCGCAACGACGGCAAACGCGCGGGCAAGGAAGTGGTGCAACTCTATGTCGCGCCCCTCGCGCCCGCGGCCGGCGATCCGCCGATCGCGCTGCGCGGCTTCGCCAAGGTCGACCTCGCCCCCGGCGCGCGCCGGACGGTCAGCGTCACGCTCGATCCGCGCGCCTTTTCGCAATTCGACGCCGAACGGGGTCAGTGGCGCGTCGTTCCCGGCCGCTACAGGATCATGGCCGGATCGTCGTCGGCCGATATACGCCAGCAGCGCGAGATCGACGTGACGGCGGATTGAGGGGCGCGCTCGTCGCATCGGCAATTTGGTCCGCCGCCCGCGACAACCCGGCTACGCCCGGCCATGGTCTTCAACGGGCGAGCGCGTTTCGCAACGGTTGAAGCCATGCCTCATAATCCAGCCATTTATCGCCCATGGCGCGGATGGGCGCGCGAACCTGGGACGCACTTGGCGTGTATATGGCCCGCGAATTCGCCTGAGGATCGAGGCATGACGGGGAGAAAGGAAGCCCCAGAAAATCAAGCAGCGCGCGAATCTCTCGCTCGCTATCCGACACCAGTCGCTCGTAGTCGAGGCGATGGAGGCGCCCGGGCAAGGATGCCTCCATCGCTTTCGTCATCCGGATATAGTGGCGATGATATTCGCCCAGATCTTCCAGCGTGTTCGGAAAATCGGTGTGACGATTGAAGTAGGTCGTATAGGCCGAAAAGCAGCAGGCCAGCGGATCGCGTCGCACATCGATGATCCGCGCCCCCGGCAGGATCCGGTGGATGAGTGCGACGAAGCGCCAGTTCGCCGGCATCTTGTCTGTGAAACAGGGCCGTCGGGTCGTTCGAAAACGTCCGGTTGCGGCGAGATAGTGGCGGCCAAGCCGTTCGGTTTCGGCGTGTGCCAGGGTCTCTAGGCGGCGAATGAATATGGCGGGCGATTCAAAAGCCCCGAGCGAGGAGGCGATGTCCTGCAGTGCGAACAACTCGCCCATACCCTCGATGTCGGGGTGGCTGTCGAGTATCTGTTCGACGAGCGTAGAGCCCGAGCGGGGCATGCCCACGATGAAGATCGCGCCGGCCCCGTCCGCCTGCGGGTCGGGCTGCTCGGAGAAAAAAGACGCGGGCAACGTCAGTTGCGCATCGACCAATGCGGCGAGCCGGCCCGAATCATAAGGGACGAGCTTTTCGCGCAGGCTATTGGCTTCGCTGAAATTTTTGAACGACCTGTCGAAGGCGCCGAGATCGCCATAAGAGCGGCCGAGCGCAAAGAGCATCTGCACCTTTTGATATGGATCGCCCGGGTTTCGCAGCGCCTGCTCCATCGCGGCGATATCTTCGGTGGAAAGCGGCGCGATGCGGAGGTTGGCGAGCCCCAGCCACGCCGCGCCGAATCCGGGTGCCAGCGCGGCCGCCCTGCGATACGCCGCCGCCGCCCGAACCGTGTCGCCGACTGCGGCGAGATCGCCCCCCAGATTGGACCATAGCGGCGGCGCATCGGGCGCCATGGCGACAAGCAGGTTGTGAACGTCGATAGCCTCGGCCGCACGCCGCTCGGCCGAGAGAATACCGGCTTTGATCGAGAGCGGCCAGATGCTCGCCGGTCGACGAACCCTCTCGTGATCGAGATGCGCCAACGCTTCGTCCGCCCGGCCGGCGCCGCAAAGAAACGAGGCGAGCGCGGCATGCGCGTGCGCCGCGTCGGGGCGTTCAAGAACGGCCCGGCGCAGCGCCTGCTCATCGTCGGGAGGAAAAGGGCGCGCGGTCATCGATTGCATATGGCGGATGGCATTATGTGAATGGTCTAGGAGCGGAGCCACCACCGGGGCAAGCCTCTCCTGACGCGGCTGCCTTGTGATGGCTTGCCCGACGATGTTACCCGGCCTCAGCCCTTCGTATCGATACCGTAACATACGCTGATTCATCGCAATTTCGTAATTAATTGATAACCATTGCTTTGTAGCTGACGGGCAGCGCCATCCTTCGGATGCTCCGATGGATTGATCTGGTCTTGTTTCTCCGCGACCACCCGCTTCGGCGGCGGAGGCATGACGACGGGGCAGATTGTGCGGGCCGCCAAAGGCTCGCGAGGCATGCGAAGAAAAGGCGCCGCTCGTGTCGGGCGCCGCCTGAGCCAGGGGGTCGTCGAATGAGCATGGGTCGCGCCTTTCGTTTCGCCATTTCCGGTCGTCACATCCCGATAGCGGTTCGCCGATCGATACCGTTTCCGGTCGCTGCCGAATAATCAATCCGTCCATTTGACTCGCTCGTCCGTCAGGGCGGGCTTTTTGCGTTCAAGGATCGTCATGACCCATAAGAAAATGCCCCGTCGTCTCGATCGGAACGCGAAAGCCCGTTCACGGCGCCTTCTTTGCGGGGCGTCGTTGGCCGCTGTCCTCGCGTGCGGGATTTCCCCGGCCGCCCATGCGGAGGACCGCTATTGGGACGCCAACGTCACGGCGGTCGGATCGGGCGGGACGGGCACCTGGAATCTGGCCAACCTCAACTGGAGCCCGAATGGCGACGGCGTCAGCGGGCCTTTCGTCGAACCGTGGAACAATGGCGAAGTTGATAACGCGATCTTTGGCGGTACTGCCGGCACGGTAACTGTCGCGGTCCCGGTCACGGTCGGCAATATCACCTTCAATTCCGCCGGTTATGTCCTGAGCGGCAGCACACTCACGCTGAGCGGACCGGCGCCGACGATCGCGACCAATTTCAACAATGCCAACGCCGCGATCAATTCGGCCATTGCCGGCTCCTCGGGTCTGGTCAAGGCTGGCAACGGCGGGCTGATCCTGAACGGCACCAACAGTTTCACCGGCGGTATCACGATCAACGCCGGCAGCATCTATGCCGCTAGCGACGCGGCGCTCGGCGCATTGAGCAACAATATCGTTACCGCCGCAGGCGCGACAGTCCGGCTGTCGATCGCCGGTGCCTCGACGAGCCGCGCGGTCGCGATCGGCGCCGGGGGCACGTTGATCCTCGAAGGCAGCGGCGCGGGTTCGGCGCTGATCTCGGGCAACGGCAGGGTTTCGGTGGCCGCCAGCGGCGTCACGATGAGCAACGATCTCAGCACCTACACCGGTCAGACTGTCTTCTCGGGCTGCAACGGCACTTGCTCGGCGCGCTTCACCTCGCTCCGCAACCTCGGCGAGGCAAGCTCGCTCGGCGCGCCCGTCACGGTCGCCGACGGCACGATTATCTTCAACCAGCAGAGCCAGTATAGCGACAGCCTCATCTATCTGGGCGACGGCGACAACTCGAACCGAAACTGGGACATCAACGGCAACGGCGCGATCATCCGCAATCAGGGCACGGGCACGCTTTCAATCACTGGCGACATCGATATTTCGGTCAGTGGCTCCTTCGTTGCCGATACCGCCAATGTGGAATTGCTGGGCGTCCTGAGCGGAGGCGCATTCGGTTTCAACGGTGCGGCTGGAAATACCGTGACATTGGGCGGCGCCAACACCTTCACGGGGCAGGCCACGATCACGGGGCTGGTGAAGGCGTCGGTCCTCGCCGACACGGGGGTCGTCAGCTCGCTGGGCGCGGGGACAACCGTCGGTCTCAGCGCCGGCACGCTGAGCTATACGGGCACGGGCGACGGCAGCGATCGCGCTTGGACCATCGCCGGTGCCGGTGGCATCTCGAACGACGGGACGGGCGCGCTCGACTTGAGCGGCAACGCGAGCTTCGCGCCCGGCGGTGCGGTCGACAGCCTGACGCTCGGCGGCAGCTTTACTGGCGAAAATCAATTCTCCGGCGTGATTTCGGGCGTCGGAAGCCTCATTTCGAACGGTAGCGGTACCTGGGTCATCGGCGGCGCCAATAATTTCACGGGCAATGTCACCGTTACGTCGGGCACGCTGAAAGTCGGGAACGCGGCCGCCTTTGGGCCCGCGAACGGCCTGATCGTCAATGGCGGCACGCTCGACCTTGGCGGCTTCGACCTCGTCGCGCCGTCGCTGACGGGCACGGGCGGCACGGTCGCGCTCGGCGCGCAGACACTGACCGTCGAGGCGAAGACGGCGCAGATCTTTGGCGGCAGCATCACCGGTACCGGTGGCTTGCGGAAAAACGGGGCGGGCTCGCTGACGCTGACAGGCACGAACCTCTATACTGGCGCCACGACGATCGGTGGCGGTCTGCTCAAGCTCGATTTCTCTGGCGCGGGCGGTCCCGCGAGCGACATCATTTCGGCATCCTCGCCGCTGGTCCTGTCGGGCGGCACGCTCGAGGTCACGGGCGCCGCAGGCGAGACCAACAACCAGAGCTTCAACGGCCTGACGGTCAACGCCGGCAGCAACACGGTTCGCGCGGTTAGCGGCGCGGGCGGTGCCGTCAACCTCAATCTCGGCGCGATCACGCGCGCGGGCGGGCTCGTCAATTTCGTGCTGCCGACCGGCGGCGCGGTCACGACCAGCAATGCCGACGGTGTATTGGGTGGCTGGGCGACGATTAACGGATCCGACTATGCCAAGGTGGTCGGTGGCGGCATCATCGCGTTCGACGCCAGCGACTATACGACCAAGGACGACGCCGGGACCTGGGTGAACGGCGATATCGTCAGCGATACCGCGAACGCCGCGAACACGCCGTTTTTCGGTACGGTCACAGGAAATGTCCAGCTCGGCGGCCTGCGCTATACCGCGGCGACAGGATCGAACATCGCGATCGATGCCGGCAATACGCTGGGCATCGACGGGACGATCATCGTTGCGCCCGGCACGCTCGCCACGAACCAGAGCATCACCGGCGGCTCGCTGACCGGTAGCGCGGGCGGCGGAACGCTCGGCGTCCAGCATAATGGCACCGGCATGCTCACCATCGGATCGACGATCGTGAATAACGGCGGGGCCACCGGTTTCGCCAAGAGCGGCGGCGGCACTGTCCGCCTGACCGGGACCAACAGCTATACCGGCGGCACGACGCTGAGCGGTGGCCGGCTGGAAGTCACACAGCTTGCCAATGGCGGCGCCACGAGCAGCATCGGCGCGTCGAGCGCCGGCGCGGCGAACCTCGTCATCGAAAGCGGTACGCTCGCCTACACCGGTGGAACCGACGCCGTCACCGATCGCGGCATCACGCTGGTCAACGGCGGTCCCGAACGCGCGATCCAGGTCGATGCGGGCCGGTCGGTCGAGTTTTCGGGCCTGGTCACCAGCCCCGACGATGCGGGCCTCACCAAGACCGGCTGGGGCACGCTGGTCCTGTCGAACGCCGCCAACGACTATGTCGGCGTCACGACGATCACCCAGACGGGTGGCGGCACCAGCACGCTTTCGGTGAACACGCTGTCCAACGGCGGCATCGCGAGCGGCATCGGCGCGGCGAGCAGCGATTCGGCCAATCTTGCGATGAGCAACGGCGGTCGTCTGCAATATACAGGCGGCACCGTCGCCATCGACCGCGGCTTCACGCTGGCGGGAGGTCTGGGCGGCATCGATGTCGCCAATGCGGGGACCACGCTCACGATCAGCGGTGTCGCAGCCGGAGCGGGATCGTTCGTCAAGCATGGCGCCGGCACGCTCATCCTCAGCGGTACCAATAGCTACACCGGCGAGACGACCGTCGAAGCCGGAACCCTGCGCGCGGGGTCGGCAAGGGCGTTCGGTGCGGGCGGCCGCTACATGACCGTCAACAGCGGCGCGACGCTTGAGCTTGGCGGCTTCAACATCAATGTTGCGGCGGTCATCGGCGGCGGCCTCATCGACCTTGGCGCGAACACCCTGACGACAGCGGGCGGACCCGGCATCTTTACCGGACGGATCACCGGCACCGGCGGCTTCACGCGCGGTGGCGGCAGCTACACGCAGACGATGAGCGGCTGTAACAACGACTATACCGGCGCGACGACGATCAGCGCCGGGCTGGCGATCGATTGCATTGCCAACGGCGGACAGGCGAGCGGCATCGGCGCCTCGTCTTCGGCGTCGTCGAACCTGGTTTTTGCCGGCGGCACGCTTGCCTATACCGGCGCCAGTGTTGCGACCGATCGCGGCTTCATCCTTACCGGTGACGGCGCGATCAACGTCGTCGATGCCGGTACGACGCTTGAATTCTCGGGCGCGATCACCGGCGGCCGCCATCTTGCCAAGACTGGCGCAGGAACGTTGCTCCTGTCGGGAACAAACAGCTCGACCGGCAATCTGCGCGTAATCGATGGCACGGTTCGTGTCGGGTCGACCAGCGCTTTGGGTGCCGGCGGCGTATCGCTCGACAACACGGCGGGCGTCCTGCTCGACCTCGACGGCTATAACAACTCCGTCCTCAACCTGACCGGCGGTGGCGCGCTGGGCGGCAACATCGCGCTTGATGGCGCGACGCTGACGATCACCAACGGCGGCAGTGCCGCGGCCACTTTCGGCGGTGCAATCTCGGGCAGCGGCGGGCTCGTCAAGACCGGCGGGGCCTTCCAGCAACTGACGGGCTGTTCGAGCAGCTACAGCGGAACCACCGTCATCAATCAGGGCATCCTTTCGGTCGCCTGCCTTGACGACGGCGGCGCGAGCAGCTCGATCGGATCGTCCTCGTCGGCGGCGAGCAACCTCGTCATCAGCGGCGGTACGCTGCAATATGTCGGCATGGGCGGAAGCACGAACCGCCAGTTCACGCTCGGCGCCTCGGCGGCGAGCAAGCTCGATGCTTCGGGCACCGGCGCGATCGCCTTCACTCATACCGGCCCGCTGACCTTTGCCAGCGCGAATACGGCACAGACGCTGACGCTGGGTGGCACGAGCACGGCGAACAACGTCCTCGGCGCGCAGATCACCAACAACGGCACCGGCGCTACCCGCCTGACCAAGACCGACGCGGGCACCTGGATTCTGACCAATGCCGGCAGCACCTACACCGGCATCACCACGATCAGCGGTGGCGTGCTGGGCGTCGACAAGCTGGCAAACGGCGGTGTCGCGAGCAGCATCGGCGCCTCGTCGGCCGCCGCGTCGAACCTCGTCATCGGCAATGGATCGACGCTGCGCTACACCGGCGCGGGCGACAGCACGAACCGCCTCTTCACCCTGTCGCAGGGGGTCACCTTCATCGAATCGTCGGGGACGGGCGCGATCGTCTTTACCGACACCGGGCCGGTGACGCTGGCGGGCAGCAATCAGGCGCGCACGATCGCGCTCGGCGGCACCAATACAGGCAACAACACGCTGGCGGGCTCGATCGGCAACGCCGGCACCGGCGTCACCACGCTCGCCAAGAACGACAGCGGTACGTGGGTGTTGACCGGCAACCACAGCTACACCGGGTCGACGAACATCAACGGCGGTATCCTGTCGATCGGCGGCGGCGGAACGACGGGGTCGGTCGCCAGCGCGGTCGTGAACAATTTCGGGACGCTCGCGTTCGACCGGTCGGACAGCCTCACCTATGGCGGCACGATCGTGGGGACCGGCGGCCTTCGCCAGAACGGCGCCGGCACGACGATCCTGACCGGCACGAACAGCTATTCGGGCGGGACCACGATCAACGCGGGCACGCTCCAGCTCGGCAACGGCGGCGCGACGGGCAGCATTGTCGGCAATGTCGTCAATGACGGCTTGCTGGTGTTCAACCGATCGAACCTCGTCAATTTTGCCGGACTCATCTCGGGCAGCGGCGCGGTGCGCCAGATCGGCGCCGGCACGACGGTCCTCTCGGGGGTCAACAGCTATGCCGGCGGGACGTCAATCCTCGGCGGCACGCTGCAGGTCTCTGCCGATGCGAACATGGGCGATACGGCGGGCGGTCTGACCTTCTCCGGCGGCACGCTGCGCACGACCGCATCCTTTGCGAGCGCGCGGAACGCCAATCTGACCGGCGGCGGCACCATCCTGACCGATGCGGGGACGAATTTCGCGCTGGACGGTTTGATTTCGGGCGCGGGCGGCCTGACCAAGTCGGGCACGGGCATTCTGACGCTGAGCGGAAACAACAGCTATGCCGGGGCGACCAGTGTCAACGCCGGTACGCTGCGGATCAACGGCGACCAGTCGGCGGCGACGGGCCTTGTGACCGTGGCGTCGGGCGCGACGCTGGCGGGCAGCGGGACGGTTGGCGGCAGCGTCAACGTCCTGAACGGTGGCATCCTTGCGCCGGGTAACAGCCCCGGCACGCTCAATATCGACGGCGATCTGTCGCTGGCGGGCGGTTCGATCCTGAACTTCGAATTCGGTCAGGCGGACGTCGCGGGCGGCCCGCTCAACGATCTGGTCAATGTCGGCGGCAATCTGACGCTCGACGGCACGCTCAATGTTAGCGTGCCGGCCGGCGGCAACTTCGGCGGCGGGATCTATCGCGTGTTCAATTATGGCGGCGTGCTTGCGGACAACGGGCTTGCGCTGGGCTCGATGCCTCCGGGAAGCAGCGTCACCGTCCAGACCTCGGTTGCGGGACAGGTCAACCTGATCAATAGCGACGGCCTGTCGCTGAGCTTCTGGGACGGCGATGGCGGGCCGAAGTTCAATGACCTTGTCGATGGCGGCGATGGTAGCTGGCACCTGGCCGGCGCCGACAACAACTGGACGGGCGGCGACGGCAGCATCAACGCGGCCTATGCCGACGGCACCTTTGCGATCTTCGCGGGCGCGGCGGGTACGGTTACGGTCGACAACAGCGGCGGCGCGGTCACCGCGACGGGAATGCAGTTCGCGACCGATGGTTATACGATCGACGGCGCACCCCTGACCCTCGTGGGCCCGCAATCGCTGATCCGCGTGGGCGACGGCACTGCGGCGGGCGCAGGCTATACCGCGACGATCGCCGCCGATCTCACCGGCGCCTCGCAACTGGTCAAGACCGACGCCGGTACGCTCGTTCTGGCCGTGGCGAACAGCTATACCGGCGGCACGCTGATCAACGGCGGTGTGCTCTCGGTGGCGGCCGATAGTCGCCTCGGCGCGTCCACCGGTGGCGTCACCCTCGACGGCGGCACGCTGCGGCTGACCGACATCACCTTCAACAGCGCGCGCGCGTTCGATCTGGGCCCGGCCAGCGGCGCGATCGAGGTCACCAACCCCGCGACGGTCGCCCTCATTTCCAACGGGGTGACCGGCAGCGGCGGGCTGACCAAGCTCGGCGGGGGCACGCTCCAGCTTACGGGCGCGAACAGCTACAGCGGCGGCACGACGATCGAGGACGGCATACTCTTCATCGGCGGCTTCAGCGGCAACACCACCGCATCGATCGCTGGCGACGTGGTCAACAACGGAACGCTGCGCTTCGGCCGTGCGGATGCCTATACCTATGCGGGGTCGGTGACCGGCACCGGCTTCCTCGATATCGTCGGTACCGGCGTGACCACGCTGACCGGCAACAGCAATTATGGCGGCGGGACGAGGGTCAATGGCGTCGGCGGCGAGCTGCGCATCGTTGGCGGCGCAAAGGTCGCTTCCGGCGGCTCGACGACGATGGATCGCTCGACGCTGAGCGTCGACGGCGCGGGGTCGGAATTCAGCACCGCCGCGATCGGCGGAAATATAGCCTTCAACGGTTCGACCATCGTGCGGGTCACGAACGGCGGCACGCTCCGGACCACGACCGGCGACCTCAATCTTCGCGCTCTGACCAATGTCGATGTACAGTTCAACATCGATGGCGCGAACTCGCTGGCCGATCTGGCGGGCGGGGTTCAGGGGAGCAGCAGCTTCAACGCGCCCTTCAGCACGACGATCAGCGCGGGCGGAACGCTGCGCACCGCGGGCGCGAGCCAGATCGGTACGGCGACCAGCACCGCCAACGCCATCGCCGTCGCGATCACCGGCGCCGGCTCGAACTGGACGAGCGCGGGCTCGCTGCTGATGACCGCCGGCGACTTCACGGTGAATCAGGGCGGCGCCGCGAGCTTCGCATCGGCGACCTTCGGCACGGCACCTCAGGATGCGAATCTGCTGGTCTCGGGCGCCAGCTCCAGCTTCGCCACGACCGGCGATCTCGTCATCGGCGCCGGCACCGGCATCGGCGCCCTCGTGGCAACCGACGGCGCGCAGGTGACTGCCGGCGGCGTTTTGACGATCGCGCAGGATGCGGGCTCGAGCGGAACCATGACCATCGGCGACGGCGGCGTTGTCCGGGTCGGCGGCGGAACGCTCGCGATGGGATCCGGCAATGCCGTGCTCTATATCGGCGACTTCCAATCGCTTCCGGTGGGCAAGCGCGCGGGTGTCCTCGATGCGGCGGAGCTTACCTTCACAGCGGCCACCAACATGGTCAATTTCAATCATATCGACAGCGATTATGTCTTTGCGACGCGGATGTCGGGTACGGGCGAGATTATTTCCAGCCGGGGCACGACGATCCTGACGGCGGACAATGCCCATTCAGGCCAAACCCATATCAATGGCGGCACGCTTATCATCAACGGCGACCAGTCGGCGGCGACGGGGCGGATCAGCGTCATGGCGGGCGGCGCGCTGGGCGGCCGCGGTGTGATCGGCGGCGCAGTGGAGGTCTTCGGGCGGATCGCACCCGGCGATCTCGGCGAGGCGCCGGGAACGCTGACGATCAATGGCGATATGGCCACCTTCTTCAGCACCAATCTCGACTACAGTTTCGGGCAGGCGAATGTCGTCGGCGGTGCGTTCAACGACCTGATCGAGGTCGGCGGCAATCTGACGCTCGATGGCACGCTCAACGTCGCGGTGACGCCGGGAGGCAGCTTCGATCCGGGCGTCTATCGCGTCATCAACTTTGCCGGGACGCTGACTGACAACGGACTGGATGTCGATCCCGACTATTATGTTCAGACGTCGGTCGCGAACCAGGTCAATCTGGTCAACACCAGTGGTCTCACCATGCGGTTCTGGGACGGCGTGGCCGGCGCGAAGAACGACAATCTGATCACGGGCGGCGACGGCCTGTGGCAGGCCAGCGGCGGCAACGACAACTGGACCGAATATGACGGTTCGGCCAACGCGCCCTTTACCGATGACGCGTTCGCGGTCTTCTCCGGCCTCGGCGGCACGGTGACCGTCGACGCGACTCTCGGTGCCGTCACAGCGTCGGGGATGCAATTCGCCAGCGACGCTTATCTGATCACGGGTGAAGATATTGCGCTGGTCGCGCCGGAATCGATCATCCGTGTCGGCGACGGGACTGCGAACGGGGCAGCCTATACGGCGACGATCGCGTCGAACCTGACGGGTGTGGGCGACTTCGTAAAATCCGACCTCGGCACGCTGGTGCTCACCGGGACGAGCGGCGTCGCCGGCGACGTCTACGTTCGCGACGGCGAACTGCGGCTCGCCGATGGCGGCGTACTCACCAGCGCGAACGGCCTTGTCGGTCCCGATGCCGGCAACGACGGCGTCGTTACGATCACCGGAAGCGACGGCGTCGGCAATGCTTCGACGTGGACCATCGGCACCGATCTGACCGTCGGCTACGGCGGCACCGGAACGCTGAACATCGCCGATGGCGGTAAAGTCCTGAGCAGCGGCGGTGTCGTCGGCCTCGATAGCGGCGGCATCGGGGAGATGCTCGTAACCGGGACGGGTTCGTCGTGGGAAAACAGCGGGCGGATCAACGTCGGCCTGTTCGGCACCGGCACCTTGCGGATCGAGAATGGCGCCACGGTCACCAGCAACGACGGGATCGTCGGCGGCTCGGGGCAGGGTGACGTCGTGGTGTCGGGCACGGGCAGCTCGTGGACCAATGACGCGCAGCTCAATGTGGGCAGCTTCGGCGCCGGAACGATGCGCATCGAGAATGGCGCCAGCGTCATCAGCAATCAGGGCTATATCGGCGCGAATGCCGACGGCAGCGTCACGGTGACCGGCTCGGGGTCGAACTGGCTTGTCACGGACTTCAACATGACCGTCGGCAATGTGGGCGCAGGCGCGCTGACGATCGACGCTGGCGGGCGCGTGCGGGTCGAGGGCGGATTCGCGCTCGGCGTCGCGGGTGGATCGAGCGGGACCGTGACTTTGCTCGGCACGCCGGGCAATCGCGGTGTCCTCGAAACCAGCCAGATCGGCGGCGGTCTGGGCGCCGTGAACGTCACGATGAACGGTGGTGTGCTGCGCGCGACGCAGGATGAAGGCGACTTCTTCGTCAATTTCGGCGGACACGATATCGCCCTCGGCGCTAACGGGGGCATCATCGATACCGACGGTCATGACATCGGCATCGCGCCGCCTTTCGTCGGCGCGGGCGGCTTGACCAAGGATGGTGCGGGTACGCTCACGCTGACCGGCGCCAGCAGCTATGCCGGTGCGACGCTGGTCAATGCCGGCACCTTGCTCGTCGGCGGCGACCAGTCGGCGGCGACCGGACTGACGACGGTGTTCTCGGGCGCGACGCTCGGCGGCAACGGGATCATCGGCGGCAATGTCGATGTGCAGGACGGCGCCACCCTCGCGCCCGGCGAAAGCGCCGGTACGCTGACCATCAACGGCAATCTGACGCTCGCCGGCGGTTCGATTCTCGCTTATGAATTCGGCCAGGCCGGTGTCGCGGGCGGGGCGCTCAACGATCTCGTCGATGTTGGCGGCGATCTGACCCTCGACGGGACGATCAATGTAACGACATCGGCGGGCGGCAATTTCGGCCCGGGCATCTACCGCGTGTTCGACTATGGCGGCGTGCTGACGAATAACGGGCTGGAACTCGGCGCGATAGCCGGCGGCGCGGCCGACATTCTGGTTCAAACGTCGGTCGCCGGCCAGGTGAATCTCGTCAACACGCAAGGCCTGACGCTCAGCTTCTGGGACGGCGACGCCGGACCCAAGAACAACGGCCTGCTCGACGGCGGCGACGGCGTGTGGCGTCTCGGCGGCGGTTCGAACGACTGGACCGACGCGAACGGCGCGGTCAATGCCGATTATGCGCAGGGCAGCTATGCCATCTTTGCCGGCGCGTCAGGCGACGTCGCGATCGACAACAGCGGCGGCGACGTTCTGGCATCGGGCATGCAATTCGCGAGCGACGGTTACGTCCTCACCGGCGATGCGCTGACATTGACTGGGGCGGCGACGATCCAGGTCGGCGACAGCAGCGTGGCGGGCGCGGGCTATACCGCAACGATCGCGGCCGAGCTCACCGGCACTGCAGGGCTGGTCAAGACCGACGCGGGCACGCTCGTCCTGACCGGTGCGAACAGCTACACCGGCGGAACGACGATCAGCGACGGCACGCTGCAGATCGGCGACGGCGGTTTTAGCGGCAGCATCGTCGGCGACATCGTCAATGACGGCGTGCTCTTCGTCAACCGCAGCGACGACTATACGATCGACGGCACGGTTTCGGGCAGCGGATCGCTCGTCAGCAACGCCCGGATTCTGACGCTGACGGGGACGAACAGCTACCGTGGCGGCACGACGATCAACAACGGCACGGTCGCCATTTCCAGCGACGCCAATCTCGGCGATGCGGCAGGGACGCTCTCGCTCCGCGGCGGCGTGCTGCGCGCGGATGCGTCCTTTGCGTCCGATCGCGCCATCCTGCTCGGCGGAACCAACTCGAACGGCATCGACGTTCAGGGGTCCGACGTCACGCTGTCGGGCATCATCGGCGACGGCGCAGGCAATCTCGGCGGGAATTTCCTCGACAAGCGGGGCGGCGGGACGCTGACGCTGACCGGGGCCAACACCTATTCCAACCGCACCAACATCCTCGGGGGCACGCTGGCGCTGGCGGGCGCGGGCACCATCGGTGCGGGTAATCTGATCGTCGGATCGGGAACGGTCTTCGACATTTCGCAGACCGACACCGGTGCGCGCATCATCCAGCTCGGCGGCGCGGCCAGCGGGACAATCGCGCTGGGGTCGAAGACGCTGACGCTCGGCTTCGCGAACAGCTTCACCGACTGGGCGGGCACGATCGCCGATGGCGGCATCGGTGGCGGCACGGGCGGCGACGTTATTGTCTCCGCCTCGGGCGGGGCCGTGCGCTATTTCGGCGCGACAAGCTATACCGGTGGCACCACGGTCGCCGCAGGCAGTTTCGAACTGGTCGGCAACGGGTCGCTTTATTCGCAGGGCGCGGTGACGGTGAACGGCGGCGCGCTGTTCAACATCGCCGGTATCGCGGCGGCGGGCACGACGATCGGCGATCTTGCCGGCGCGGGTTCGGTTTTCCTCGGCGACAAGGCGCTGACCTTCGGAACCGCGAACGACACCAGCCTCTCGGGAGTGGTCAGCGGCAATGGCGGCGGGCTGGTCAAGCAGGGGACCGGCACCTTCACGCTCGGCGGCGCGAACAGCTATACCGGCGCGACCGACGTGCTGGCGGGCACATTGCTTGTGAACGGCGACCAGTCGGCGGCGACGGGCCTCACCAGCGTTGCGTCGGGCGCGACGCTTGGCGGCACCGGGGTCATCGGCGGTAATGTGACGATCGCCGACGGCGCGACGCTCGCGCCGGGTGCGGGCGGACCGGGCACGCTCACCATCAACGGCAATCTGGCGCTTGCGTCGGGTTCGACGCTCGGCTTCGAATTCGGGCGGGCGAACGATGTCGGCGGTCCGCTCAACGACGTGGTCGGCGTCGGCGGCGATCTCCTTCTCGACGGTACGCTCGACGTGACGGTCTCGCCGGGCGGCGCGTTCGACATCGGGCTGTATCGCGTCGTCAATTATGCGGGCGCGCTGACCGACAACGGGCTGGAGCTCGGGACGATGCCGGCGGGCGCCAATGTGCAGGTGCAGACGTCGATCGCGGGCGAAGTCAACCTGATCAACAGGGGGGCGGCGACGCTCAACTTCTGGGACGGCGCGGCCGGGCCGAAGTTCGACAATGCCGTGAATGGCGGCGACGGCGTCTGGCAGAACAGCCTCGGCAACGATAATTGGGCCGACATCGGCGGCGCGGTCAACGCGGGCTACGACGATGGCGCCTTCGCGATCTTCTCGGGCACCGCAGGGACGGTGACGATCGATAACGGCCTCGGCGCGGTCTCCGCGGCAGGTCTTCAGTTCGCAGCCGGTGGCTACCGGATCACCGGCGAAGCACTGACGCTCGATGGCGCGCAGGCGGTGATCCGCGTCGGCGACGGCACCGCGGCGGGCGCGGCTTATGTCGCGACGATCGATGCCGAACTGACCGGCGCTTCCGAACTGGTCAAGACCGACGCGGGTACGCTCGTCCTGACGGGCAGCAACAGCTATGCCGGCGGCACGTCGATCAACGGCGGGACGTTGCAAATCGGTGCCGACGGCAATCTGGGGGCGGCCGCCGGTGCGATCCGCTTCGACGGCGGTACGCTGCAAACGACGGCAAGCTTCACCTCGGCGCGGGGCGTCGAGCTGGTCGGCGCCGGTGGTTTCCGCACCGGCACGGGTACGATCCTGACACTCGCGGGCGCGCTTTCGGGTGCGGGCAGCTTTGCCAAGAGCGGCGGGGGCACGCTGGTGCTGGATGGCAGCGGCACCTTTGGCGGTGCGACCGTCGGCGGCGGCACGATGCTCGTCAACGGCGGCTACGCGGCGGCTGCGGGGACGACGAACGTCCTCGCCGGGGCGACGCTGGGCGGTACCGGCACGCTCGGCGGCAATGTCGTCTTCGCCAATGGCGCGACGCTCGCGCCGGGCGCGGGCGCGGCGGGCACGCTGACGATCGGCGGCAACCTGTCGCTGTCGGCGACGACGCAGCTCGATTTCGAGTTTGGCGAGGCCGGTGCGGTCGGCGGAGCGCTCAACGATCTCGTCAACATCGGCGGCGACCTCGTTCTCGACGGCGTGCTCAATGTCACTGTTCCGGCGGGCGGCGCGTTCGACATCGGCGTCTATCGCATGTTCAACTATGGCGGCGCGCTGACCGATAACGGCGTGACGCTGGGTAGTTTGCCGGCGGGTGCCAATGCCAATGTCCAGACCTCGATTGCGGGCCAGGTCAACCTCGTCAACGCCGAGGGTCTGGCGCTCAATTTCTGGGACGGCGCCGCGGGACCCAAGAATGACGGCGTGATCAACGGCGGCGACGGCGTCTGGCAGGCCGGCGCCGGCAACGACAACTGGACGGGCGAAGACGGCGCGGTGAACGCGGGTTATGCCGACGGCGCCTTCGCTATCTTCGGCGGCACCGGCGGAACCGTCACGGTCGATAATTCGCTCGGCGCCGTATCGGCCGCCGGAATGCAGTTTGCGGCGGATGATTATGTGATCGCCGGCGGCGACATCGCCCTCACCGATGCGACCGCGACGATCCGTGTCGGCGACGGCAGCACCGCGGGCGCGGGCTTCACCGCGACGATTAATTCGGTACTTGGCGGCGCGGCGCAGCTCGTGAAATCCGACGCGGGCACGCTCGTGCTCGGCGGCACGAACAGCTATACCGGCGGCACGGCGATCGTGGGCGGTACGCTTCGTATCTCCAGCGACGCCAATCTTGGCGCCGCCAGCGGCGACGTCACCCTCGACGGCGGCGCGCTCGAAACCAGCGCCACGCTTGCCAGCGCGCGCGATATCGTCGTCGCGAGCAGCGGGACGATCGTGACCGCGGCCGACACGATCTTTACCTATGACGGGCACTTCTCCGGCACGGGCGCGCTGACCAAGAACGGCACGGGTACGCTGCTTGTTACCGCCGACAACGGTGGTTTCGGTGGAACGACAACGGTCGCCGGGGGCACGCTGGCGATGCAGGGAAGCCTCGGCGGCGCGGTGACCGTCGGTTCGGCGGGCCGCCTCGAAGGCACCGGTCGTGTCGGCAGCCTCGTGAATGCAGGCGTCGTCGCACCGGGCAGCAGCATCGGCTCGCTGACGGTCGCCGGCGACTATAGCGGCAACGGCGGGGTGCTCGAGATCGAGGCCGAACTCGGCGGCGATGCGTCGCGGGCCGATCGTCTGATCGTAAACGGTGCGACGGCGGGCAATACGCGGGTCACGCTGATCAACCGCGGCGGGCTGGGCGCGCAGACCGTCGAAGGGATCAAGATCGTCGACGTCGCCGGCGCATCGAACGGCAATTTCATCCTCGACGGCGACTATCTGTTCGACGGCCAGCAAGCGGTGGTCGCGGGCGCCTATGGCTATCGCCTCTACAAGAATGGCGTATCGACGCCGCAGGATGGCGACTGGTATCTGCGCTCTGCGCTGCTCGATGGCGGCGGCAATCCCGAAGGCCCGCTCTATCAGCCGGGGGTTCCGGTCTACGAGGCCTATGTCGGGGCGCTGCAGTCGCTGAACCGCCTGCCGACCTTGCAACAGCGTGTCGGCAACCGGTCGTGGGCGGCGTCGCCGATCGCCGGTGCGGGGCTTTGGGGCCGGTTCGAATCCGAACGCCAGCGTCCCGAGGCATTGGCGTCGACCAGCGGCGCCGACCGCAAGGTCGACCAGTGGCAGGCGCAGCTCGGCCTCGATGCGCTGCTGTCACAGCGCAGCGACGGCGCGTCGCTCGTCGGCGGGCTGACCGCGCATTACGGCAAGGCCGACAGCGCTGTGGCGTCGATCTTCGGCAACGGCACCATCGACACGCAGGGCTATGGCGTCGGCGCGACGATGACCTGGTACGGGCCGAAGGGCTTCTATGTCGACGGGCAGGTCAAGCTCAGCTGGTTCGACAGCGACCTTCAATCCGGCATTCTCGGATCGCTGGCGGAAGGCAACAAGGGCGACGGCCAGGCATTCAGCCTCGAACTCGGCAAGCAGACGCAGATCGGCCGCAACCTCAGCATCACGCCGCAGGTCCAGATGAGCTATGCCAAGGTCGATTTCGATCGCTTCGCCGATCCTTCGGATGCGGCGGTTTCGGTCGCGAAGGGTGAAAGCCTGAAGACCCGCTGGGGCGTTGCGATCGATCATCAGACGAGTTGGAAGGGCCGGTCGGGCGATACCCGCCGCACGCGCCTCTATACCGTGATGAACCTCAGCTACGAATGGCTCGATGGTGCGCAGGTCGATGTGTCGGGAACGCCCGTCGCCAACCGCGATCACCGACTGTCGGGCGAACTGGGTCTCGGTGGCAGCTATAGCTGGGGCGACGATCGCTTCACCCTCTATACCGAGGTGTCGGGCGATACGGCCATCGCGGACTTCGGCGCAGGCTATAATCTGAAGGGGACGGCCGGGTTCAGGGTACGATTCTGAGGTTCGGATGACCGCGCCGGGGCGACGCTTTCGGAACGGGCCGTTGCCGCCCTGTTGCGGGCAGGCTTCAGACCGGTTTTGTCTTCCTCGAACCGACCGTCACCAAATTGAAATGCTGACAGCGCAACTGGCTCCCACTCGCGATGGTCTCTGCACGGGGTCGATCAAGCTAGATGGGGCAGACGAGATATTCCGGCGGCGGGGTGCTGCGCGCCCTTGCCTTGTCGCTGGCCTTGCTATTGCAGGCGCTGGCGATGGAGCCCGCGCGCGCGCGAGAAGGGCGGGATGATTGGGGCGTCACTGCGGGGCAGCCGCTGGCGGACGCGCTGCGGCAATTCGGCAAGCGCAACGGATATGACGTCATCGTCGCCGAGGAGCTGATCCAGGGCAAGAAAGCCGCGCCGGTCCAGAAGGCGCGGACGGCATATGACGCATTGATGCAGATGCTGGAAGGAAGCGGGCTGGTTCCGCGCTTCACGCGTCCCGACGCCATCATCCTCGAATCGGGCGTGCGCGATGCGCCCCCGGACATGTCGCTCGACGAGATCGACGTGCTGACTTCGGCCTTTCGCGCGAGCAACGACGAATATCGCTGGTATGGCGAGAAGCTGCTCGGGGCGAGCCTCACGCTCCTGCGGCGTTCGAGCGAATTGGGCACGCGGTCCTATGATTTCACGCTCTATGTCTGGCTCTCGGCGGACGGGCGGATCACCGGCCTCGACGGCTTCGGTGCCGGGAGCAACGACGAGGCGCTCGTCATCGCGCGCCGGCTGCTCGACGGCATGACCGTCGGCTCGCCCCCGCCGGCGAACATGCCCCAGCCCGTCGGGCTGCGGATCGTCGCGCAATGAATGGCGCCATCGCGATCAATGACGAGGGCCAGCGCGCTGCGCCGGAGGGCGGCGGGCGCAAGGCGGCGGTCGCGCTTTCGCTGTTCCTTCATGCGGGCGGCATCCTCCTCTTCAGCCTGGCCTATGCGGGCGGGGGCGCGGGCGGGTCGCGCGCGATGCCGAACGGTGAGCGGCTGACGGTCGAGCTTCTGGCTCCCGAGCCCGCCGCAGGTCCGGCGCGCGCCGGCGGCGGAGATCCCGATGTTCGCGACCTGCCCTTCATGCGGGAAAACAGCGACGTAGCGATCCGCACCAAGGGAACCGGCGAGGCGCCCGAGGCGGGGACCTCGAAATTCGACGCCGAACTGGCGAGCCTGCTGGCGGACGATCCGCTCGCGGGGGCGGGCAAGTCGGCCTATGGCGCGATCCTCCGCAAGCATATCGCCGCGCACAGCCGGCGCCGTGGCGATCGCATCGGTCGCAGCGATGCCGGCCTCGTCATACTGCGGTTCCGCGTCGCGCGCGACGGGCGCGTCGTCGACGCGCGTGTCCTGCGTTCGCCGAACAGTCTGGTCGGCGAAAAGGCGCTCGCCGCGCTGTGGCGCGCCGAGCCGCTGCCGCAGGTGCCCGACGAACTGCCCGCGCCGATCGAGGTCGATGTGCCGATCGACTTCCAGGTTCAGGGGTGAGTGCCGATGCGCCCGCCCGTTACGGTCCGTTAGCGCCGTGGAGACCTTCGCCCTCCTGCAACGCTTCATACAGCTTTATCCCGATTTCCGGGAACGGCTGCGTCGGCGTTTGGGCTCCGCCGATCTCGCCGACGAGGCGCTGAACGAAGTCTATGTCAAATTGCGCACGACCGAAAAATCCTATTCGGTGCGCAATGCGCCCGCCTATCTGTTCCGCCTGACGCTGAATGCCGCGACCGACCTTCGCCGGTCGGCGGGCCGTCATTCGCTGGCGGACCAGATCGATGCGGCGCTCGACATTCCCGATCCGTCGCCGTCCGCGGCGCGCACGGCGGAGGATCGCGAAGCGGTCGGGCGGCTCGAGGCCGCAATTGGCGCGCTGACCGAACGACGGCGGATGATCCTGATCGCGGTGCGCATCCACGAACGCTCGTGCCGCGAGATCGCCGCCGAACTCGGCCTCTCGACACGGACCGTCGAGATGGAGCTTCGCTGCGCGCTCGATCATTGCGCCGAATATCTGAAAAAAGAAGAACGGGAGGATTTCGCTTATGGCCGGCAAAAACCGTCTCGTCATTGAAGGACTGACCTAAGTTGACGACGCCCGACGATAATGAACTGGGGAGATGGCCCGACCGCGATGCGATGGCGCGTAGCTGGGTCGTGCGCCTGAAATCGGGCGAGGCGACGCAGCGCGACCTCGACATGCTGCTGTCCTGGCGCACGCAAAATGCGGAGAATGAAGGCGCGTTCCGCCAGGCTGTCCGCCTGTGGGAGCAGCTGGGGCCGGCGCTGGCCGGCGGCCCGGCCTTGCCGGCGGCCAGCCAGGGCGTTTCGCGCCGCTGGTTTCTCGGCGGCGGCGCCGCGATGGCCGCGGTCGCGGCGGTGTCGCTTGTGCCCCTGGCTGCGCCTGTCCCGGCAGGCGCGCGCGAATATCGCACGGGCAAGGGCGAGCGCCGCCATGTCCGGCTCGAGTCCGAGGTCAGCGCCGAGCTCAATACCGATTCGCGGCTGCTGTTCTGGGCCGATGCTGCGTCGCCGCGTGTCGAACTGTCGCGGGGCGAAGCCGTGATCTCGGCGACCTGCGACCCCGGGCGCCGGCTGATCGCGACGGCAAAGGGCGTCGAGGTCCGGGCTCGCGTCGCACGCTTTTCGATGCGATCGGACGGCGGCCTGATGCGCGTCGCCTGTCATGAGGGGCAGATCGAAGTCGTGTCGCCCGATGGCCACACGACGGTCGATGCCGGGGCCAGCCTCGACTTCCGCGCGGGCGAGGTCCGGCCGACTCCGCGCGACGTCGCCGAAAGCGGTACCGCATGGCAGCGCGACCTGTTCCTGTTCAAGGACCGCCCGGCGGGCGAGGTGATCGCCGAACTCAATCGCTATCGTCCCGGGCGCGTCTACCTGCTGGGCAGCCGCAACGACGTCCGGATCAGCGGCGTCATCCACCTCGAACGCGCGGATTTTGCGGTCGATCACATCGCAAAATCCCTCGGCATGAAGGTCACTCGCCTTCCGGGAGGCGTTGCGATCCTGCGAAACTAGGGCAATCGCGAAAAAAGATTTCGCATTTCCCGCCCCCCGAACGTCATCGGAGCGAGGGGAATGAAATGAGTGCGTGCCTTGCCATGAAATCGCCGGAAACGCTCGATGCCGGGCTTCCCGCGCTGTCGGACCGGCTGGCGCAGGTCCGCACCCGCAAGGATGCGTTCGACCTGCTCGCCTGCTTTCTGCAGGCGCAGGGTCTCGCCGATCTGATCCTGACCTTCATTCCACCGGGCGACCTTGCCAACCAGACAGTGCAATGGTCGACGCTGGCGAGCGAGACGTCCGACCGCGTGCGCAGCATCGGCTTTGACGGGCGCGACCCGGTACGGCGCTTTGCACGGCGCGCGATCGAACCCTTTATGTGGACCTGCGACGAATGGCCCGGAGAGAAGTCGGCCTTCGCCAGGGACGTGATGACGAACCTGCGCAGGGCCGGGGTCGAAGGCGGCGTGAGCGTGGCCGTATGGGGTCGCGGCGGGCGCGTGGCGATCGCCGATGCGATCGCTGCTCCGTCGGTGTTGCGGACCCTGCCGCCGTCCTTTCTCGATTTTTTCTTTGTCGCGACCGTGCTGACGGCGCGTACGATCGAACGGCTTTCGCTCGTCCGCGGCCGCACGCCGCTGTCGCGCCGCGAAATCGAGATTCTCGAACTCGCCGCGCAGGGGCTGACGAACAGCGCCGTCGCCGAGCAGCTCGAGATCGTCGAAGAGACCGTCAAATTCCATTTCCGGGGAATCAGGGAAAAACTGGGCACCCGGAGCAGGGCGGACGCCATCGCGCTTTTCGCTATCCTCGATGCGTCATGGGATGGATCGTTTCGGGAAGGCGCAAAGGTGCGGTCGTCGCAGGCCGATTCAAGAATATAGTATAAACAGAATATAAAAATAATAATTCACCTAAATTATGCTCGGATCAATATTGATCCGGGCATTTTGTCGTCCGATTTATGTAGAAATCTACTCGAAAAGGTTAGTATTACTAATGTCATAGTGAAACCTTAGCGGAGCGACCACCGGTAGCGAATCGGGCTGACCGATTCGACTTTACGAGGGGCGTTGCACGGCGATGGTTCGAATGAAAAGATTGAGAGCGGGGCGTAGTCTGCACCCGCTGCGGGGTTGTATGGCCGCGGTCGGCGCTCTTGCCTTCTGCACGGCGAACCCCGCTGCGGCACAGGATGAGGCGGCAGCGGATGCAGCGGCGCCGGCGGGCGATCCCGAGTTTCGCTTCGACGTCATGGAATATGTCGTGCGCGGCAATTCGGTCCTGACGGCGGCCGACATCCAGACGGTGCTGATGCCGCACGCGGGCTACGGCAAGAGCGTGCCCGACGTCGAGGTGGCGCGCGGCGAACTCGAAAAGGCGTATCGCGATCGCGGTTATGCGACGGTCGTCGTCGAAATCCCGCAACAGGACGTCAGCTCGGGGATTCTCGAGCTGGTCGTTACCGAAGGCAAGGTCGGCCGCGTCCGCGTGACGGGCGCCGACTTCGTGCTGCCGAGCGAGGTTCGCGGCGCGCTGCCCAGCCTGAAACCCGGCACCGTTCCCAATGTGCCGACGCTCCAGCAGGAGCTGTCGTCGGCGAACGCGCGCACGACGCGCACGATCACCCCCGAATTCAAGGCCGGCGTGGCGCCGGGCACCGTCGATATCGAACTGGCGG
The DNA here is from genome assembly GCA_032154175.1 of Sphingopyxis sp. Taxonomy (GTDB): domain Bacteria; phylum Pseudomonadota; class Alphaproteobacteria; order Sphingomonadales; family Sphingomonadaceae; genus Sphingopyxis. The sequence goes on along the minus strand of JALDYH010000011.1, from coordinate 30,121 downwards.
TCGAGGACAAGAAGCCGTGGGGCGCGTCGATCGAGGTCAGCGACCAGTATAACCGCTCGACCGAACGCTTCCGCCTGAACGTGTCGGCCAATTACGACAATCTCTGGCAGGCCGGCCACAGCGCGAACATCTTCTTCCAGACCGCGCCCGAAGACTTCGATCAGGTCCAGGTCGTCTCGGGCTCCTATTATGCGCCGCTCGGTTACGGCCGGTCGAGCCTGCTCGGCTATGTCGTCAATTCGAACACCGACGTCGCGACCGTCGGCGGGCTGACCGTGCTCGGTAACGGTCTGACGGTCGGCGGGCGCTTTATGCGGACGCTCGGCAATTCGCCGCAGGGCACGGTGCAGTCGCTGCTGTTCGGCGTCGATTACAAGGATTATCTCGATCAGATCGGCCTCGTCGATCCCGAAACGGGCGAGACGCTGACCTTCGACACGCCGGTCACCTACCTCCCGTTCACCGCGCAATATCGCTGGCTCGGCGGCAACACGCAATCGAACGGCGAGTTCAGCATCGGCACGACCTTCGCTTTCGACGGCCTCGTCGGCCGCCAGCGCGAATTCGGCTATATTCCCGACAATCCGCTGACCCCGAACGTCAACGAGGAATCGGTCGGCAAGCGTGCCGGCGCCGAAGCCAGCTTCATCTATTTCTACGGCAGCGGCGTCTATAACCGCCAGCTCAAGAATGATTTCGACCTGCGCGCGGCGCTCGACTGGCAGCTCGCTCCCGCGCCGCTGATTTCGAACGAGCAGTTCGTGCTCGGCGGGGTCGGCAGCATCCGCGGCTACCGCGAAGCCGAAGCGCTCGGCGACAGCGGCGCGCGGCTTTCGCTCGAACTCGGATACAAGCTCCCGACCGGCACCGACAAGATCGACTGGCGCGTCGCGGCTTTTCTGGAGGGCGGCTACGCCTGGATCGAAAGCCCGCTTCCCGAAGAAAAATCGTCCTTCTGGCTGGGCAGCGCCGGCCTGACGACCAAGTTCGACTTGTACAAGATTTTCTACGGTCAACTCGACCTTGCTTATCAATTTCGATCGGATCCGACGAAGTCGGGGCAGCCCGTCCAGGACGACCTGGGCGGCCTGCGCGCGCACTTCAAAGTCGGCCTGAAATACTGAGGAAATACCCATGAAGAAACTGATTTTCGGAGCGGTCGCGGCCGCGATCGGCATGCTTTCCATGTCGGGTACGGCATTGGCGCAGACGCAGGACGCCGCCTGGCTCGACGACAATCTGTCGGTGCGCAAGGAGATCGTCGTGAAGCCGGGGGCCGATGGTGCGGGCCTCGATGCGAAGACCGCGACCTTTCCCTTCGTGCTGCGGCTCTCGACGCAGACCTTTGCGTTCGACGATGTGAAGCCCGACGGCTCCGACCTGCGCGTCGCGGGCCCCAATGGCGAGCGCGTCGACCATTATGTCGAGAATTTCGACCCCAAGGCCGGCCTTGCCACCGTGTGGGTGAAGGGCGTCGCCCTCGATCCGGCGTCGAGCCAGACCTATCACCTCTATTATGACGGCGACGTCGCCTCGACCGCCAATCCGGCCGGGGTGTTCGACGCGTCCGAAATCCTCGCGCTCGATTTCTCGGGCTCGCCGGTCAAGGACCGCACGCGCAACAACAACAGCGTGTCGACCGTCCCGACCTCGGCGGGTTTCGCCGGTCAGTCGGCAACCTTCAGCGGCAAGGAAGTGCTGCGGATCGCGGGTTCGAGCAGCCTCAACATCGGCGGCCGCCCCTTCACCTTCATGGCGTGGGTCAAGCCGGGTGCCGCTGGTAACGGAAGCGTCGTCGACCGTGCCGGCTCCTTCTCGATCGCACTGTCCGGCCTGACCCCTGTCGCGACCGTCGGCGGCGTCCCGATCCCGTCGAGCGCAGCGCTGAAGCCGGGCGGCTGGAACCATATCGCGCTCGTCGTGCGCGGTAACGGCCGCGCCGAACTTTACGTCAACGGCGCGCCCGCGGGAGCCGGCAACGCCGCGCTTCCCGCGCAGCAGGGCGACGTCGTCGTCGGGCAGGGCTTCGCCGGCCAGATCGACAATCTGCGCTTCGCCGCCGCCGATCGCAGCGCGGGCTATGTGCAGGCTGTTGCGCGGTCGGACAATGGCCGCGGCCTCGTGACCTTTGGCGCCGAACAGGAACGCAGCGGGCATTTCGAGCTCGGCTATTTCGTGACCGTCGTCAAAAGCGTCACGATCGAAGGCTGGCTCGTCATCGCGCTCTGCGCCATCCTGCTGGTGCTCGCGATCCGCGTGATGATCCAGAAGTTCCGCCTGCTGAAGCGGATCGAAACCGAGAACGGACAGTTCGAAAAGGCCTATGCGACCGAAGCGCAGCTCGATGGTGCCGCGCTCGGCCAGCACGCCGACAAGACCCCGAGCTCGACGCTGTCGCAGCTCTACAAGGCGGGGCTTCAGGAAGTCGCCAACCGTTCGCAGGCCGGACGCGCACGCTTCACCGCGCCGGCGATCGAAGCGCTGAAGGCGCGGATCGACGCGGTGTCGTCGAACCAGGCGTACAGCCTCTCCGACAAGCTCGTCATCCTGACGCTGTCGATCGCGGGCGGCCCGTTCCTCGGCCTGCTCGGCACGGTGGTCGGCGTGATGATCACCTTTGCCGCGATTGCCGCCCAAGGGAATGTCAACGTCAACGCGATTGCCCCGGGCGTTGCTGCGGCACTGCTCGCCACCGCCGCCGGCCTCGCCGTCGCGATCCCCGCGCTGTTCGGCTACAACCTGATCCTCACCCGGATCAAGCGCATCAACGCCGCCAATCGCTCGTTCGCCGACGCCCTCGTCGCGCGGATTGCCGAAGAATATGGCGCCTAAGGAGCCGGGCTCATGGCTAAAGTTCAAGACGAAGACGCCATTTACGACGAGATCAACGTCGTTCCGATGCTCGACCTTGCCTATGTGCTGATCGTCATCTTCATCCTGATGGCGACGGCGCAGGTGGCGGGCATCGAACTCGACCTGCCGCAGGCGTCGAACCGCCAGACGCTGGAAGCCTCGCAGACGCAGGCGATCAGCGTGGCGTCGACGGGCGACCTCTATCTCAACGGCGCGCCGACGACGACCGCCGAGCTCGAGGCCGAGATGCGCCAGCGTTTCGCGGAGGACCCCGAAGTGCCCGTCGTGATCCGCGGCGACACGCAGGCCGCCTATGGCAAGGTCGTCGAGGTGCTCGACGTGCTGAAGGGCGTGGGCATCACCAAGATCGGCCTGCCCGCCGAAAAGCCCGCGGGCTGAGCGGGGTATCGGACCGGCCATGACCGCTTTCCCATCCCTCCGAAAGACGCCCGACCTCAGGCGGGTCGCCGGGCCGGCCGCGCTGATCCTTGCGCTGCTGCTGGCGGCCTGGTGGCTCGCGGGCCTCGACAAGGTCGAGGAGCGCGTGCGCGACGAAGAGGTCGAGATGTTCGACCTCGCGGTCCCGCCGCCGCCGCCGCCGCCCGAGCTTACCGAACAGCCGCCCGAGGAGGTCGAGAAGGTCGCCGAAACCGCGCAGGCGGTGCAGCCCGACCCGCTCTCGCCCTCACAACCGGCGAACACCAACCCGCCGGCCGGCGACCTGTCGAGCCTGCTGCAGGACCCGACCAGCGACAGCGGCGCCTTTTCGGGCGGTCCGCGCGGGCAGGGCGGCACCGGCAGCGGCCCGATGATCGGCGGCACCGGCAAGGGCGGCAGTGGCGCGTCGCGCGCCTACGCCGAACTCGTCCAGCGCGCGCTGATGCGGCAGCTGCGCAAGCGGCCGAACCTCGCGCAGGCAAGCTTCCAGTTCCGCGTCCGCGTTCGGGTCTCGGGGTCGGGACAGCTTGAAATCCTGGGGCTCTCGGGCGTCCGTCCGGCCGATCTCGAGGCCGAACTGCTCCAGACGCTGCGCGGCCTCAACCGGATCGACACGCCGCCACCCGCGGGCGTCCCCAACCAGATCACTCTCCAACTCAATCAGGCGTGAAACCCATGACCAAGGAACAGGGAAAATCAACGATGCGTAGCCACAAGCTTAAACCGACTCTCCTGGCCGCGACCGCTGCGCTCGCTGCATTGGCCGCGATCCCGCAAGGCGCCGCGGCGCAGGACCGCCCGACCGACCCGTCGACGATCGATATCCTCGACGTCCTCGTCGAAAAGGGCGTGCTGTCGCGCGACGACGCCAATTCGGTGTTGTCCGAAGCGCGCAAGCGCGCCGAGGCGAACAGCGGCGTGGTGCGCGTTCCCTATGTGCCCGAAGCCGTCCGCAACCAGATCCGCGACGAAGTGAAGAAGGAGGTCGTCGCGACCGCGCGGCAGGAAGGCTGGGCCCAGCCCGACGCACTTCCCGAGTGGCTGAGCCGCTTCCGCTTTTCGGGCGATATGCGCGTGCGCGGCGAACATGTCGCCTTCGGCCAGAGCAACACGCCGCTGATCTATGACATCAACGCGATCAACGCCGACGGCGGCTATTTCGTCGACGACCTGTTGCCGCTCCGCGCGACGACGAAGGATCGCCAGCGCGCCCGCGTCCGCGCGCGCTTCGGTGTCGATGCCAAGGTATCGGACAAGGTCGAGGCCGGTTTGCGCTTCGTCACCGGCAACCCGAGCGATCCCGTATCGACGAACGAATCGCTGACCGGCAATTTCGACAAGTTCATGGTCGGGCTCGACCGCGCGTACATCCGCGTGCGCCCGTTCGAGAAGGACGGCCGCTTCGCCGGCAGCAACCTGATCCTCGGCAAGTTCGACAATCCCTTCTTCTCGACCGAGTTGATGTTCGATCGCGACCTGCAGTTCGAAGGCGCTGCGGCGACGCTCGAAGCGCGCCTTGGCGGCGACGAGGGTGCGCCCTCGGTCTTCCTCACCGGCGGCGCCTTCCCGCTCGAGGAATGGGACTTCACCGGCGACGACAAATTCCTGTTCGCAGGGCAAATCGGGGTGAAGACCGCGCCGGTCGACGGGCTGCGCTTCAAGGCGGCGGCCGCGCTCTACGAATTCGCGAACGTCCAGGGTCAGTATAATACGCAGGGCCTGCGCGATAACGACTTCACCGCGCCCGACCGCGTCCAGTTCGGCAACTCGGTGTTCAACCTGCGCCAGGACGGCGGCGTCGTGAACACGGTCAAATTCGGCCTCGCATCGAAATTCCGCGTCGGTGCGGCGACCGCGCGCGCCGAATTCGACATCAACCCGACGCTCGTCGGCGCGCTCGATTTCGAGGTGCTGAAGAATTTCGCCTTCGACCGCGACGATCTCGACGACCGGCTGGTGCCCGCGTCGAGCGGCGACATGGCGTGGAACGCGCAGTTGTCGATCGGCCACCGCGAGATCGCCGAAGCGAACGCATGGAGCCTCAGCGCCGGTTACCGCCGCCTCGAGGCCGATTCGACGCTCGACCTGTTCACCGACTCCGATTTCGGACTCGGCGGCACCGACCAGAAAGGGTTCGTCGTCCGCGGCAGTTGGGGTCTCGCGAAGAATTTCTGGCTCACCGGCTCGTGGCTCTCGGCGCGCACGATCGACCTTGTCGACCCCGCGACCGGCACCGCCGCACCGCCGATCGATACCGACGTCTTCATGCTCGACCTGAACGCGAAGTTTTGAGGGATATCGTGATGAAAAAGCATATCATCGGCCTGTCGCTCGTCGCGCTGGCCCTCGCTCCCGCCGCGCAGGCACAGGAAAATGGAGGGCCGGGCGGCTGCATCGTCGCCGAACAGGCACAGCAACTGATCGCGACACTGAAGCAGCGCAACGACCAGCTTCGCGAGATGTCGGAAAAGATGCGCGCGATGGAGGCCGAGGTCGCCGCTGCGCGCAGCGCCACCGGCCAGATCGAGGCGAGCCGCAAGGCGATCGTCATTGCCGCCGACAAGAACCGCGAACTGCGCGAACTCGGCGACGCGATCATCGCCGATTACGGAAAAATGGGCCTCGGCAAGAAGATGGCGGCGAGCGAGCCGCTGACCGGCCTCTATCGCGTCCGGCTGGAGAACAAGCTGCAGGAGTTCAGCGACCAGGTCGCGGCGCTCGGCTTCTACCCCGAGCGCGACGCGGTGCCGGCCGCCGAACCGGCGCCGGCCAACCCCTGATCCGCACACCCGCCGCGCGTATCCCTTTCCCTATTCGACCCCGAGGAATCGTCATGCTGACCCCCAATGCTTTCATTGCCCCCGCCCGCAAGCGCATCACCCGTTTGAGCCGCGCCGCGCTGGCGGCCTCGGTCAGCATCTCTTCGCTGCTGGTCATGGCCTCGCAGCCTGCCCTCGCGCAGGAAGCCGGCACCCTGCCGGGAACGCAGATCCTGCAGGGCGGGCGCTGGACGGGTGCCAAGCTGCCGACCGTGGCGCAGGGGAACACGGGTCTGGTGATGACGATCGAGCAGGAGCAGAAGCGCGCGCTGCTCGACTGGTCGCGCTTCGACGTCGGCAAGAATGAGGAGGTGCATTTCCAGCAGCAGGGCACCGACTGGATCGCGCTCAACCGCATCTTCGACAGCAAGCCGAGCGAGATCGCGGGCAAGATCACCGCCAAGGGGCAGGTGTGGCTGCAGAACAGCAACGGCATCATCTTCAAGGACGGCGCGCAGGTCAACGCGCACAGCATCCTTGCGACCGCGCTGCCGATCACCGAGAACCAGCTCTATAACGGGCTGCTTTCGGGCAACGGGGTCATCCGCGGCCAGGCCGCCAATCCACTCTTTCCCGCCCAGAATATCGGTATGGTGCCGCGCCCGCCGGTCGGGCTCGATCCGAACAGTCTGCTCGGCGAGGCACCGGCACCGGTGGCGGGCGAGCGGGCGAGCGTCATCGATTTCCTCGCGCGCGCCGCGATCCGCATGGCGATCCTGCGCGAAAAGGGCATGGAAGGCGTCGACCAGTATAATTCGGGCTACGGCCTCGACTTGCTGAGCTATTATGATGCGTCGACCGGCGGCAACAGCTATTTCGTCAATCCCGAATTTGCGAATGTCGGTCTCGGCGCGGTGCTCGAAAGCATCATCGCCAACATCGACGTGTCGAAAATGGGCGACTATGATTATTCGGATTTCACCAACATCAGCCAGTTCTGGACCGGGGTAAGCTGGCAGGGGATTCCGGCCGGATCGCAATCGATCCCCCAGATGCTGCGCGACGAAGTGGCGGCGCAGATCAAGACGCAGTTCGTCGACCAGTACAGCGCGCGCCTTGCCACGACGCAGCAGAACTACACCAATTATCTCGCCAATTCGCGCATCACGGTCGAGCGCGGCGCGACGCTGACCGCCAGCTCGTCGGACAGCGCCAGCCCCGGCAAGATCATGCTGTTCGGCCCCAATGTCTCGAGCGCGGGCAAGCTGACCGCGCATGACGGGCAGGTGCTGATTGCCGCCGGCGAGGAAATCAAGCTCAGCGCCGGTCAGGGCTTCACCAATTCGGCACGCGGCGGCCTTGCGGTCAATGTGAGGGCAACGCCGATCATCGATTCCTACGGCAGCTTCCCCGGCCTGCCGTGCTGCCGGCCGGAAACGCAGGCGGCGTGGGACGCCGCCTATCTCGAACGCGCCAACGCGGTGGGGATGACCGCCGCCAATAGCGGCGAGATCCTCGTCGACCGCGGCGCGGTGACGATGGTCGGCGCCAATGTCGACCAGATGGGCGCGATCCGCGTCACCAACGGCGTCCGCCAGCGCAACGGCACGATCGTGCTACAGGCGAGCCACGGCTTCAACGTCAGCGAATATTCGGTCGGCGGCAATTATTTCGCCGGCAAGGTCACGCTGGGTGAAGGCAGCGTCACCAGCATCACGCCCGATACCTCCGACATCACCGGCCTCGCCGCCGACAGTTTCGCCAAGGGGCGTGTCCTGATCGCGGGCAATGAAATCGTCCTCGAGAAAAATTCGAGCGTCATTTCGCGCAGCGGCGAGGTCGTGATCCACGCCAGCCCGAGCGGCGTCGGCGAGCGCGGCGGCAGCAGCCCGGCCGCCACCGATGGTTCGGTCCAGGAAACCCGCGGCGACAAGGGCAGCTTCGTCATGAAGTCGGGCGCGCGGATCGACGTGTCGGGCCTGCGCGACGTCGAGCGCAGCGTCGCCGACAATATCTTCGCGGTCGAGGTGCGCTCGAACGAGGTGTCGGCCTCGCCGAAGCAGCGCGACGGCATATTGGTCGGCGAGACGGTATATGTCGACCGCCGCGACGGCGCGGCGATCGTCGACTGGACCGGCGCGCTCGCGGGCGAGCAGCGCACCGCCGAACAGATGTCGACCGAAGGCGGCAACGTACGTATCCGCGCGTCCGAATTTGCCATCGTCGAGGACGGCGCGACGATCGACGTATCGGGCGGCAGCACCAGATATACCGACGCCGAAGTGACCGTCACGCGCCTGCAGGACAGCTTCGGGCGCTTCCACAATATCTCCGACGCCGACCCGAACCTGCGCTATGTCGGGATCAGCAAGGCGACGCGGCTCGAGAAAGGCTATGTCGAGGGCTCCGACGCGGGGGCGGTCGAACTGCTCTCGGGCAGCTCGCGCCTGTTCGGCAAGCTCACGGGCGACGTCGTCGTTGGCGACCGCCAGGTGATGGCGGCGCTCGGCCAAATCCGCGCCCCGCGCGTTCCGGCCGGCGCGGTCGGCGCGAACCTCGTCGGCGAAATCGGCATTCCCAAGGCGGGCTCGGCAACGCTGCACCGCGGCGGACCCGAATATGGGCCCTGGTCGTCGACGTACAGCTTCGTCGTCGCCGACGAAATGGCGTTCACCGGCACGCTGTGGACCGAGACCGAAACCAATGGCCCGTTCGTCGAGAGCGATCCCATGCTGCTCGATCCGTTCGCGGTCGGCACCAGCTCTGGCGACCAGAGCTATAACGAGGGCGATCCGCTCTGGACGTCCAAGGGAACCTATGAAAACGGCCAGCCGCGCTGGATCTCCTACATCGAGGATGATTTCTTCTCGGGCATGGGCGACGTCGTGCTGGGCTATGGCAGCGGCCACCAGAACCAGACGATCAATCCCGGCGTCTCGATCCGCCTCGCGCCGGGCGGCGGCTTTTCGACCGGCAGCGAGAACGGCGTCGGCCGCGTCGGCAACAATGTCTCGATCGTCGCGCCTTCGGGCAATATTTCGCTCGCGGCCGCCAACGGCATGACGATCGGCAGCGACGTCCTGTTGTCGGTCGCGGCGCCGTGGATCAACGACGTCGATGCGCCCGCCAATGCCATCCGCGGCTATGTCGACGGCGGGACGATCAGCCTGCTCGGCTCGACGCTGACCGGCGGCATCACGCTCGATGCCGGCGGCGGCGGCTGGTACCAGCGCGTCAGGCCGGGGCAGAACAGCCAGGGGCAGGGCGCATCCACCCGCTTCAACGAGGGCGATTTCCGCCTGTTCGAAGGCAAGGGCGGCAAGGTCGAACTGGGCGGCGGCGGCCAGACCGTCGGCGCGATTCTCGACTTCGCCGATATCAGCCTTGGCGGCCTCGGCGGCGGCGGCATGCTGGCGCTGATCGCGTCGGGCGATGTCGTCGTCGGACCCGCCGGCGGCGCGGCGGGCGAGGCCGAATATATCGACGAGACGCTGTTCCGCGACATGGGCGTCGGCAGCCTCGCGCTCGGCGCCGACACGCTGACGGTCGCTTCGGGCGCCAACCTGTTGTTCCAGACGCGCAACATGCGCTTCCGCGGCCGCGCCTATGACGTAGCGAGCGGTACCGACCTTCGCGACGTGACCGACCTCGCGCTCCTGCCGCCGCACCTGCGTCAGGGCGGCGCGCTTCAACTGCTCGGCGATGCCATCACGATCGAAGCGGGCGCGCTCGTCGAAGTCGACCCGCTTGGCAGCATTCTGCTCGATGCGTCGCAGATCCGGATCGACGGCACGCTGCGCGCGCACGGCGGTTCGATCAGCGTCGGCGGCACGTCCGCATCGACCATCCACCTCGGCAACAGCGCGCTGCTCGATGCTACGGGTATCGCCCAGACGGTGAAGGTGCCGGGCGGCGCCGACGGCCGCGGTTTCTGGTACGACGGGCGGATCGTCGACGGCGGCGCGGTCGCGGTGCAGGGCGCCCATGTCGTCATGGACGCCGGCGCGACGATCGACGTGTCGGGCACCAGCGGCCTGCTCTCGGTCCTCCAGCCCGGCCGCTATGCGGTGGTCAAGGTCAATCAGGTGATCGGCAGCGATGCCGGTGCGATCGATCTCGATGCCGACGGCGGTTATCTGCTCGGCAACCTGCGCGGCGAAGCCGGCAGCCAGTATAATTATGGCGGCAAGCTCGACATCGCCGGCGGGCTCGACGGCAAACTGCTGCTCCCCGAATACACCGACTGGTCGACGGGCGACACCGGCCTGCAATCGATCCTCGACAATCTGCAATATGCCTTCTTCCCCGAACCGACTCCCGAAGCGCCGGTCAGCCTGCGCCAGTTTTTCGCGGACAATTACAGTTGGCTCGAACCGCAGCTCGGTTTCGGCGCGGGCGATATCGAGGATATCCAGATCACCAGCGTCGCCCAGTTCACCGATTTCGTACGCACGGTGCTGGGTCCGCTCGTCAAATATAATCCGTCGGACGCCGACGGTGCGCTTGTACTCGATGCCGGCATGACCGCGGTGCCGAACGTGCCGCCGCCAAGCCGCTACGCCTTCCCGGAAGGCTATGAGCCCGCCGACATGGCGGCTTTCGACCGCTCGATGGCCTTCGTGCTCACCGCGCTCGGCGGCGTCCAGAATCCGGGGGGCCTCGGCCGCGGCTCGCGCACGACGGTGGGCGCGAACATCCTGCGCGACATGAAGCGTTTCGATACGCTGTCGATCGCGGGCAGGCTGGAATCCGATCAGACGATCGATATTTCGAGCCAGCGGGTGCTGACCGTCGCGGGCGGGTTCAACGGTACGCAGGACATGTCGTTCAGCAGCCGCAACGTCTATCTGACCGGCGGCGGCGGCATCGGCTTCGCGCCGAAGGCCGCGGCGAGCGGGACGCTGACGGTTTCGGGCGATACGGTCGAGATCGCCGGCAAGTTCGAGGTCGGCGGCTTCGGGAAGGTCGTCATCGCAGCCGAGGGCGACATGCGCGGCGGCTTTGGCGTAGTGGCCGGGCAACCGGTCCCCGAAGACGGCGACATCACCCCGGGAATCCACACGACCGGCGACCTCATATTGCGCGCGGCGCAAATCTATCCGACCACCGACGGCGTCCTTCGCTTCGATTCCGACCGGAGCATCCGCGTCGAACAGACCGGCCGCCGCGCCGCGCCGCTGTCGGCGGGCGGAACGCTCATCCTCGAAGCGCCGAAAATCGAACAGGCAGGTACGCTGCGCGCGCCGTTCGGCGAAATCCGCCTGACCGCGACGGGCTATAATATAACCGACGAGAGCGGCGCCGAAACCTTCGTTCCGGGCAGCGTCGCCCTGCTCCCGGGCAGCATCACGTCGACGGCGGCCGACGGCCGCACGATCCTGTATGGCTACACCTATGACGGCCAGAGCTGGTATGCGCCGACGGCGGCGGGCACGACCGGATCGACCGAATTGTCGACCCCGCCCGAAAAGCGTGTTTCGCTCAGCGGCGATATCGTCGACGTGCAGGAAGGCGCGACGATCGACGTGTCGGGCAGCGGCGACGTGCTCGGGCTGGAGTTCGTCGCGGGTCCGATGGGCCAGACGAACATTCTCGATGCGCCGGGCAATTATGCGATCGTCCCGGCCTATGGCAACGACATCATCGCGCCGATCGATCCGCTCTATAATCCGGGAACGTCGAGCGACACGGTCAACAGCGGCACGGCGGCGGGTTATCTGCCGCTCGGTTCGTCGGTGTGGCTCGCCGCCTTCGATGGCAATCCGGCGGGCTGGTACACGCTGCTCCCGGCCGAATATGCGCTGACCCCGGGTGGCTACCTGCTCTCGCTCGCTGGCGATACGCCGATGACGACCGAGGCGCGCCGGGCGTCCGACGACAGCTTCCTCGTGCTCGGGCGCCGCGGCCTGTCGGGCACCGGCATCACCGACCAGACGCTGTCGACCTGGCGCCTGACGAGCGGCAGCGACGTGCGCAAACGCTCCGAATTCTTCGAAACCTATGGCAACAGCTTCTTCTCCAGCGAACGCTTCCTCGAAGGGCTGCTGCGCTCGGGCAATCCGTATAATGCCGACCCGCGTCTGCCGGTCGACGGCGGCTTCCTGACCCTCGCGGCGAACAGCGCGCTCAAGCTCGACGGCACGATCGTCGCCGGCGGCGCGAGCGGCGTGAAGGATGCCCGCGGCGGCATCGTCGACATTACCTCGGACAATATCGTCATCGCGGCGCCGGGAACCGACGTCAGCGACCTCGCCGGCTATCTGGTGCTCGACCCGAGCAAGATTTCGAACATCGCCGAAAGCCTGTTGATCGGCGGCGTCCGCCGCCAGGGACAGGGCGGCCTCGAAGTCGTCACCGGCCAATATACCCGCGATTCGGCCGACGAGGTCCGCTCGCCCGAAAAGAGCGTCGGTGCCGAAAATGTCGTGATCCGCACCGATGGGGCCAATCCGCTGACCGGCGCCGAACTGCTGTTCGCCGCGAACCAGAGCGTGCGGGTCGAAAGCGGCTCGGTGATCCGCGCCGAAGGCGACGGGGCGGACGCGGCGAATATCGCGATCGCGCCGAGCATGCCTGCCTATTTCAACCAGCAGGGCCAGCTCGAAGCGGCGGCGGAAGATCGCGGCGGTGCCTTCCTGCGCGTCTCGAATCTCGGCGATATCACCGTGTCGCGCGAAAATGTGCAGAGCCTTGCCGGCGACATGATCGTCGAAGCGGGCGCCATACTCGAAGCGGCGGATTCGGTCCTGCTCGACTCGACCGAGAACACGATTGTCGGCAACGGCGCGGTGATCAAGGCCGACGCGATCACCGCGGCGGCGGGTCTCGTCAGCCTGGGCGCAGTCCCGCAGGGCACCGATGGCCTCGTCTTCTCCGGCGCGACGCTCGCCGGGCTGACCACCGCCGACAAGCTGACGCTCAAAAGCTATTCGACCATCGATTTCTACGGCGATGTGGCGCTCGACCTGACCGGCACAGTCGCCCTCGACGGCGCGGCGTTCATCGCGCGCGGCGAAACGCCGGGCAATGTGAGCATCACCGCCGGCACGCTCGAACTTCGCAACAGCGATGCCGCGGCGATCGATGCCACCGGAAACGGCGGCGCGCTCGCGCTGGGCGCAAGGAATATCGTGATGGGCGAAGGAAAGGTCGATTTCGCCTTCGACACGACGAGGATGGATGCCGACCAGCGGGTGATCTTCGCCGGCCTCGGCGAAAGCAGCTTCGACGGTGCGCTTACGATCCGCGCCGCCGAGATTACCGGCGAGAGTGGCGCGGGCCATGTCGTGACCGCGGCGAACGCGGTCGACCTGCGCGGCAACGGCAGCACGGCGGCGCTTTCCGCCTTTGCGTCGGCGGGCGCCTTGCTCGATTTCCGCGGAACCGATGTCCTGATCGATGCCGCGATCCGCGCCGGGTCGGGTACGGTTCGCGCGACCGCGAACGAGGGCGACGTCCGGCTGGCCTCGGGCGGCAAGATCGACGTCGGGGGCGCCGACGTGTCCTTCTTCGAAGTCCAGGGCTTCCTGCCCGGCGGCAGCATCCAGCTCACCTCGGTCAACGGCGATACGCTGGTCGAGGCGGGTTCGCTCCTCAATGTGTCGGGCGGTTCGGCGGGCGGCGATGCGGGCGCGGTGGCGCTGTCGGCGGGCCGCGGCGTCGTCATGCTGGATGGCGTGCTGAAGGCCGATGTCGCCGACGGTTACCGTACCGGCAGCTTCGCGCTCACGACGTCGACGCTCGACGATTTCGGCGGCCTCAACGCCAGGCTCAACGACTGGGGCTTCTCGCGCCGCCGCGATTTCGCCATCCTCGACGGCGACGTGCTGCTCAACGGCACGACGCGCGTCGATGCATTGCGCATCGTCACCGGCAACGGCGATATCACGGTCGCTGGCGACGCGATCCTCGGCAGCGACAGCGCGAAGGGCGGGACGATCCTGCTCGCGTCGGGCGGCGACCTGACCATCGCCGATGGCGCGCACTTCGACGTGAGCGCGAAGGGCGCCGGCCAACGCGGCGGCTCGGTCGATCTGCAGGTCGCGGTCGGCGGCAATATCGACGTCGGAAACGCGGCGATCAATGTCGCGGGCAAGGGCAAGGGGCAGGGCGGCACCGTCCGGCTGCGCGCGGCGCAGACCGGCAACGACGTGGCTGTGACACGCTGGGGCGCCGATGTCTCGGGCGGCAACACGCAACTCGAGGCGTTCCGCGTCTACGATCTGGACGATGCCGACGGCGACGCGTCGAACGGCCATCTGGCCGAGATCGACACGGCATTGCAGCAACAGGTGATCGCCGACGCAACGGCGTTCATGGATGCCAATGGCACCGATATCCGTGCGCGGCTAGGCCAGACTGGCAATGCGGCGTTCCAGCTGGTGCCGGGGATCGAACTGCGTTCCGAAGGCGACATGGACCTTGTCCATAACTGGAATTTCAAGAATGCGCGCTTCGACGGCAAGGGCGGCGTCCTGACGCTGCGTGCCGGGGGCGACCTGACGATCAACGCCAACCTCTCCGACGGCTTCGTTGACGGGCATGCGACCCCCGACACCATTTCGCCAGAGGGGCTCCCCTTTGGCTGGACGCCGGGTACGGTGCCGCTTCCCGATACGCCCGCGTCCGATTTCACCAATGACGACAGCTGGAGCTACAATCTCGTCGCGGGCGCCGATTTCGCGCAGACCAACGTGCTGTCGACACAAACCGGCAGCGGCGGCGCGATCGAGGTCGGCGGGCTGGTACGCACCGGCACGGGCGACATTAACGTCGCCGCCAGCGGCGACCTGACCTATGAAAAGGCGTCGCTGATCAATTATCAGGGCAGCTGGAACGAATCCGATCCGGCGGCGCGGATCACTGTCCCGAAGGGGACGCCGGTCGCCGACGGCACGATCCTGAAACCGACGAGCTACGCCTCGGCCGATGGCGCCGGACGGACCATCTACCCCGAGCTTCCGGCGGGGACGGTACTGCGCAAGGGTACGAAATTGCCCGCGGGGACCGAAATGCCCGACGGCAGCGTGCTCGCGGCGGACACTGTGCTGACCGCCGATGTGACGCTGGCCGCCGACACCAGCTTTCCCGGCGAAGTCGTCATTGCCGGCAAGACCTATCTTGGCGGCGACCTCGTCTGGGAGGTCGCGTCGAGCCGGTCGAACGATCCGAGCGCGCCGGTCCAGATGCGCGTGCCCGCCTCGATCGCCGGGCTCGGCGACCTCGAGGTCCGGGTGGTGGTCGGCGGCAACGGCGATGTCGCGCTCGTCCTTGCCGACGGGCGCTATATCGGTGACGGCAACTCGTTCAACTTCGACGATACGAAGCGGGTCGAGATGGTGAACGGCGCTATCTATACCGTCGGCATCGAGGATGGGTCGGTCGCCAATTTCACCGACAAGACGCATATCGGTTTCTCGAGCAACAACACGCCCGGCATCATCGCGCATCGTTCGTACATGACCAAGGGCGGCGATGTCAGCGTGAACGTCGGCGGAGCGATCACCGGCGCGGGGACGATCCTCGAAAATTATCGCTGGATGGTGGCGAGCGGCAGCACGCCTGCGACCGCGCTGTTCGGCGGTGATTATGCGGGGAAAGACCCCGATGCGCTGTTCAACATGGACTATGTTCAATATCAGGCCGACCAGACCGGGCAGACGGCGCTTTCGCTGCTCGCCGATCGTTTCACCCAGGGCATCGGTGCGCTCGGTGGCGGCGATGTCAGCATCACCAGCGGCGGCGATGTCGACAATCTGGTCGTCGCGCTGCCGACATGGGTGCGCGTCTCCGGCGGCACGGTCGATATGCCGACCAAGACGCTGCATCTGTCGGGTGGCGGCGACCTGGCGATGAACGTGGGACAGAATATGAAGGGCGGGCTCGTCCAGGTCGGCAAGGGTCGCGCGACGATCGACGTCGCGGGCAGCGTGATCGCCACCGACCAGCGGACCGGGCTTCATCAGTCGTTCGACAATGCCGCCTATCTGCAACTCGCTATCGACGATGTGCAGCTCAGCCTGCAGGCCGGCGGCGACGTCAATTTGCGCGGCGTGTCGTCGATGCTCGGCGTGACGCGGCTGCCGATGTGGTTCGACGATCGGTATTTGAGCGGCGCTTCCCAACCGAACTGGCTCGGTTACACCAAGGACACGAGCCTTCGCGTGACCTCGCTGGGCGGCGACATCAACTATCGCACGCAGTCGGGCGGCTATGGCGGGGTGAATGTGCTGCCCAGCCAGACCGCTTTGGTAGCCACCGCGGGGTCGATCAACTTCGGAGTAGAGGGACAGGGCGGCAGCCGCGTCATGGTCGATATGTGGCCCGAAACGAGGCTCGACCTTCTCGCCCAGCAGAATATCCAGTTCCGCCTGGCGGGCAGTTATGACAGCGCCGGCTTCACCATCGGCTATGCCGATCCGCTGTGGGTGCCGCGTGCGATCAATCCGGGCAGCAGCAACTTCGACGTCGGATTGTTCCAGTCGGCCATCAGGCAGGATTCGCTGAACGGCCACTGGATGTTCAACCAGGCCGGGCCGGGCTACGGGATCGACGGGCCCAATGTGCACAGCGGTTCGACGAGCTACAGCCGCATCTATGCCGCGCAGGGCGACATGATCGGCTGGAACGAGGGGTATGACATCGATCCGACCGGCGGCAACGGCATGCACGGTGGGACCTTCACCTTCGGACACGAAACGCGGCTGAAGGCCGGCGGCGACATCCGCATGGGCGACATCAACTTCATCACCCACGACGGCAGCGACGTGCCGGTGATCGAGGCGGGCGGTTCGATCTATCTGCCCGACGCGGTGCTCTATGGCCCCGGACGCCTGTGGGTGCAGGCGGGCGACGAGATCTGGATGGGCCGCACCGAAGGGCGCGGCATCCGGGCGCGCGAGGCGTATAGCATCGTCCCGACCGCGGCGCCGCTCAGCGGCGGCAGCATCAGCGTGCTCGCCGGTATCGATCAGGAACCCGAATATCAGTCCTTCTTCGACTATTATCTCGATCCCGAGAATGTCACCGATGCGCCGGTGTGGCTCCGCCAGTATTTCGTCGAGGGCGACCGCGAGGGGCTGACGGTCTCGACCGACGTTGTCTTGGCAGACGGGCAGACGCGGACGACGGTCTATGCGATCGAACTCGTCAACTATATGCGCGAGCTGGCGGGGCAGGAACCGATCCCGACCGAAGCACTCGACGAGGTCAGCGGCAGCCGCCCGATCACCCGCGGCAAGCTGGTGGCGGAAATCGATCCGGCGGAATATGCCGGGGCGCTTGCGGCCTTCAAGGCGCTCGACCCCGTGCTCCAGCGGCCGCTCGCGGTCCGCATCCTCAACGCCGAGCTCAAGACTGCCGGCCGCGAGGCAGTGGGTCGGTCGCCCGAAACCGACGGCCGTTACGTTCGTCAGGGCGATCCGACGCGCGGCTATGATGCGGTGGGCCGTCTCTTCCCGGGGGCGCAGCGCAAGCCGGGCGAGACGCTGGCCGCCGGCGAGGATCGCTGGACGGGCAATATCGAGATGATGGTCAGCCAGATCCGCGGCGAAAGCGGCGGCAATGTCGACCTGCTTGCGCCGGGCGGTTCGATCCAGCTCGCCAGCCTCGCGATCTCGAACACCAATCCGGGCACCGCGGGTATCGTCACCCAGCGCGGCGGCGGGGTCAATGTGGTCACCTATGGCGATTATATCGTCAACCAGAGCCGCACGATGACCGCCGACGACGGCGATATCCTGATCTGGTCGTCGTACGGCAACATCGACGCCGGGCGCGGTCGCAAGACGTCGCTCTCGGTTCCGCCGGTGGCCTTCCCGATCAACGCGTGGGGACAGACCAATATCCAGCTCTCGGGCCTGCCCAACGGCGCGGGTATCGCCACGCTCGATCAGGTCGACGGCAAGCAGGGCGGCGACGTCGACCTCTATGCCTTCAACGGCATCGTCAACGCCGGCGATGCGGGTATCCGGGCGTCGCGCGACCTGTTCGTCGGGGCGATCGAGATCCGCGGGCTCGACAATATCACGGTGGGCGGGGAAACGAACGTCGACCTGACGACCGAGGAAGGCTCGGTCGGCCCGCTCAACCTCGAAAACTTCGCCCAGTCGGCAGAGGATGACGCGCTCGACAAGGCGTTCGACATGGCGGCTGAGGTCGAGAAGCTGCGCACCGTCCGTCAGACGATCCTGACCGGATCGGTCGTCAGCTTCGGTACCGACGACTGCGTCGAAACCGCAACCAATCGCTGCCCGGTCGATCGCGACTGATCGGGTGCGGGCCGGGAGGAGGGGTGCATCCCTCCCGGCCAAAATATCCAGTGCACCGCTTCTTCCTTCCGAATGACAGGTTCGACATGACCGAGAAAACCGAAACCCGATTCCCGCTCTTCTATCGCCAGCCCGAATTGCTCACCGCCGCGCAGCATGCCGGCCTGCGGCTCCGTCCGGCCGGTTATGCCTTCGCGCAGCACGCCAATGCGATCCCGTTGACCATCATCGAATTCGGCGCTGCGATGCGGCATTATCCGATCGTTTTCGCGGCCGGCGACGGCTTTCCCGTCGCGATCCTCGGGCTCGACCGCAGCAACGGCTTCGTCGATGGCGATGCGTGGGCGCCGGGTTGCTATGTGCCCGCCTACGCCCGTCGCTACCCGTTCGTCTTCGTCGACCGGTCGCAGGACAGCTTCGTTCTCGCGATCGACCGGGCCGCGCCGCATTTTGCGGCGGGCGACGAGGGGCAAGCCCTTTTTTCGGACGGACAACCGACCGAACTCGTCGAAACCGTCCTGACCTTTTGTCGCGACTTCCACGGTGCGCATATCCAGACCGACGCTCTCGTCGCGGCCTTGCTGGCGCAGGATTTGCTCGTCGACCAGCACGCCGACGCGCGGCTGAATTCGGGGCAGGCCTTGATGCTGAGCGGCTTCAAGATCATCGATCGGGCGAAGTTCGAAGCGCTTCCGGACGAACTGGTGCTCGACTGGCACCGCAAGGGATGGCTCGCGCTCGTCCATTTCCATTTCCTGTCGCTCGACCGCTTCGCCGACCTTTTGACGCGCGCCGAACAAGATGCGCCGCCGGCCGACGTTCCTGCCGAAAGAGAGGATGCCTGAAATGATCCGGATAAACATGATGCGTGCAGCAGGTTTTGCAGCGATGGCGTCCGCCGTTGCCGGGCCCGCCCTTGGCCAGCCGGCAGCCCCGGCACCCGCGCTCGGCGGTCCGGCGGTCCCCGGCCTGTGCCTGCTGTCCCGCGAGGCGGTGTTCGCCAATGCGACAGTCGGCAAGGCCGTGACGGCGCGTATTGCGGAGCTGACGCGGACGGCCCAGTCCGAAGTGGACCAGCAGCGGGCCCCGATCGAGGCCGAGGCCAGGGCAGTCGCGGCGCTGGGTCAGGATAGCAAGGCAAAGGACCGGCGCGATGCCCTCGCGGTTCGCTGGCAGGCGCTCCGCGATCAGGCGGCGCACGGCAGCCGTGAAATCGAAGCGACGCGGGTCAAGGCGTTGGCGCGCGTCGCCGACGAGGCTCAGCCGGTGATCGCCAAGGTCTATGCCGCCCGTAAATGCGGGCTGCTGCTCGATCGCGGCGCGGCGCTTGGCGGGAATTTCTCGAATGACCTGACGGCCGACGTGGTGACGGCCCTCGATGCGAAGGTCACGACGATCAGCTTCGAGCGCGAAAAGCTCCAGCGACCGGACGCACGCGACGTTCCGCCGTCACAATAACGAAATCATACGCCGGGATCGCCCTGTCTGCGCTTCCAGCGGAAATACCAGACCTCGTGCCCCTGCGCGCGCGCTTTGGCTTCGTAACGCGTTTCGGGCCAGCCGCCGGGACGGGTCAGGAAATCCTGCGAATCCTGCGCCAGCCATTCGAACTGGTGGCGATGACGGCGCATGACCATCAGCGCGTGCGCCAGATAGATGGGGTGGTCGGTGCCGAAACGGAACTCGCCGCCGGGTTTCAGCTTCGCCGCAATCAGGTCGAGCGGGCCGTCGTTCATCATCCGGCGCTTTGCGTGGCGCGCCTTGGGCCACGGATCGGGGTGCAGCAGATAGGCAAAGCTCAGTGCGCCGTCGGGAATGCGCCGCAGCACCTCGAGCGCATCGCCGTGATGGATACGGACATTGCCCAGCGGAAGCCGCTCGCCCCCCTCTTTTGCCAGATGGGGATCGCCCGCGACATGGACGAGGGCTTGCGCGACGCCGTTGATAAAGGGTTCGGCGCCGACGAACCCATGGTCGGGCAGCATGTCGGCGCGCCCGGCCATATGCTCTCCGCCGCCGAAGCCGATCTCGAAATGCAGCGGGCGGTCATAGCCGAACAGGCGTTCGGCGGTGACTTCGCCTTCGGCGGGTACCGCGATCTGGGGCAGCAGCGTTTCTACGAGATCCTGCTGTCCCGCACGCAGGGGTTTGCCCTTCGAACGGCCGTAAAGGCGGTTGAGGGTCGTGGGATCGCCGGGCTTGTGTGCAGTCATGGCGGGCGCGTTAGCCGCGCAGCGCGAAGGCGGCAAGCGCCCCGGATATAAAAGCGCGGGCGCGCCGGGGCTGTTCGTCAGGCGGCGAGCGCGGCCTTGAGCTTGTCGACGAGGTCGGTGCGTTCCCACGGGAAGCTCTCGCCCTCCGATGTGCGGCCGAAGTGGCCATAGGCCGCGGTCTGCTTGTAGATCGGCTTGTTGAGGCCGAGGTGGGTGCGGATGCCCTTCGGCGTCAGGCGCACGAGCTGCGGGATCGCGGCTTCGATGCGGCTTTCCTCGACGGTGCCGGTGCCGTGCAGGTCGACATAGATCGACAGCGGCTCGGCAACGCCGATCGCGTAGGTCAGCTGGATCGTGCAGCGGCGGGCGAGGCCCGCGGCGACGATATTCTTCGCGAGATAGCGCGTGATATAGGCCGCCGAACGGTCGACCTTGGTCGGGTCCTTGCCGCTGAACGCGCCGCCGCCGTGCGGGCTCGCACCGCCATAGGTGTCGACGATGATCTTGCGGCCGGTCAGGCCGGCATCGCCGTCGGGGCCGCCGATCTCGAAACGCCCGGTCGGGTTGATGTGATAGACGGTGTTCGCGGTCAGCAACTCGGCGGGCAGCACGTCGGCGATCACGCCGAGCACATATTTGCGCAGTTCGCTGTACTTCGCTTCGTCGCCTTCGCCATTGTGGAAGAAATAACCCGGCGCGTGCTGGGTCGACACGACGATCGCCGTCGCCTCGACCGGGCGCTCGTTGGCATAGCGCAGGGTCACCTGACTCTTGGTGTCGGGTTCGAGGAAGGGGGCGGTGCCGGCCTTGCGGTCGGCCGCCATGCGCTCGAGGATCTTGTGGCTGTAATCGAGCGTCGCGGGCATCAGGTCGGGGGTCTCGTCCGACGCATAGCCGAACATGATGCCCTGGTCGCCGGCGCCTTCGTCCTTGTCGCCGCTTTCGTCGACGCCCTGCGCGATATGCGCCGACTGGCCGTGGAGGTTGTTTTCGAAGCGGAAGGTCTTCCAGTGGAAGCCATCCTGCTCATAGCCGATTTCGCGAACCGTGTTGCGGACGACGGCCTCGATCTCGTCGAGCGCGCCCGGCGCCCATTCGCCATTTTCGAATACGCCCTTGCAACGAATTTCGCCGGCGAGGACGACAAGCTGGGTTGTGGTCAGCGTTTCGCATGCGACGCGGGCTTCGGGGTCTTTGGACAGGAACAGGTCGACAATCGAGTCGCTGATCTGGTCCGACACCTTGTCGGGATGTCCTTCGGACACGCTTTCGGAGGTGAATAGGAAGCTGTTGCGCATGGGAGACCTTCTTGAACGGGTAAGAGGGGGAATCGGATATAAAGAAAGGTTTATGTGGGCGTGCTGTTAGCGTCCGCGACGGCGGTTGGCAATGGCGAGCGCGAGCAGCAGCAGCGCAAATCCGACCGGCAGCATGTTGCCGAAGCGTGCGAAGGGCGTCGGCGCGCGGGCGGGGGGCAGCGTCGTATCGATACGGCCGGCCGTATGCATCGGCAGCGATTTGAAGATTCTGCCGTCAGCGTCGATCACCGCGCTGATCCCCGTCGGGGTGGCGCGGACGACCGGCAACCCTTCCTCGATCGCGCGCAGTCGCGCCTGCGCCAGATGCTGCGGCGGGCCCCAGCTGCCGAACCATGCGTCGTTCGACGGGTTGAAGATGAAATCGGGGCGATGCGCGCGGTCGACCACCTGGCCCGAAAAGATGATTTCGTAGCAGATCTGCAGTCCCGCCCGGCCGAAGGCGCCGAGGTCGAGGGTATGCGGACCGGGGCCGGGCCAGAAATCGATGTCGCCGGGGGCCAGCCGCGACAGGCCGATCGCCGAAAGGATCGGCCGCATCGGCAGATATTCGCCATAGGGAACGAGGTGCGACTTGTCATAGCGCGGGCCGAGCGTGCCGTCGGCGCGGACGGTCATCACCGCGTTGCGCGCGCCGACGACGTCGCCAGTCTTGTCCAGCTCGAGCTTCAGCGCGCCGAGCAGCATGAGGTCGTCGGGGTTCATCAGGGCGATCAGCCGGCCACGCGCTTCGGCGGGCGATCGATCGTAATAGGGGAGCGGATAGCCGGTCTCGAGATAGTCGGGCACCGCCGCCTCGGGCCACAGGATCAGCCGCGGCTTGCCGTCCCTCGGGGTCGTCAGCCGGGCGAGCTTGGCGAAATTGGCATCGGCCTTGCTGCCTTCCCACTTGTCCTCCTGCCCGACATTGGGCTGGACGACGGTGATGGGGATGTTTGTCGACGACAGGCCGACGAATTCGGCGCTCCCCAGATTGCCCACCCACATCAGGAGAACGGGGAAGCCGAAAAAAGCCACCGGTCCCATGATGAATGCCGAAAGATATGTGCCGTCGCGAAGGCTGCTGCGGAACAGCACCGACCATTTGGGCCAGAGCAGCAGGCCCCAGCCGATCCACAACATGGCCAGCCCGGACAGCCCGTAAGTGCCGATCAGGGTTGCCGGTCCCGTCAGCGAGACGGGTACGAGAAACGCGCTCAGCGGATTCCACGCAAAGCCGGTGAACACCCAACTGCGGAGCCATTCGGTCAAGATCCATAGCGCGGCGAAAGCGAGGATGAAGGACGCTGTCGCCCCTGCCGCGAAATGTGCCGGGCGCCTGGCGTCCGGCGCAGGCCTTGCGGGGATGACGAATTTGCTCACCGTCCAGGCGCCCCATGCCGCGAGCGCAGGATAGATGGCCAGATAGAGCGACAGCAGCACGACCGCGATCCACCCGAGCCACGCGGGCATCGCCGCCTGATAGGTGAAAGCGGTTGCGATCCAGTTGAGCCCGATGACGAAATGGCCCACGCCGAATGCCCAGCCGAGGCCGAGCGCGCGCCAGCCGCGCGCGCTGCGCGCAACGAGCGCCATCCAGCCGGCGAGCGCGAGCAGGGTCAGCGGCCAGAGGTGGAGCGGGGCAAAGCCGGTTGCCGAGATGGCACCGAGCAGCAGGGCAAGAAGCTTTGGCCAGCGGTCGGCGAAAGCGGCGATGCGGGAGGATGTCGCGGTCACGCGCGCTCTATTAGCGAGGCGCCGACGCCCTCACTAGAGCATATATTTCATCCTGATCGACTGGCGCATGTCCCCCACGACCGCAAAGCTCGCCGATTTGAAGCTCGGCGGGCCGACTGTGATCGTCGGGTTGCGAGAAAAGCCGAAGCCTTCCTTGGGCAGGAAGATCGCCACATCCATCTTGTTGTTGCCGTTCTCGTCATGGACGACCGCGATCGCATAGGTGCCCGTGACGGGCGCATGAACCGCGAAATCACCCGCATCGGTAGCCTTCACCGCCATGCGGACCGACGCCTTGTCCTTGCTGCAGTCGGGAAACGCCCTGGGATTGGTCGTAAGGCACACCAGCACCTGCCCCTTCGCGCTGCGCAGCCCGGTGACGCTGATCTCAACCGTCGGCGGCGGCGCGCTCGCGGCGGTGATGAGCAGCAGCAAAGTCGCCAAGCCCGATATCCGTGCCGCACGCCTTGTCCCAGAAGCGGAAATAGAGCCCATAATTCCCCCGGTAAGCGGCGTGATGCTGCTCGTGATGCGTTGCGGTTATCAGCCACCGCCCTGCAGGTCCATGCACCAGCGCGCGCGGAAACATTTCCCACCCCATATGATTGCCGACCCCCATCACCGTCATGATCGCGAGTATGAGGCCGAGCACGGCCACATGAATCGGGATCAGGAACACCAGCGCGGGAATGACGACCGCGCCGGTGGTCGCTTCGAGCGGATGGAAACTCATCGCGGCCCATGCGGTCGGCGGGCGGCTGGCATGATGGACGCTATGCGCGAGGCGGAACAGGTGCGGCCGGTGCATCCAGCGATGCGTCCAGTAGAACCAGCTATCGTGGATCAGCAGATAGGCGAAGAGGCTGATCGGCAGATACCAGAGCGGAAAGGCGTGGACGTCGGTGTAGATGCGCGTCCAGCCGCGCGCCTGCCATCCCCACGCGACGATCCCGGCGGGAATGCCGTAAATGGCCGCGCTCGCGAGGCTCCAGCCGACCTCGCGGCGCATCTGCGGTTCCAGCCCGCGATACAGGCCGGGGTGCTTCAGCCGCGTCGCAAAGGCGAAGGCGCCGCTGGTGATCAGGTAGCGCACGCCGACGATCGCGGTCATCGCGAGCGCGGAAAAAAGGATCGCCCAGCCGGTCATGGCACAAGGCTAATCGCCCGGCGCAGCGTTGCAATGGCTTTGCGCCCGCCCGCAGGGGTGGCTAAGGCGGAGGGATGACCGTGGGACGTACAGATTATTGCGATGTCGCGATCGTCGGCGGAGGGCTCGCCGGCGGCCTTGCGGCGCTCGCGCTCGCACGGCAGCGGCCCGACCTCGACGTGCGGCTGGTCGAGCCGGGGCCGATCGGCGGCAGCCACGTCTGGTCCTTTTTCGACAGCGACATCGCGAAGAAGGATCGCTGGCTCGTCGCGCCGCTCGTTCGCTATCACTGGCCGCGCTACGACGTCCTTTTCCCGTCGCACCGCCGGACGATGCGGATGGGCTACAAGAGCATTACCGGCGAGGCGCTGGCCGATGCGGTGATCGCCGCGCTGCCGGCAGGGCATATCATTGCCGACAAGGCAAAGCATGTCGCGCCCGACCACCTGCTGCTGTCGCGCGGCGGGCGGCTTTCGGCGAAACGCGTGATCGATGCGCGCGGCGCCGGGAAATTCCCGACGCTGACAAGCGGCTGGCAGAAATTCGTCGGGCAGGCGCTGACCGTCAAGGGCGGTCACGGCGTCGAGAATCCGGTGGTGATGGATGCGACCGTCGAGCAGGCGGACGGCTATCGCTTCGTCTATCTGCTGCCCTTCGACGCCGAGACATTGTTCGTCGAGGACACATATTACAGCGACGAGGCCACGCTCGACGCCGACGGCATACGCGAAAGGATCGCGGCCTATGCGGCGGCGCGGGGCTGGGACGTCGCGGCGGCGACGCGCGAGGAAGCGGGGAGGCTCCCCGTTGTGATCGCGGGCGATTTCGACCGGCTGTGGCCCCCGTCCGACCGCACCGCGCGGATCGGCGCGCGCGCGGGCATGTTCCATGCGACGACGGGCTATTCCTTGCCCGATGCGGTGCGGACCGCGGCGGCGTTGCCCGGCATCGTCGACGACGCCGGCCTTCCCGCCATCCTGCGCAGCCGCGCCGCGGCGGCGTGGCGGCGCCAGCGTTTCTACCGCATGCTCGCCGCGATGCTGTTCCGCGCAGCCGAAGCGGGGGAACGATACCGGATATTCCAGCGCTTCTATCGCCTGTCGCCAGGGCTCATCGCTCGCTTCTACGCCGGGCGGTCGACGAAGAGGGACAAGCTGCGCATCCTTTCGGGAAAACCCCCGGTGCCGGTCGGCCGCGCGCTGGCGGCACTGCGGCGCCTCGACTGGAAATGACGCGCACCGCGATCGTCGTCGGCGCGGGATTCGGCGGCCTTGCGCTCGCAATCCGGCTCCAGTCGGCGGGAGTCGGAACGACAATCGTCGAGGCGCGCGACAAGCCCGGCGGGCGGGCGTACCACTGGCGGCAGGACGGCTTCACCTTCGATGCCGGGCCGACCGTCATCACCGACCCGCCGTGCCTCGAAGCGCTCTGGGCGCTGAGCGGGCAGGATCTGGCGGCCGACGTCGAACTGGTGCCGGTCATGCCCTTCTACCGCCTCAACTGGCCCGACGGCACCAACTTCGACTATGCGAACGACGAGGCCGCGCTGCGCGCCGAAATCGCAAAGCTCCATCCCGCCGACGTCGACGGATACGACCGGTTCCTCACCTATTCGAAGGGCGTGTACGAACAGGGCTATGTGAAGCTCGGCGCGGTCGCCTTCCTCGACTTTGCCGCGATGATCCGCGCGGCGCCCGCGCTGATGAAATATCGCGCGTGGCGCAGCGTCTATGGGGTCGTCTCCTCCTATGTGCAGGACGAGCGGCTGCGGCAGGCGCTGTCGTTCCACACCCTGCTCGTCGGCGGCAATCCGATGACGACCAGCGCGATCTACGCGCTGATCCACACGATCGAGAAAGAGGGCGGCGTCTGGTTCGCGCGCGGCGGCACCAATGCGCTGGTGTCGGGCATGGTGCGATTGTTCGAGCGATTGGGCGGCACGCTGCGCCTCGGCGACCCGGCGGTGAAGATCGAAACGACAGGTGACCGCGCGACGGGCGTGACGACCCGAAGCGGCTGGCACGGCGACGCCGACATGGTCGCGTGCAACGGCGACCTGATGCACAGCTTCAAGACGCTCCTCGCCGGCCATCCGCGCGGCAGAAAAGTCGCGAAAGGCCTCGCGCGCAAACGCTGGTCGCCGTCGCTTTTCGTCGTCCATTTCGGCGTGCAGGGCAGCTATCCCGACGTCGCACACCACAGCATCCTCTTCGGGCCGCGCTACCGGGGCCTGCTCGACGACATCTACCGGAACGGCGTCGTCCCCGACGACTTCTCGCTCTACCTCCATCATCCCAGCGTCACCGACCCGGATATGGCGCCGCCCGGCCACGCGACCTTTTACGCGCTCGCTCCCGTTGCGCATCTCGGCAAGGCCAGGGCCGACTGGGACGGCGATTTCGGCGAGCGATTCGCCGACGCCGTTCTGGGCGAAGTCGAACGCCGCGTGCTTCCCGGCCTCCGCGCCAATCTCGTCACCCGCTTCCATTACACGCCGTCCGATTTCGGACGCGACCTGTCGGCGCATCTCGGCAGCGCGTTCAGCCTCGAGCCGTTGCTGCGGCAGAGCGCATATTTCCGCGCCCACAACCGCGACGACGCGATTTCGAACCTTTACTTCGTCGGCGCGGGGACGCATCCGGGCGCGGGTATCCCGGGGGTCGTCGGCAGCGCCAAGGCGACCGCCAAGCTGATGTTGGAAGAATCATGAAACGCCTTGCCGTCTATTGCGGGTCCGCGACCCCCGAAGATCCGATTTATATCGAGACCGCGCGCCACGTCGGGCGCACGCTGGCAGAGCGCGGCATCGGCGTCGTCTATGGCGGCGGCCGCCTCGGGCTGATGGGCGCCGTCGCCGACAGTGCTTTGGAGGCCGGCGGCGAGGTGATCGGTATCATCCCCGAGGCGCTTGTCGGCGCCGAGGTCGCGCACCGCGGCTGCACCGAACTCCACGTCGTCAGCGGCATGCACGAACGCAAGAAGATGTTCACCGACCTCTCCGACGGCTTCCTCACCATCCCGGGCGGGGTCGGCACGATGGACGAACTCTGGGAAGCGATCAGTTGGGCGCAGCTTGGCTACCATAACAAGCCCGTCGGGCTGCTCAACGCCGCGGGCTTCTACAACGACCTGATCGCCTTCAACCGCAACATGGTCGAGGTCGGCTTCATCCGCCCCGCGCACGCCGGGATCATGATCGTCGACGCGGGGCTCGACGATCTGCTGGAAAAGATGGCGGCTTACGTTCCGCACAAGACGATCTTCGCGATGAAGGCCGAAAATCTGTAATGACCGGCGAGGGGGCCTATGACGCACACGCCCTCCACGGTTTCGCGCACGACAGCATCGCGCGCGGGTCGAAAAGCTTCGCGCTGGCCAGCCAGCTCTTCGATCGCCAGACACGCGAGCGCGTGTGGCTGCTCTATGCATGGTGCCGCGCCGCCGACGATCTGACCGACGGACAGGATCATGGCGGCGCGACGAAGCCCGGCTATGATCCTGCTGCGGCCGTCGCGCATATCCGCGCGCAGACCGGCAAGGCCTTTGCCGGGCAGCCGACGGGCGAGATGGCGTTCGACGCGCTCGGCTTCCTGCTCACCGAGGTCGCGATTCCGCGCTGGGTCATCGACGATATCATCGCGGGTTTCGAACTCGATGCCAGGGACTGGCGCCCGCGCAGCGAAGACGATCTGCTGCGCTACGCCTATCATGTCGCGGGCGCGGTCGGGGTCGCGATGGCGCTCGTGATGGGGATCGACCCCGCCGACGAAACCATCCTCGACCGTGCCTCCGACCTCGGCATCGCGTTCCAGCTCGCCAATATCGCGCGCGATGTGGCGGAGGATGCCGCCGCCGACCGCTGTTATTTGCCCGTCGAATGGATGGTCGAACTCGACATCCCGCCCGGCCAGCACATGCACCCCGCCTTTCGGGCCCGCCTGTCGGTGATGGCGAAATGGCTGTCGGAAATGGCGGAAGAATATGAGGCCTCGGCGCGCTGGGGCGCGCGCAAGCTCGGCCCGCGAAGCCGCTGGGCGGTGCTGGCTGCGGCGGGCATCTATGGCGATATCGCGCGCGAGGTGCGCGCGCGCGGCGACCATGCGTGGGACCATCGCGCGTCGAGCTCGCTCGGCGCCAAGCTCGGCTGGGTGGCCCGTGCCGGCTGGTCGGTGCTGCGCCGGCCGCCGCAGCGGCGGATCAGCCGCGACGGGCTGTGGACGCGCCCGCGGCATGGATCGGACGCATGAGCTATCTTGAATGGATTGCCGCGGCGTTCGTGCTGACCAATGTTGCGCTCGTCGCGCTGCGCAGCGTGTGGAACTATCCCTTCGCGCTCGTCGCGGTCACGCTCTACGCCTTCGTCTTCTTCGAAGCGAAACTGTACAGCGACATGCTGCTTCAGGGCTTTTTCTTCGCGCTCAACCTCTATGGCTGGGCGGCGTGGATGCGCGCGCGCGACGACAGCGGGGTTCCGGTGCGCTGGATGACCGATCGCGCGCGCCGGGGCTGGGCTTCGGCGACGATTGCGGCCTGGCTGGGCTGGAGCTTTGCGATGGATCGCTATACCGACGCCGTCGCGCCATGGGTCGACGGCGCGATCGCGATGCTCAGCATTACGGCACAGTGGCTGCTCGCGCGCCGCCGCGTCGAAAGCTGGTTCCTCTGGATTCTCGTTGACCTGATCGCGGTGCCGCTGTTCGCATGGCGCGGGCTTTACGCGACCAGCGCGGTCTATGTCATACTGCTCGGCCTGTCGATCGACGGGCTGATACAGTGGCGCCGCGCCGCGGCGACGGGCGGCGTGGTGGCATGACGCACCATATCTGCCTTCACGGCGCCGAAAGCACCGGCAAGTCGACGCTCGCGCCGCGCCTCGCGCTTCAGCTCGGCGGCCTGGTCGTCCCCGAATATGGGCGCACCTATGCCGAGGCGAACGGCACCGACCTCGACGAGGTCGACCTGCTCGCAATCTTCGACGGCCATCTGGCGGCGACGCGCGCGGCGCTCGCGCAGCGCCCCCGATGGCTGATATCCGATACCGACCCGCTGATGACGCAGGCTTGGGCGATCATGCTGCTCGGGCGCCGTTTGCCCGAAATCGACCTGTGGGACGAGGTCGCCGACCTCTATCTCGTCCCCGCGATGGACCTGCCTTGGCAGGAGGACGGCACGCGCCTCTTCGGCAGCGAACTCGCGCGGATGCAGTTCATGGAGGTCGCGATCGGCGAACTCGACCGGCGCAAACTCAAATGGGCATCGGTCGAGGGCGAAGGCGACGCGCGGCTGGCGAGCGCGCTGGCGGCGATCGCGGCGGCGGATTTGTCCTGACCGACATTTGGGAGGCGCGCGAGCGTCCGTTTCGGGGTGGGGAGCTTCCCTTCGTGAACCCCGGCGAAAGCCGGGGCCCAGT
>JALDYH010000333.1:0-3168 GCA_032154175.1 Sphingopyxis sp. | reverse complement strand
GAGGTCGACGCCGCGCAAAATTTCAACCGGGGCCTTGTCGCTTCCGAGCGTCAGCGTCACATTATGGGCGGCGATCGCCACATCGGGCGAAGGTCGAGTGTCGGGCAAGGAGAGAACCCTTTGGAAAAGAGAACGGCCGGATGGCGCTCTTACGCGTTATATGGTTGCGTCATTGCGCTTTGCCAACCGCTCGCCGCGTGCGGATCGGCGGAAAACCCGTCGGCTTCGACCAATGACAAGGTCGCGGCGAAAGCCGCGCCGGCGATCCCCGCCGACGCGCCGCTTATCATCGCCTTCGGCGACAGCCTCTATGCCGGCTACCAGCTCGGCCCAAAGGAAGGACTTTCGCCGCAACTGCAGGCCGCGCTGACCGAAGATGGAATCGTCGCGCGCGTCCAGAATGCCGGCGTCTCGGGTGACACCACCGCCGCCGGGCGCCAGCGCCTGACCTATGTGCTCGACAATGCCAAGGCGAAGCCCGCGCTCGTCGTCCTCGGCCTCGGCGGCAACGACATGCTGCGCGGCATCGGCCCCGACCAGACGCGCGCCAATCTCGACGCGATGCTCGCCGAGCTTCGGAAGCGCGAGATTCCCGTGCTGCTCACCGGCATGATGGCCGCGCCCAATCTCGGCAGCGACTATGCGAAGAAGTTCAACCCCATCTATCCCGAACTCGCGTCGAAATATGAGGCGAGCTTCTATCCCTTCATCCTCGACAATGTCGTCACCGACAAGGCGCTGATGCTCGGCGACAATATGCATCCCAATGCCAAGGGGGTGAAGGTTATGGCGGAGGGACTGGCGCCGCTGGTCGAACAGGCGCTGCCGAACGCGGGCTAGCTGCCGCGCGGCCCGAACAATATGATCGCCGCGCCGCCGAGGCACACGGCGGCGCCGATCAGATCCCAGCGGTCGGGCTTCGCGCCCTCCACCGCCCACAGCCAGACCAGCGCCGACACGATATAGACCCCGCCATAGGCGGCGTAAGTGCGTCCCGCATGTTCGGCATCGACGAGGGTGAGCAGCCAGGCGAACAGCGCGAGCGACGCCATGCCGGGCACGATCCACCACATCGGCTTGTCCAGCCGCAGCCACGCCCAGAAGGCGAAGCAGCCCGCGATTTCGGCGAGCGCTGCGCCGATATATGCCAATGCCGTCATCGCCGTACCGTGGCCGGGTCGTGGACAAAAGAAAAGGGGCGACCCGCAGGCCGCCCCTCTCTTTTCGTTTCGCTGGTCCGAAAGGATCAGAAAGCGAAGCCGACGCCGACCGCGAAGGTGTCGAAATCGTCGAAGTTCTCGATGAACTGGTGACGATATTCGGCCTTGGCATAGACGTTCGAGGTCAGCTTGTGCTGGTAGCCGGCACCGACATAGGGATCGTCGATCTGGCCAAAGGTGTAGCCGCCATTGACATAGGCCTTGCCGTTGGCGCCGACCTTGGCACCGAGGCGCGCGCCCGACGAGAACTGGACCTTGGCACCGTCGACGAGGACCTTGTCGCCAGCGATTTCGGCGCCGGCGAATGCCGTCGAGCCGAGGTCGAAATCATAGCCGCCGGCAATACCGAGCGTGGCATCGTCAAAGCCGCTGCCCGTGATGTAGCCGCCGCGCACTTCGACGCGGGCTTCGCCGCCTTCGGCAGCCATTGCGGGGGTTGCAACGATGGCCGTCAGGAGAGCGGCTGCAACTGCGAATTTCTTCATGTTGTTTTCCTTCTGCTTAATCCGGACCGTGCCCTTTGGGTCGCGGCCCACCCCGTAAATGGGGCCCGCGCCTGTCGCTGCAATGAACGGATCGTTCAGAATGTGACAATTTTCTTACCTGTGTTATTTTTACCACACGGTATAGAATAGGTATGCGTTCGCAATCCCGCCGGATTGGCGGAAAATTGCCGATATCTTCTGGTGGTAGAGGAGCGGATCGACCCGCTCGCCGGCGGCTCTATCCGAGCGCGGCCTGCTTCTCTTCGGCGATCCGGTCGAGTTCGGCGCGGCTCGGCTTGGTCGCGGCGCTCTTGAGCTGGCCGCACGCCGCCATGATGTCGCGCCCGCGCGGGGTGCGCACCGGGGCCGAAATCCCCGCCTTGAAGATCAGGTTGCTGAACGCCTTGACCCGCTCGGGTGAGGAGCATTCGTAGATCGCGCCGGGCCACGGATTGAACGGGATCAGATTGACCTTCGCGTGCAGGCCATATTCGCGGATCAGCCGGACGAGCTCGCGCGCATCGTCGTCGCTGTCATTCTTGTCCTTCAGCATCACATATTCGAAGGTGATGCGCCGCGAATTGCCCGCACCCGGATAGTCGGCGCACGCCTTCAGCAGTTCGTCGATGCCATATTTGCGGTTCAGCGGCACGATCTCGTCGCGGATTTCCTTCGACACCGCATGGAGCGAGACCGCAAGGTTGACGCCGATCTCTTCGCCCGCGCGCGCCATCATCGGCACCACGCCGCTCGTCGACAGCGTGATGCGGCGGCGCGACAGCGCCAGCCCGTCACCGTCCATGACGATCTTGAGCGCGCCCTTGACCTCGTCGAAATTATACAGCGGCTCGCCCATGCCCATCATCACGATGTTGGTCAGGATGCGGCCGTCGGCGGTGTAGTTGCCGCCTTCCTCGTCATCGTCATCCTCGGGATCGGGGCCGAAACCCGCCATCGTGCCCTTGGGCCATTCGCCGAGTTCGTCGCGCGCCAGCATCACCTGCCCGACGATCTCGCCCGCGCCAAGGTTGCGGACGAGGCGCATCGTGCCCGTGTGGCAGAAACGGCAATTGAGCGTGCAGCCGACCTGGCTCGACACGCACAAGGTTCCCCGATCGGCGTCGGGAATGAAAACCATTTCATATTCCTGGCCGTCGGCGGCGGCGAGCAGCCATTTGCGCGTGCCGTCGCTCGACACCTGCGCCTCGCGCACCGTCGGGCGGCCGATGATGAAGCGGTCGGTCAGCCACGGTCGCATCGCCTTCGCGATGTCGGTCATCGCCTCGAAATCGGTGACGCCGCGATGGTACATCCAGTGCCAGATCTGCTTGGCGCGCAGCTTCGCGGCCTTGGCATCGAGGCCGGCTTCGACCAGCACGCCGCCAATCGCGTCGCGCGTCAGCCCGATCAGGTCGATGCGGTTGCCGCCGCGCAAGGGAACGGTGCCCGTCGTGACGGGGTCG
>JALDYH010000094.1:0-14580 GCA_032154175.1 Sphingopyxis sp. | reverse complement strand
TCCTCGTGCGGCACGGTGACCTTGCCGTCCTGATGGCCGCACTGCTTTTCGTCCGAGACCTGGTTTTCGATCTGCAGCGCGCAGGCGCCGGCCTCGATCATCTTCTTGGCGAGAAGGTACGTCGCCTCGGCATTGCCGAAGCCCGCGTCGATGTCGGCGATGATCGGCACGACGTGCGTTTCGTGATTGTCGATCGCGGCCTGAACCTGCTTCGCCTTGAGCTCGTCGCCCTCGGCGCGCGCGGCGTCGAGGTCGCGGAACAGCATGCCGAGCTCGCGGGCGTCGGCCTGACGCAGGAAGGTGTAGATTTCCTCGATCAGCGCCGGAACGCTGGTCTTTTCGTGCATCGACTGGTCGGGCAGCGGGCCGAATTCGCTGCGCAGCGCGGCGATCATCCAGCCTGAGAGATAGATGTAGCGGCCCTTGACGGTGCCGAAATGCTTCTTGATCGAGATCATCTTCTGCTGCGCGATGAACCCGTGCCAGCAGCCTAGCGACTGGGTGTAGTTTGCGGGATCGGCGTCATAGGCGGCCATGTCGGCGCGCATGATGCGCGCGGTGTAGCGGGCGACGTCGAGGCCGGTCTTGAACTTGTTCTGGGCGCGCATGCGGGCGATGCTTTCGCCGCTGATGCCATCCCAGGTGCCGTCATAATCGCGGATAAGGCGGCCTGCCTGCGCCATGTCTTCCTGATAACCCATCGTCTTGTCCTTGTGCGGAGGTGATGGGTGGAATTTGGCGAAAGTGCCGCCGAAAGTGAAAAGCTTTGTCAATAATATTTGTGAAATATGACTATTCGGTGTAAATAGGCGTGTAAATTAGTAAAGAAAGTTACAGGCATGGCAGAGCGGCGGGTGTTTGCGGGGCCGGCGGTGCGCAAGGTACGGCGCGAGGCGGGGATGACGCAGGCGGCGATGGCCGAAGCGCTCGACATTTCGCCAAGCTATCTCAACCTGATCGAGCATGGCCAGCGGCCTTTGAGCGCCACCGTCATCGTACGGCTGGCGGAGCGGTTCGCATTCGATGCGGCGAAGCTTGGCGCCGACGAGGTGCCGGGCGGGCTCGCGGGACTGCGACGCCGGCTGGCCGATCCTCGTTTTGCCGACCTGGGGATCGGCGCGCAGGAGGTCGAGGAGTGGATGCAGAGCGCGCCCGCCACGGCCGCTGCCTTTGCCCGGTTGTTCGATACCGCGCCCGAAGCGCGCGGCGAAGCACAGGAAGAAGCGCCCGAAGTTGCCGCCGTGCGCCGCGCGATCGAAAAATGGCGCAATCACTTTCCGGATCTCGACGCGCGCGCCGAGGAACTGGCCGACGAGCTGCGGCTCGCGGGCGGCGATCTTTATGGCACGATTTCAGAGCGTTTGCGCACGCGGCACCAACTCGGCATCCGGATATTGCCGTCGGACGTGATGCCCGACCGGCTGCGCTGGCTCGACTGGCACGCGCGGCAACTTATGCTCAATGAACTGTTGCGCCCCGCGTCGCGCACCTTTCAGGCGGCGGCGACGCTGGCGCAGATCGAGGCGAAGGCCGAGATCGACGCGCTCGTCGCGGGCGCCGAATTTGCCGAAACCGCGGCGGCCAAGCTGTTCGAGCGCCACCTGATCCAGTATTTTGCCGCCGCGCTGATGATGCCTTACAGCCGTTTCCTGCGCGCCTGCGATGCGACGGGATATGATCTGCTGCTGCTCCAGCGCCGCTTCGGTGCAGGTTATGAGCAGGTCGCGCACCGGCTGACGACGTTGCAGCGCGTCGGCGCGCGGGGGCTGCCCTTCTTCATGCTGCGCATCGACCGTGCGGGGCAGGGGAGCAAGCGATATGCCGGGGCGAGCCAGTCGCCACTCGTCGATGGCGACGCGCGCTGCCCCCTGTGGAGCGTCCACGAAGCCTTCGCACGCCCGGGCGAGGTGGTCGCCGATCTGGTCGAGCTGGAGGACGGGTCGCGCTGGTTCACCCAGTCGCGCTCGGTCGCCGCGCCGGGCGCCACCGGCAGCGGCACGCCCGCGCGGGATCGACCTGTTGCGCAGCCCAGCAACGCCGATCGGGCTGGGCTGCCGCCGCTGTACGCGTACCGGTTGCGTCCAGCGGTCGATGCCGCCGCTCGGCCGTCCGTTGCGGTTTCGTGAAGGCGAACGGGGGGTTAGTGCGTTCGATTTTGCGGGCGATTGAAGTTAAGTACCCGTTACTGGCCGGCTTAATATGACACTTATTGTGCCGTATTGGGAAGCGTGCGTGCCTGTCAGGCGGCCGCAACGCGGGACCCGAAATGCTTGTTCGAATTCAACCAGAGGACGTCGAGATCGGCATGTTCATCCACGCCTTCGAAGGGTCGTGGTTCGATCATCCGTTCTGGCGGAGCAATTTTCGGATTGAAACATCGGAGCAACTGGAAAGAATTCGCAATTCGGGCATCGATGGGCTGATGATCGACGCCGAGCGCGGACTTGCCCCGTCCGAGTGGCATAAAGCGAGCAGGCGCGAAGAAACTTCGCCCCGAAAGTCGGAGCGGTCATGGGGAAGGCCGTCCGCGAATATCTTGGCCGCACGGTCCAGAACGCCTTTTGCGGCGCCTGAGCCCGAGGATCGTGCGGCGCCGCGGCCCCGCCGGGGCTATGTCGGCGAATGTCGCCGTGCGAAGCGGACGATCGACCGAACGCGCGAGGCCGTCACCGCCATGTTCGATGGCGCGCGGTTGGGCCGGGCGATCGAGGTCAAGCGCATGGCCAGGCTGGCGAGCGTGATCGGCGCCTCGATCGAGCGCGATTCCAAGGCGCTGATCAACCTCGTCCGCCTGAAGGAAAAGGACGAATATACCTATCTCCACTCGGTCGCGGTCTGTGCCCTGATGATCAACTTCGCCCGCCACATGGAGCTCGAACCGCAAGAGGTCGAGGATCTGGGTGTCGCGGGATTGCTCCACGACGTCGGCAAAGTCGCGGTGTCCGACGCGATATTGAACAAGCCTGGTGCGCTATCGAAAGGCGAGATGCGGTCGGTGCGGAGCCATCCGGTTGCCGGGCACCGGCTGCTCGCGAGTTCGCCGGGTGCCCCCGAGCTCGCACTCGACCTCTGCCTGCGGCATCACGAGAAGATCGACGGGTCGGGTTATCCGGGCGGCCTGAGGGGCGACGAGCTATCGCTTGCCGCGCGCATGGGAGCGATTTGCGATGTCTATGACGCGGTAACGTCGAACCGCCCATACAAGGAAGCATGGACGCCGTGCGAGGCGCTGACCGCGATGCAGAAATGGGCGGGGCATTTCGATCCCGCGCTGCTCGACCGCTTCGGCGACAGCCTGGGTATCCATCCGGTCGGGACATTGGTCCGGCTGTCGACGGGCGAACTGGGGATCGTCGTCGGAAGCGCCGGGGAGGCGGACGAGGATGTCGTCGTCCGCGCCTTTTTCAACTGCGAGACGCTGGCCGAGATCGAACCGATCGACCGGACGATCGCGCCATCGAGCGAGCATCCGCGGATCGTCGGCCGTGATAGCCCGAGTTTTTGGCGTTTCGATGACTGGGATATGCTGCGGTTCCGAATCCTGGCACCCGGAGATGCGCCATCGACCGCTACGGACGTCGATCGTCCGATCGGCCCGCGGAGCGTGGGCGCCGGGGAATAGCGCTTTGCCTCAAAGGTCGACGGCGATCCGTGCGGACACCTGTCGCGAGGGGATATAGACGAAAGCGTTGTTGCCCTCGACGTCCCAGCCATAGGTATTGAACAAATTTGTCGCCTGCACGCGCAGCACCGCAGGCAGCTTCCCGAGCCTGAAGCGGTAGCGCGCGCCGAGATCGACGGTCGTACGTGCGGGAACGCGGACGCGATTCGCGGCGTCCGCATAGCGGCGGCCGCTTTGCTCGACTGCCAGGTCGAGGGACAGCGCAGGGAGGCCGGGCAGGCGCCAGTCGATATTGCCGATCAGACTCTGCGTCGGCGTGCCGATCGGGCGACGACCGATGCTGCCGTTGGCGACCTCTTCGCCAGCGAGCTTCGCATCGAGCAGCACGCCGCCGGCGACGAGGGTGAGCCCTTCGACCGGCGAGCCGCTGAGCGAGGCTTCGATCCCCCGATGGGTGACGGTGCCCAGCCGACGGAAAATATCATCGCCATCGAGCCCGTAATAGGGCTTCTCGATCTGAAACCCGCCGGCGATCAGCGTCATTGCGCCAATCCGCCAGCGTACACCGCCGTCGATTTGCCGGGTACGGATTGCGGGCGGAGCTTCGTCGCGATTGACCGCGGTTTCGGGTGCGACATCGCTTTCCTCGAGCCCGCGCGTCATTCCGCCATAGAGGGCAAGGCGTGGGGACAGGTCGACCTCGGCGGCGATATTGAAAAGCCAGGGTCTTGCGCGCGATACCGGTAGCGCGCCGGTGGGAGCGGTCACGCGTTTGCGATAATCGCTGCGCTGGATACCGAGATTGACGCGTCCGAGGTCGTCGATGCGTGCCTGGTAGGCGAGGCCTGCAGTCCATTGCCGTACGCGGTCTTCGGTGCGCGGGCCAAAGGTGAAGGCGGGGCGCGGGACGGCGCGCGTTTCGTCGAACCGCGCCGGTGCAAGCGATTGCCAATGCGAGCCGCCATAGAAGCGTTCCTGCGACCGGGCGCGGATCGCAAACAACAGCTCGTGCCGGACTTCGCCGGTAACAAACGGGTGCGCGACGTTGATCTCGCCGCTGGTCGAGGCGTTCGAGCGGCGCGGGTTGGCGATCACCGTGCGCGCGGCGAGAGTGCCCGGCGCCGCGGAATCGAGGAGCAGCGTATAGCCCTCCGTCGTGATATTTGCCGAACGGAAAACGCCGCCGCGCAGGGTGACCCCACCCAGTCGCGTCCGGCCGAGCCCGCCATATGTGACGCGTTCGACCTCGAAATCGGCCCAATCCTGGCCGAGGAAGCGCTGCCGCGTCATGCGCGCGGGCAGGGTCCGCCCATCGCCGATCACGATCGGATAGGCCTCCTCGTCATCGACCCCGACACGGCTCCAGAAAGGTTTGATCTCGGTTGCATCATTCGGACGCCAGGCAAGCGAAACCGAATTGGAGAGGACGTCGTTGCTGTTCCGGAATGCATATTGGTTGCGATAAAAGCCGATGCCGGTCGCGAGGCCGAGCCGCTTGCCGGCGAGCGGGAGCAGGCCGTCGGCCTCGACCAGCCAGCCGCCGAAACTGTCGGCCTTTGTTGCGACGCTCAGCACCGCATCTTCGCCCGCTGAGCGGATGCGATAGTCGGCGATTCCCGACGGTGCGGGAAAGGCATAGCCGAGCGCCGACGGGCCGATGCGGATGCGGTTGCCTGCGACAAGGCGGGTTGTGAGTTCGGTCTGGCGGTCGATGTACAGCCCTTCGAGCCGGACGTTGCCTGCATCGGTTGGCGAGAAGCCGCGCACGTCGATGGGGCTGTAGATGCCAAGTCCTTCGCCGCCGATGTTCGATCCGAACGCGTCCTCTGCATCGAGTGCGACGTTTTCATCGACGCGCTGGGCATGGGCGGGAGAGGTCAGGGCAACGAGCGTGGCGTAGGTGAGAACAAAGCGAAAAAGGAAGAATTGCTGGGTCATGCCACAGCGATTGCCATGACTCAGCTTCTTGACATATCGCACCGTTCATTGGTTTAATGTGCAAGATATGCACAGCTTGGAACCGCTTCCGCCGCTCGACGGGCTTAACGCGATGCTGGCGGCCGCCGAGGCGGGTTCTTTTACCGCCGCAGCCGAGACGCTACGGATCACCCACGGATCGGTCAGCCGCCGCATCGCCGCGCTGGAAACCTGGCTCGGCACCAGCCTGTTCGAGCGGCACGGGCGCGGCGTCCGCCTGACCCCGGCGGGGCAACGCTTTGCGGTCGAGGCGCGGCAGGCGCTTACCCTGCTGTCGCGGAGCGCTGACCAGTGGCGTCCGCGACGCGGACGTCCAACGGTGCGATTGGCGGTGGTGCCGGCGTTCGCACGGCTATGGCTGCTGCCACGGCTCGCCGAACTCGAGCGCGGCGACATCCACATCGATGTGTCGATGGACCACCGGCCGAGCGACCTCAATGCGCAGGAGGCGGATATCGTCATCCGTTACGGGCGCGGATCGTGGGAGGGACTCGAAACCCAGCTCCTGTTTCGCGAGACGCTGCGTCCCGCCGCTGCGCCATCGCTGGCGCTCGAACTCGGGGATAATGCTGACACCGAAACGCTGCTGCAACACCCGCTGATCCATGACTCGGACATGGCGCACTGGCGCGCCTGGCTGGCTGGAGCAGGGCTGCGGTATCGGCCGCGGTGGCAGGACCGGCGATTCGAGGATTATGACACGGTGCTCACCGCCGCCGAAGCGGGGCTCGGCATCGCTCTGCTTCGCGCGCCGCTCGCCGACGCGGCGGTGGCCGCCGGCCGTCTCGCTTATGTGGCGCCGCGCGTCGAGCCCAACCCCGCGGCGCATTTCGTGGGACTGCGCGCGGGGGAGAGCCGTTCGGCGGTTCTGGAACTGGCTGCGCGGCTGCTGACACGCCGCCCGGGCCCGCCAGCAGCGGGCTGATCAGGCTCTTTGCGCCGCGGCCCAGCGGTCGATCACCGATTCGAGCACCGAAATCGGCATCGCGCCCGCCGACAACGCGGTGTCGTGGAAGCCGCGGAGGTCGAACTTGTCGCCGAGAGTGGCTTTGGCTTTTTCACGGATCGCGACCCAGCGTGTCTGGCCGACCATGTAGCTCGTCGCTTGGCCCGGCCAGACGCAATAACGCTCGATTTCGGTGACGTTCGAACCCTCGGGGGTGCCGAGCGAGTCGTTATAATAGGCGATCGCCTTTTCGCGGGTCCACCGATAGTGGTGGAGGCCGGTGTCGACGACGAGGCGCGCGGCGCGGAACATGTAGCTTTGCAGATAGCCGAGCTGGCCCCACGGGTCATTCTCGTACACGCCCATCTCGTCGGCGAGCTGTTCGGCGTAAAGGCCCCAGCCTTCGGTGTAGACCGAATAGGCGGGCAGGCGGCGAAGACGCGGGATGCCCTCGGCCTCCTGCGCGAGCGCGATCTGGTGATGATGGCCCGGCGTTGCCTCGTGATAGGTCAGTGTCGGCAGCGTCCAAGACGGATTTTCGGCGGTGTCGCGCAGGTTGATATAATAGGCGCCGGGGCGCGAGCCATCGAGCGCAGGGATCTGGTAATACCCGCCGGGTGCGCCTGCCTCGATCTCGGGTGGCACGCGGCGGATATCGCATTTGGCTTTCGGCAGGCGGCCGAAGGCTTCGGGCAGGCGGCGCTGCATTTCCTGGATCTGTTCATTCAGCTTGGCGATCAGGTCGGCCTTGCCCTTGTCGGTGTTCGGATAGAGAAAGCGCGGGTCCTTGCCGAGTTCGCGCATGCGCTGCGCGACCGTTCCCTTGGTCAGACCCTGCTTCTGGAAGATCGCGTCGGCGCGTGCGGTGAGCGCGGCCATGCGGTCGAGCCCGAGCTTGTGCACCTCCTCGGCCGACATGCCCGTCGTCGTCGCGAAGCGCAGCGCATAGGCATAATATTCGTCGCCCTTGGGCAGGCGCCACACGCCGGCATCGTGCGTCGCGCGCGGGCGAACGGCAGTGAGTTCGGCCGCCTGGCGGCGCATCGCCGGATAGATTTTGCCTTCGACGATCGCGGCGCAGCGTTTCGCCCAGTCACCAGGGATATCGGTCGTCTTGGTCTTGATGTTGGTGGTGAGGATATTCGCACCGGGGGCGGGCTCCCAGATCTTGTCGAACAGCGCGAGCGCGCGGTCGATGACGAAATCGGGCGGGATGATCCCGGCGGCGTGATCGGTCTTGATCCGCCCTGTTTCGTTATCGAGCTGCACCGCGAAATCGGCGCAGCGCGAAAGATAAGCCTCGGCGTCGGCGGCGTTTGCAATGCTGTGCTGGTTGACGAGGAAATCGGGGATCGAGCGGTAAGTGCCGCTGAGCTGGGTCACCGGATGCGGTTCAGGCCAGCTGTGAAGTCCGTAACTGAAGCTATCATATGCCTTGACATAATCCTCCCATGGTCCGCGAAACGTCTCGTAATTGACGAGGTCCATGCCCGAGAGTTTCTTCGGGTCGATCGTCTTCAGTTCCTTGAGGCCCGTGCGGTAGAGGTCGTGGCCCCGCTTGATCCCCGCAGGCGAACGGTCGGCCAGCTTCGCCTTCGCGGCAGCGCGGTCGCCCTTGTCGAGCCCGAGCGAGGTCGCGAACTCGGGATCCTGATCGACAAGCATGTCGTAGATGCGCTCATAGATCGCGGTGAGACGCGCGCCTTCGCCCTCGGGTACCGCCGCCAGCGCGGTTCGCGGACGGACGGAGGCCAGCATCGTGGAAGCCGCCGCGGCGGCGAGCAGAGTGCGACGATCGAACATGGGGTGATCTCCAGAACAGCTTTGGCGCGTCCCTTCGGAGGCGCTTCATGAGTGTACTGTTGCAGCAAGTCACCGTAGGCGCAAGCGCCTGATGCGGTTGGCCTCTATTCGCGCGCTTTCGCAGCCGCGCGAACCTCCTGTGATCGTTCGAGCGGGATCACCAATATGTCATCGCCGTCGACGATCACCGCGATATTGTCCATGCCAAGGATCGACACGCGCTTGTCGCCCGCGCGGACGAGATTGCCGCGGCTTTCGTGGAGAAAGGCGTCGCCGGTGATCGCATTGTCGGCAGCGTCCTTTTCGGCGAGCGCGTGGATCGTGTGCCAGCAGCCGAGATCGGACCAGCCCATCGCGACGGGGACGACCGCGACGCGGTCATCCTTTTCCATCACCGCATAATCGATCGAATCGGCTGGCGCCTTTTCGAATTCGATCGCGTCGGCATAGAGCGCATCGCCATCGCGCATCCCCGCCGCAACCGCCTTGTCCGCCGCCTCGAAAATCGCGCGGCAATGCGTCAGCATCGCATCGCGCATTCGCGCGGCGCGAAACAGGAATATGCCGGCGTTCCAGCTGTATCCGCCGGCCGCGAGCATCGCCTCGGCATCGGCGAGCGGCGGCTTTTCGATGAAGCGGTCGACCGCAAAGCCGTCTTCGCCAAGCGGACGGCCGGCGGCGATATAGCCGAAGCC
The DNA here is from genome assembly GCA_032154175.1 of Sphingopyxis sp. Taxonomy (GTDB): domain Bacteria; phylum Pseudomonadota; class Alphaproteobacteria; order Sphingomonadales; family Sphingomonadaceae; genus Sphingopyxis. Next base: position 5,537 of record JALDYH010000094.1, on the reverse strand, counting down.
GGTTTCGGGGCTGTCGGGCGTGATGCCGAAAGTAACGAGCCAGTCCTGCTGCGCGAGGCGCACACCCTTGGCGATCGCGGCATGGAAGGCGGGAACGTCGGCGATGACATGATCGCTCGGCATGACGAGCAGCAGCGTGTCGGCATCGGCCCGTGCGACAGCGAGTGCGATCGCGGCGGCAGTATTGCGCGGCATCGGTTCGACGAGCAGCGATTCCTCGCGGTCGTTCATCTGTTCGCGGACCATCGCAACATGGCCGTCGCCGCAGAGGACGATCGGGGGAAGGAAATCAGGGCCCGCAGGGGTGCGCTCGACGGTCTGGCGGAACAGGCTGCGCTGACCGTGGAGCAGCAGGAACTGCTTGGCGCGGGTGCCGCGCGATTCGGGCCAGAGCCGCGTGCCGGCGCCGCCGCACAGGATAACAGGCTGGATCATCAGCGTCATATGTCCGGTCTAACCAGTTGGATGCGGCGGGTCACCTTGTCATTGGAGATATAGCGAGTGTAAAATTAACCGACAGTTGACGCCTCCGCTGTAGTATCGCGCTAGCGAAAGGGTTCGGCGAGTTTCATGTTCCGGCTGTTTAAACATTATGTTCCGCATGCCGTCGTCTGGCTGGCATTGATCGAATTTTTCGCGCTGCTCGGCTCGGCCGAGGGGGCGTGGCATCTTTACGCACACCAGGCGGGGTTCGATCCCGGAGCGCTCGGCGACCGCTGGGTCCCGCTCGCGACCTTTGGTCTTTCCAACTCGCTCGCGATGATGGCGACCGGGATGTACGGGAACGAGGGGCTGCGTTCGATGCGCTTTGCGACCGCGCGCCTGCTCGCCGCTATTTCGCTGGGCGTCATCTTCCTTTCGGTGCTGGGGTTTTTGCTGCCGACGGCGACGCTGTGGCGCGCCAACAGTCTTTACGCGATGATCTTTGCGATCGCCGCGCTGTTCGTCATCCGCCTTGCCCTGACCCAGTCGGGCGGAGCCGAGGCGTTTCGGCGCCGTATTCTGGTCCTGGGCGCCGGTCCGCGCGCCGCGCGCCTGGCCGCACTCGCCGATGCGCCCGGCAGCGGGCTCGATATGGTCGGCTTCGTTGCGATGAGCGCGGCCGAAAAGACGGTGCCGGGTGCGATATCGCGCGAGACGATCGACAATCTGTCGGATCATGTCGTCGCGTTGCGCGCGGGCGAGGTGGTGCTTGCCCTTGAGGAACGACGCAACGCGTTGCCGCTGAACGATCTGCTCCGCGTCAAGACGACGGGCGTCCACGTCAACGACATCGCGAGTTTCATCGAGCGCGAGACGGGGCGCGTCGACCTTGCGACCACCAATCCCAGCGGCCTGATCTTTTCCGACGGCTTTTCGGCCGGGCAGCGCATCTCCAAGGTCGGCAAGCGCCTGTTCGACATCGCCGCCAGCCTGATCGTTCTGGTGGTGGGACTGCCGTTGATCGTTATCGCCGGGATCGCGGTGATGCTCGACAGCCGCGGGCCGGTTTTTTACCGGCAGCCGCGCGTCGGCCTGTTCGGCGAGCCTTATGACATCTTCAAGATCCGTTCGATGCGCACCGATGCCGAGGCATCGGGCAAGGCCGTGTGGGCAAGCGAAAACGACCCGCGGGTCACCCGCGTCGGGCGGATCATCCGCAAGCTTCGCATCGATGAGCTGCCGCAGACATGGTGTGTGCTGAAAGGCGACATGAGCTTTGTCGGGCCGCGCCCCGAACGGCCGAGCTTCGTCGAGGAACTCGAAGCGCAATTGCCCTATTATGCCGAACGGCACATGGTGAAGCCCGGCCTGACCGGCTGGGCGCAGATCAACTATCCCTACGGCGCATCGGTCGAAGATGCGCGCGTGAAACTCGAATACGACCTCTACTACGCCAAGAATTACTCCCCCTTTCTCGACCTCCTGATCCTGCTCCAGACGGTGCGCGTCGTGCTGTGGCCGGAGGGCGCGCGGTAGCCGTGTCGGCGCTGACCGGCCTGTCCCAGATCCTGTCGGCCCTCGCGCTGGCGGGCTTCAGCGGCGTCACGCTGTGGCTGTTGATACGGCCCCGTGCACGCATGGCGGCGCTGATGCCCGCGCCGCGATTGCTCGCCGCGGCCTCCGCCATGACCGCGCTATGGTGTGCGGCGGTCGCTATCTATGCGCCCGGATCGTCGCAATCGCTGGTCGCGCAGGCGTTGCGCGACCTCGCCATGATCGTTTGGCTGGGGGCAACCTTCTGGTCATCGCGTGCACCGATGTCGCGGCCGCTGCGCCTGATCTTGCGCATGCTTGTGACGATCTGTTTGCTGACATCGCTGCTTGGCGCTGTGGCGCATCTGCGCGCCGGCGCGGCGGCGGAGCCTTGGATGACGCCGACGCTGACCTTTGCCGCGATGATTGTGGCGATCGGCGGGTTGCTGATTATCGATGGCGGAGTTCGCCATGCCAGCGCGGGACAGCGTATGCCTGTGATGGCGGTCGCCGGCGGTTTCGCGATGTTGTGGGCCTATGAACTCAACGCCCAGTTGATCGGTGCGCTGACCGGTGAAACAGCGTCGACGCTGATCGCGCTGCTTCCCGCGGTCGCGCTGCTGACCTTGCCGACCTATGTCGTCGCGGCGATGGATGTCGGGCGCGAACGAATGCGCTTGTCGCGAACGGCGGCGACCCGCACGCTCATTCTGCTGGGGGCGGCGGCCTATCTGATCGTGATTGCGCTGACCGGCGCCGTTGCGCGTGTTGCGGGCGGCGATTATGCCGAGCTGGCGCAGGCGATCTCGCTGCTCGCCGCCCTTGGCGCGGGTGGGCTGATGCTCGCGTCGTCACGATCGCGGGCTTGGTTGTCGGTGATGATCTCCAAGCATTTTTTCGAGCATCGTTATGACTATCGGGCCGAATGGATGCGGTTCACGGCGACGCTGGGACAGGGGGACGCCGAAGGCGACCGAAACCTTTATCGCCGCGTTGCCAAGGCGCTCGCCGAACTGACGGGCAGTCCGGGCGCGTTGTTGATGCTGCCGGGCACCGCAGGCGGTTTTCGCCTCGCCGAACAATGGCATTGGCCGAGGGATGCAGGCGAAGACGCCGCGCTTTCGTTGCGATCGGCTTTCATGCTCCAGCAAACGCAGCATATCGTCGACCTCGACGCCGAGCGCCGCGGGCAGGCGGGCGAAGATCTCGCAATTCCGGAGTGGCTGATCGCCGACACGCGCGCCTGGGTTCTCGTACCAGTGCTGCACTTCCAGCGGATGATTGCGATCGCGGTGCTGCATCGGCCGGCAGTGTCGCGCGCGCTCGACTGGGAGGATATCGATGTGCTGCGGATCGCCGGACAGCAGGCGGCAAGCTATCTGGCCGAATCGCAAAGCCAGCAGGCACTTTCGGAGGCGCGGCGGTTCGACGAATTCAACCGTCGCTTTGCCTTCATCATGCACGACATCAAGAATCTGGCCAGCCAGATCGGATTGCTCGCGCGCAACGCCGAACGCCACGCCGACAAACCCGATTTCCGGGCCGACATGGTCGAGACGCTGAAGGTTTCGGCCGGACGCCTAAGCGATCTGCTCGTCCGCCTCTCGCCGCGCGAGCGTGGTCCGGCAGCGGAGGCTGGGCGGACGCTTGTCGAGCCCGTTCTAAACGAGATTGCAGCCGAAATGCGGCCCCGCCGGGCGCTGTTCGTCGGCTGTCAGGCCGGACTGTCGGCGTGGGCCGGTGCCGGGGCGGTCCGGCAAATCGTCCAGCACCTCGTCGCCAACGCGATCGACGCGTCCGACGCCGAAACCCCGGTTCAGGTGATTGCGGTCGCCGAACTGGGGCGCGTGCGGATCGACGTGATCGATCAGGGCACCGGCATGACACGCGAATTCATTCGCGACGAGTTGTTCAAGCCCTTTGTGTCGACGAAGGATTCGGGGTTCGGCCTGGGCGCGTTCGAAGCGCTGCAGATTGCGCAGGCCGCGGGCGGGGCGATCGAGGTGGCGAGCGAGCCGGGCAAGGGCAGTAATTTTACGCTGTGGCTGCCGCTCGCCGATGCGCGCGGCGGCGCGGAGGTCGATGCGCGGGTGATGAAAGCGGGAACCAAATGAGCGAGAGTGGGGCCAATCTGCGTAAACTGCTCGTGATAGAGGACGATCCCGGGCTGCAGGCGCAGCTCAAATGGGCGTATGAGGATTATCGGGTGCTGGTTGCGGGGGACCATGACGAGGCGATCGAATTGCTGCGCGCCGAGGAACCCGATGTCGTGACGCTCGACCTCGGCCTGCCGCCCGATCCGGAAGGCACGCGAGAGGGTTTCCGGACTTTGAAGGCAATCCTCGAGGCCAAGCCCGATACCAAGGTGATCGTCGTATCGGGGCATGGCGAGCGTGCCAGCGCACTGACCGCGATCGCCAGCGGGGCGTGGGATTTCTATCAGAAACCGATCGATATCGACGAGCTGGGACTGATCGTCCGCCGCGCCTTCCATGTACGCGAGCTTGAGGTCGAAAATGCCCGGCTCGCAAATCAGGGGGCGAGCGACAATCGCGTGCTCGGCGGGATGATCACCGGGGCGCCCGAGATGTTGAAGGTCGCGCGCACGATCGAGCGCGTCGCGAACCTCGACGTGTCGGTGATGTTGCTCGGCGCGAGCGGCACCGGCAAGGAATTGCTCGCGCGGGGGCTTCACGAAGCGAGCGGGCGGCGCGACGGCGCGTTCGTCGCGATCAACTGCGCCGCGATCCCCGAGAATTTGCTCGAGAGTGAGCTGTTCGGGCACGAAAAGGGCGCCTTCACAGGGGCAGTCAAGACGACCGAGGGCAAGATCGAGCTGGCGCATGGCGGGACATTGTTCCTCGACGAGGTCGGCGACATCCCGTTGCCGCTGCAGGTCAAGCTACTGCGCTTTTTGCAGGAGCGTACGATCGAGCGCATCGGGGGGCGCAAGGTGATCGCGGTCGACACGCGGATCGTGAGCGCGACGCACCGCGACCTCGATGCGATGATCGCCGAACAAAGGTTCCGCGACGACCTTTATTATCGTCTCGCCGAGATGGTGGTGAAGATCCCGTCGCTCGCCGAGCGGCCGGGTGATGCCGTATTGCTCGCGCGGCATTTCCTCCATCAATATGCGCCCGAGATGAACCCGGCGGTGCGCGGCTTTGCACCCGATGCACTGCAGGCGATCGATGAGGGGCGCTGGCCGGGCAATGTCCGCGAGCTTGAAAACCGCATCAAGCGCGCCGTTATCATGGCCGACGGCAAGCTGGTGATGCGCGAGGATCTCGATATGGCGAGCGGAGAAGGGGAGAGCGAGGAGGCGTGGCTGAACTTGCGGAGCGCGCGAGAAGCCACCGATCGCGTCGCCATCCGCCGCGCCATGACGCAGAGCGAAGGCAATATCTCGGCCGCCGCCAAACTGCTCGGGATCAGCCGCCCGACGCTTTACGATCTGCTCAAGCAATATCGGATGCAGGTCTGAATGGATTCTCGCGGCTTCTGGACCGGCGCGCTGCTGCTCGCGGCGCTGCTGCTGGGAGCCTGCGACGGCGCGCCTTCGGCCGCGCCGCGCGAGG
>JALDYH010000093.1:0-14615 GCA_032154175.1 Sphingopyxis sp. | reverse complement strand
CCATCAGCCCTCGCATCGGACACCGCCGCCCGCGGCGGGTATCGAAACGAGGGGGTACGTAGCGTGACCTTTGTGACCTTTGGAATAAAATTGCGCGAGCGGCACCGCCGGGACATTCGCATTGGCTGACGGCGCGCATCGCGCTATCGGCGGCGCCATGAGCCTGTTCCCGCCCGCCTCCTGCCCCCGCTTGATCGTCAAGATCGGATCGGCCCTGCTCGTCGACCCGTCGGGCGCGGTGCGGCGCGACTGGCTCGTCGGGATCGCCGCCGATATCGGCGAACGTGCGCGCGCCGGACAGCAGGTCGCGGTCGTCTCCTCGGGCGCGATCGCGCTCGGTGCGCGGCGGCTGGGGCTCGCCAAGGGCGGACGCGGAACGCTCGAGGATGCGCAGGCGGCCGCGGCAACGGGGCAGATCGCGCTGAGCCAGGTGTGGGCCGAGGTGCTCGGCGCCGAGGGGCTGACCGCGGCGCAGATGCTCGTCACGCTCGACGATCTCGAACATCGCCGCCGCTACCTCAACGCCGCGGCGACGCTCGACCGGCTGCTCAGCCTCGGCGTCGTCCCGATCATCAACGAGAATGACAGCGTCGCGACCGAGGAAATCCGCTTCGGCGACAATGATCGTCTCGCGGCGCGCGTGGCGCAAGCGGCAGCGGCAGGCGGCGTTATCCTGCTGTCCGACATCGACGGCCTCTACGACCGCAATCCCGCGCAGGAGGGCGCCGTCCATATCGCCCGGGTCGAGCGCATCGACGCCGCCATCGAAGCGATGGCCGACACCCGATCGGCATCGGGCATGGGGTCGGGTGGCATGGTGTCCAAGATCGCTGCCGCACGCATCGCCAATGCGGCGGGCGCCCATCTCGCGATTGCGTCGGGCCACATCGACCGGCCGCTCTCGACCGCGGCGCGGCATACGCTGTTCACCGCCGACAAGGGCGCGAGTGCACGCAAGGCGTGGCTCGCGGGCGGACTGACTGCCAAGGGCCGGATCGAGATCGACGCGGGCGCCGAGAAGGCGCTGCAAGGCGGCGCCAGCCTGCTCGCCGCCGGGGTGACCGCGGTCAGCGGCAGTTTTGCGCGCGGCGACATCCTCGACATCGCCGGACCCGACGGACGCGTCATCGCGCGCGGCCTGTCCGAATATCCGGGCGCCGACGCCGCCAACATCCTCGGCCTTGGCCGCGATGCACAGGAAGCCGCCCTCGGCTATGCGCCGCGCAGCGCGATGGTCCACCGCGATCATATGGTACTGCTGTGACCCAGCGCGTGCTCGCGATGACGGGGGCCACGGGATTCGTGGGCGGAGCGACGATGCGCGACGCCATCGCCGCGGGTTGGCACGTCCGCGCCCTTACCCGCCGCCCCCAGGCCGATCGCGAAGGCATCACCTGGATCGCGGGCGCGCTCGACGACAAGGACAGCCTCGCCGAGATGGCGGCGGGGGCCGATGTCGTCCTGCATATTGCAGGAGTCGTGAACGTCCCGACCCGCGCTGCCTTCGAGGCGGGCAATGCAACCGCGACCGCCAACGTCGTCGACGCCGCCCGCAATGCCGGAGTGACGCGTTTCGTCCATGTCTCGTCGCTCGCCGCGCGCGAGCCCGCGCTATCCAATTATGGCTGGTCGAAGGAGCGTGCCGAAGCCGTCGTCATAGCAAGCGGACTCGAATGGACGATCGTGCGGCCCCCCGCGGTCTTCGGCCCCGGCGATACCGAGATGCTTGACCTCTTTCGCATGGCACGCCGCGGCATCGCACTGGTACCGAGCGGGCGGATGTCGGCGATCTTTGTCGACGAACTCGCGCGTCTGCTCGTTACGCTCGCTGCCGATCGCGGCGTCAGCATCGGCCAGATTTACGAACCCGACGACGGCAAGCCCGCGGGCTGGTCGCATCGCGGCTTTGCCCGCGCGGTCGCGCGCGCCGTCGGGCGCCAGCGCCTCTCGACGGTCGCGACCCCCGCCTTGCTGCTCAGGGCCGGCGGGCGGCTCGACAAGCTCGTTCGCCGCAGCCGCGCCAAGCTGACCCCCGATCGCGCACGCTATATCGCGCATCCCGACTGGGTCGCGACCGAGGGCGCCTGCCCGCCCGCAGATCTGTGGCGCCCACAGCGCGACACCGACGAGGCGCTCGCCGAAACGGTGCGCTGGTACCGCCGCGAAGGTTGGCTCTGATGCCGCTCGTGGGGACGGATCATACGCCCGTCGAAGCGTGCATTGCCAAGGGCAAGGCGCATCCCTAGGTTCGCGGGCATGAACGATAGCACCGCGACCACGCCCAACGATCCCGCCGGCCCCTGGGCCATCCCCGTGCGCCGCCCCCTGCCCGGCGACGACAAACCGAAGTCGTCGACCAGCTTTCCGCGCAAGGTGTGGAACCTGCTTGTCGGGATCAAGGACGCGCTCGCGCTCATCTTCCTGCTGCTCTTCTTCGTGGCGCTGTTCGGCCTGCTCGCCGGTCGTCCCAACGCCGGGCTGCCGGTCAGCCAGGGCGCACTGTTGATCGAGCTCGACGGCATCGTCAGCGAACAGCCTTCGGAGGTCGACCCGCTGGCGGCCTTGTCGGGCGGCAACCAGCTCAAGGAAATCCGCGTGCGCGATGTCGTTCAGGCGCTGGAGACCGCCGCGGACGACAAGCGCGTGACCTCGGTCGTGCTCGACCTTGACCGCTTCCTCGGCGGCGGACAGGTGTCGCTCGCCGAAATCGGCGGAGCAATCGACAAGGTTCGCGCGAAGAAAAAGCCCGTGCTCGCCTTTGCCACCGCCTACACCACCGACAGTTACCAGATCGCCTCGCACGCGAGCGAAATCTGGGCCGACACCATCGGCGGCGTCGCGATTGCCGGCCCGGGTGGATCGCGCCTCTATTACAAGGGACTGATGGACCGGCTCGGCATCACCGCGCATATCTATCGCGTCGGCACCTTCAAGAGCGCGGTCGAACCTTTCCTCCGCACCGACCAGTCGCCCGAAGCGAAGGAAGCCGATCTCGCCTATGCCAGCGTGCTGTGGGATAACTGGCTGACCGACGTCAAAAAGGCGCGCCCCGCGGCCAGGCTCGACGCCTATATCGCCGACACCGCGGGCGCCGTGAAGGCGGCGGGCAACGACCTGTCGAAGGCGTCGCTCGATGCGGGGCTCGTCGACAAGCTCGGCAGCCGCATGGCGTTCAACCGCCGCGTCGCCGACCTCAGCGGCGCCGCCGACGACAGCAAGCCATGGGAATATAACGCGATCCCGCTCGAAAACTGGGTCGCCGCCAATCCGCCTGCGCAGAAAGGCAGCGCCATCGCCGTTGTCCCCGTCGTCGGCGAAATCGTCGATGGCGAAGCACCGACCGGCGTCGCGGGCGGCGAAACCATCGCGCAGCACATCCTCGACGCCGCCGCCGACAGCAGCATCAAGGCGATCGTCCTGCGCGTCGATTCTCCGGGCGGATCGGTGCTCGCGTCGGAGGAAATCCGTCAGGCATTGCTTGCCGCGAAGGCGAAAAAGCTGCCGATCGTCGTTTCGATGGCGAATGTCGCGGCATCGGGCGGCTATTGGGTTTCCACCCCCGCCGACCGCATCTTTGCCGAGCCCGAGACGATCACCGGCTCGATCGGCGTATTCGGCATCCTGCCCAGCTTCGATCAGGCACTGGCGAAGATCGGCGTCAATGCCGACGGCATCGCGACGACGCCACTGTCGGGGCAGCCCGACATCTTCGGCGGGGTGAACGACGAGTTCAACGCGCTGGCGCAGGCAAGCGTCGAGGACATCTATGGCCGCTTCACCGGTCTCGTCGCCAAGAGCCGCAAGCAGCCGATCGAGAAAATCCGTACGATCGCCGAAGGGCGCGTGTGGGCGGGCGGCACGGCGCGCCAGATCGGCCTCGTCGACCAGTTTGGCGGGCTTCCGGACGCGCTGAAAGCTGCCGCGAAGCTCGCCAAGGTCGACGGCGATTTCCACGCGAAATATTTCGAGGACGAGCCGAGCGAATTTTCGAAGATGCTCGCGAGCTGGTCGGGCGCCGAAGAGGAAACCGCAGCCATGCCGCGCGGCTGGTTCGGAATCGCGGCGATGAACCGCCAGCTCACCGAACGGCGGCTGGTGCAGGACCTGACGATGCTGACGCAGGCAGGGTCGGTGCAGGCCTCGTGCCTCGATTGCCGCGCCTATCTGCCCGCCGTTCCGCGGCCCGGTCAGGCCGAGGCGAAGGGCTTTTTTGCGACGATGGCGTTGCTGCTGAAATAGCCAAAGAAGAAATAGCGTGTTCCCCCGCGAAGGCGGGGGTCCATCTCCTGCCTATCCAGAATAGCAGCAGCGGAAGATGGGCCCCTGCCTTCGCAGGGGCACACAGCTTTAGTCCTGAGCAGCGACGGCAACCGCTTTCGCATGCTCGGCAATCGCGTCGGCCATCGTGTCGACGAGCCCGAGCGGCAGATCGTGGCCCATGCCGGGGATCGTGAGCAGCCGCGCGCCCGCGATGCTATCCGCCGTGTCGCGCCCACCGGGGAGCGGCACGAGCGGATCGTCCTCGCCGTGGATGACGAGTGTCGGCGCCTTGATGTCCTTGAGCAGCGAGCGCCGGTCGCCATCGGCGACGATCGCCGCCATCTGGCGCGCGACGCCTTGCGGATACCAGCCGCGTTCGAAATCGGTGCGGACGCGGCGCTGCAACCGCTCCTCGGTCGCGGGATAGCCGGGGCTGCCGATCACCCGAGCGGCGTTGACCGAGTAGGCGATCAGCGCCTCCTTGTCGCCGTTCATCGGGCGGTTGGCGAGCACCTGCATCGCCGCCTTCTGCGCACGCGGCAGACGGCGGTTGCCCGTCGTCGACATCACCGAGGTCAGCGACAGCACGCGTTCGGGGTAGCGCGCTGCGATATGCTGCGAGATCATGCCCCCCATCGACACGCCGACGACATGCGCGCGCTTGATCCCCAGATGGTCGAGCAGCCCGATGCCGTCCGCCGCCATATCCGCCAGCCTATAGGCCGGCCGGATCGGCAGCCCGATCACCGATTTGACGATCATCCATTTGACGTTCGGCACGCCCGCCGCATCAAACCGCGTCGACAGGCCGACGTCGCGATTGTCGTAGCGGATGGTGCGAAAGCCACGGTCGTTCAGCGCATCGACGAACTCGTCGGGCCACAGCGTCAGCTGCCCGCCCAGCCCCATCACCAGCAGGATCACGGGAGCGTCCCTCGGCCCCTTGTCTTCATAAGTGATGCTGATGCCGTTTACGGTCGCCTGTTCGGTCTGCATGGAAATCCCTTGGCTGGAAGTCGGATCAACCCGCGGTGGCGGGTTTGTAATTTGCGGCGTTAGAGGTGAATTCGGCACGGCCATAACCGTCGAGTTGGCGCTCGATCCGGCGGACGAGGCGGCGGTCGGCGAGGTGGCGGATGACGGGCAGGCGCGAGGCGACGCGATAGGCCGCCATGCGCCCTGCGATGCCGAGCATCGTCGCGCCGTAGATGATGTGATCGCGGCGCCGCACCGGAACACCGACATTGGCGGCGCGCTCCTCGTCGCCGGCGAGGAAGGCCTTCACGAAGAAGACGCGGCTGACCGAATATTCGAGGCGGCGCTTGACCTGCCCCTTCGGGGACATATCCTTCGACAGCTCGGCATCCATCGTCGCGCGGAGCAGCCCGCCGCAGACCACATCGTCATATTCGTAGCGTAAGGTCGCGCTGCGCGTGCGCCAGATGCGGACGATCTCCTGCGGCGTGTCGGCGAGAAGATCTTCGGGCAGCCCGAGCAGGTAGCAGCGATAGCGCGCAAGCTCGACGCGCGCGCGTTCGAGCCGGGTGAAACTTGTACGCCCGTTCGCGAGCACTTCCTGCGACAGGAAATAGACGGGGATCAGCCCCGCGGGCATCTGGTCGAGCTGCGGGATCGGCATGCCGTAGGTTTCGGTGTCCCACATGCCGGGACGCGACAGCACATTGACGCGCACCATCGAATGCATCAACCGCACCATCGCCGCCGCCTTGAACCCTGGCCCGAAGCGGTCGAGCGCGCCGGGAAGCGCGGTCGTGGCGAAGAAAGTCGCAGTTTCCTTCACCCGCCGCGCCGCGGTCGCCTGGCCGAGTGTGCCGGTCAGCGCCATCGGCAGCGCCGAATATTTGTTGAGGAAGGTCGCGATGAAGGCACCGCGGATCAGGAAGGGCGACAGGTTTGCGGTGGCGTTGCGTTCATAGGCCGCGCCCTCCTCGACCAGTTCCATGTCGAGCCACTCGGGCTTTTGCTCCATCTCATGGATCAGCGCGGCGAGTTCGGGCGGCGCATCTTCGACCGCATCGATGCCCTTGTCGCACGCCTCGACCAGCATCGCGACGGTCTGCTGGAAACCAAGTCGCGGCATCAGGGCGGCATAGGCATCGCCCGTCCGGTCGCCGAGCATCGTATATTCGCGGATGCGCGCGAGCAGGTCGGGATCGTCCAGATAGTCCGAACGGTCGATGCTGCGGACGCGGCTCAGTTCGCTCACCGCATCGGCTTCGGGCGCCCATCGCTCGGGCGGCTTGTCGAAGTCGAAACCGCCGAACAGGTCGGGCAAGGCGCGCGCCTGATCGCGCACCCGGTGGGCGATGGTGCTGACATCACTGTTCATAAGGCGAAACTGACAGAGTTTCGCGATTTGGCAAGCCTAACCGATTTTGGCCTACCCGCTTTTGGGATCGCGATAGGCGGGCAGCGCGAGCGACCAGCGGATTGCGGCACCGCGCAGGATGAACCCTGCAATTGCTCCGGTTACTGCCGCGACCGGCGTCCCGGCGTCGAGCCAGAGGAGGATCAGGAACAGACCCGATGCAAGCGCGGCGGCGGTCACATAGATCTCCGGACGCACGATGATCGAGGGCACGCCGGCCAGGATGTCGCGGATCGTGCCGCCCACACATCCGGTGATCACCCCCATCAGCAGCGCGGGCGCCGGGGGCACGCCCCATGCCATGGCTTTCGCCGTGCCAAAGACGGCATAGGCGGCGAGCCCGACCGCGTCGGCCCATTCGAGCAATTGCCCCTGCCACCAGCGTTCGGGCGTAATCCAGACGACCAGCGCAATCGCAATGCACACGACAGCGATCGCGCCATCCTGCACCCAGAACACCGGCGCGCCGATCAGCAGGTCGCGCACGCTACCGCCGCCGACGCCAGTAACGAGCGCGAAGAACATCGCCGTCACCAGCGTCTGACGCAGCCGCACCGCCATCAACGCGCCCGACAGCGCGAAGACGCCGATGCCGACAAGGTCGAGCAGGCGGACGATCAGCGCATTGTCGATATCGAACAAGGTCCTGTGCCTATTTCGCGTCGGGGCGCACGCCGCCGATGACCGACAGCACGATCGCGGCGACGGCACCCCGGATCACCGGCTCGGCCTTGGGCGCGAAGAAGGGCGAGTGGTTCGTCGGAACCGGCTGGCCGTTGGCCTTCAAATCCGCAAGCACGGCGGGGTCGTAACCGCCGATCGCGAAATAGAGCGACGGGATGCCCGCATCGACGAACTCCGAATAATCCTCGCTCGCCGATACCGGCGCCGCGCTGGCGGGGGCGAAAAGCAGGCGTTCGCCGAACACCGGCTTCAGTGTCGCAAAGCCGTTCGCCGCCATCGACTCATTGTTCACGAGGCTCGCGGTGCCGGTCAGATAGGTGATCGTCGGTTCGGGCGCGTTGCCCATCATCGCCGCCGCCTTCGCCGAGCGTTCGGCGCCCGAACGCAGCAGCTGGCGCACCTCGGGGGTCAGCGAGCGGATGTTGACCTTCACTTCGGCGCTGTCGGGGATGATGTTGGGCGCACTGCCCGCGTTGATCGCGCCGATCGTCAGTACGCCAAAGGCATTCGGGTCCTTCTCGCGGCTGATCACCGTCTGCACGTCGGTGACGAAGCGCGCCGCGATCGGGATCGGGTCGAGCGCCATCGAGGGCATCGAGCCGTGCCCGCCGCGCCCGTGGAAGGTGATCGAATAGCTGTCGGAGGCCGAGAAGGCGGTCCCCGCCTTGATCGCGACCGTCCCGGTCGGGCCATTCAGTACATGCGCCGCAAAGCCGTAATCGGGTTTGGGGAAACGCGTCAGCAGCCCGTCGTCGAGCATCGCTTTCGCGCCCTTCAATATCTCTTCGGCGGGCTGGCCGATCAGCACTACCGTACCCGACCAGCTGTCGCGCATCGCGGCGAGCGCTTGCGCAACGCCGACGAGATAGGCGACATGCGTATCGTGGCCGCACGCATGCATGACGGGCACATCCTTGCCCTCATAGGTCGCGCGCGCCTTGCTCGACCAGGCAAGCCCGGTTTTTTCCTCCATCGGCAGCGCGTCCATGTCGGCGCGGATGAGGATCGTCGGACCCTCGCCATTCTTCAGCACGCCGACGACGCCGGTGCCGCCGACCTTCTCGGTCACGGTGAAGCCCGCCTTGCGGAGATGCTGCGCGAGGATGCCCGCGGTGCGTACCTCCTGCAGCCCGAGTTCGGGATTCTGGTGGAGGTCGCGGTAAAGCGCGTCGAGCGCCGGATAATTTTTGTCGAGCAGCGCGGTCAGTCGCGCGTTGGCAGCGACTAGATCGGGCGCGGCCTGCGCGCTGGTTGCGATGAGGGAGAGGGCCAGCGAAGCCGCTGCCCAGAGCCCGTGCTTCACCATCATATTCTCCCCCATTATCGTTTCGTCAGGTGTGGATCGGTTTGCCCGTTACCGCCATCGCGGCTTCCTTGATCGCTTCGCTGTGCGTCGGATGCGCGTGGCAGGTGTAGGCGATGTCTTCGGACGTTGCGCCGAATTCCATCGCCTGCGCCGCCTGCGCGATCATCGTCCCCGCGACGCTCGCGATACACCACACGCCGAGCACGCGGTCGCTCTTGGCATCGGCGATGACCTTCACGAAACCGTCGGGCTCGTGGTTGGTCTTGGCGCGGCTGTTCGCGAGCATCGGGAATTTGCCGACCTTGACCTCGCCCTTTTCCTTCGCCTGTTCCTCGGTCAGCCCGACACCGGCGATTTCGGGCCAAGTGTAGACGACCGACGGGATGACATCGTGGTTCACGATGCCGGTCAGCCCGGCGATATTCTCGGCGCAGGCGATGCCTTCGTCTTCGGCCTTGTGCGCAAGCATCGGGCCGGGGATCACGTCGCCGATCGCCCAGATGCCCGGGACCTGCGTGCTGAAATCATGGTCGGTTTCGATCTGGCCGCGCTGGTTGACCGCAAGGCCCGCCTTGTCGAGGCCGAGGCCTTCGGTGTTCGGACGGCGCCCGATCGAGACGAGCACGACATCCGCTTCGAGCGTTTCGGCGTCGCCGCCGGCGGCGGGTTCGAGCGTCAGCACCGCCTTCTTGCCCTTCACCTCGGCCTTGGTGACCTTGGTCTTGAGCTTGAATTCCATGCCCTGCTTCTTGAGGATCTTGTTCGCTTCCTTGCGGACGTCGCCGTCCATGCCGGGCAGGATCTGGTCGAGGAATTCGACGACGGTGACCTTGGCGCCGAGGCGGCGCCACACGCTGCCGAGTTCGAGCCCGATCACGCCGCCGCCGATCACGACCATGTGACCCGGCACCTTCGCAAGCTCGAGCGCGCCGGTCGAATCGACGATGACCTGCTTGTCGTTGTCGACTTCAACGCCGGGAAGCGGAGTCACCGACGAGCCGGTCGCGATGATGATATTCTTGGCGCGATACGCCTTGCCCGCGACCTCGACGCTGTCCTTCGAGGTGAACTGCGCATAACCCTTCAGCCAATCGACCTTGTTCTTCTTGAACAGGAATTCGATGCCGCCGGTCAGGCCCTTGACCGCATCGATGCGCTGGCCGTGCATCGTCGGCAGGTCGAGTTCGGGCTTCACCTTGATGCCCATCTTCGCCATCGCGCCGCTCGCCGCCGCCTCGAAATATTCGGACGCGTGGAGCATCGCCTTCGACGGGATGCAGCCGACGTTGAGGCAGGTGCCGCCCAGCGTCTCGCGCCCTTCGGCGCACGCGGTCTTGAGGCCGAGCTGTGCTGCCCGGATCGCCGCGACATAACCGCCGGGGCCGGCACCGATGACAAGGACGTCGTAGTCGTAATCAGCCATGTTCAATCTACCTCAATTTTCTGCCTGGACAGCCGGAAGAGCGAATCCGCTCAAATCGGCAGCCCGGATTTCGCGGCGCATGATTTCATAACCGGGTCCGCCATTTCGGGCGACAGGCCGATCAGTTCCGATGCGCTATATTTCTTGATCAATTCGTCGGCGGTACATTTGCACACCTTGGCGGCCACGTCTGCCGGTGCCCCGCTGCCCTCGGCCGCCGTGCGGCACGATTCACCGAAGCTTTCGACGAAACTGGTCTTGAGCCCGTCCTCGAACCCTTTCTGCATCCGGCTTTCGCCCTCGCTGCAACCTGCAAGGGCAGCGAGGGCGGCAAAGGCCAGAAACGGACGGGAGAGTACGAGCATCGGATCAAAGATCGATCAGCAGGCGCGTCGGATCCTCGATCGCTTCCTTGATCGTCTTGAGGAAGGTCACCGCTTCGCGGCCATCGATCAGGCGATGGTCATAGCTCATCGCGATATACATCATCGGGCGGATCACGATCTCGCCGTTGCGCACGACCGGACGATCCTCGATGCGGTGAAGGCCGAGCACCGCCGACTGCGGCGGGTTGATGATCGGGGTCGACATCAGGCCGCCGAATACGCCGCCGTTCGAGATGGTGAAGGTGCCGCCGGTCATGTCATCCATCGTCAGCGTGCCGTCCTTGGCGCGCTTGCCGAGGTCGGCGATCGCCTTTTCGATGTCGGCGAACGACAGGCTGTCAGCGTTGCGTACGACGGGCACGACGAGGCCGTTCGGCGCGCTGACCGCGACCGAGACGTCGAGATAATCGTGATAGACGATTTCGTCGCCGTCGATCCGCGCGTTGACCGCCGGAATGTCATGCGCGGCAAGCGCGACCGCCTTGGTGAAGAAGCTCATAAAGCCGAGGCGCACGCCATGCTTCTTTTCGAAGCTTTCGCGATATTTGTCGCGCGTCGCCATCACCGCCGACATGTCGACGTCGTTGAATGTCGTCAGCATCGCGGCGGTATCCTGCGCCGCTTTCAGCCGCTTCGCGATCGTCTGGCGCATGCGCGTCATCTTGACGCGCTCTTCGTGGCGGCCAGGTGCGCCGCTGGCGACGGGCGCCGGAGCCGCAGCGGGTGCCGGAGCGGCAGCCGGCGCGTTGTTGGCGGCGGCGAGCACATCTTCCTTGGTCAGGCGACCGTCCTTGCCGCTGCCCTGAATCTTCGTCGGGTCGACACCATGCTCGAGCACGAGACGGCGCACTGCAGGCGACATGGTGGTGACGGTGTCGACGCCTTCGGCGGCAGGGGCTGCGGTCGCGGCGGGAGCCGGCGCAGCGGCTTCGGCCTTGGCAGCCGGTACAGGCGCCGGAGCGGCCGCGGCGGGGGCCGGAGCGGCGGCGGCGGCGCCCGCCTCGATCGTCGCGATCGCCGCGCCGACGTTGACCGTATCGCCGACCGCGGCGAGCTGCTGGCCCATTACGCCCGCGACGGGCGAGGGAACCTCGACCGCGACCTTATCCGTTTCAAGGCTGGCGATGGGCTCGTCGAGTGCGACGGCTTCACCTGGCTTCTTCAGCCATTCGCCGATCGTCGCTTCGGTGACGCTTTCGCCCAGCGTGGGGACTTTGACTTCGGTGCTCATAGGTGCAGTTCCTTGGGGATCAGGCTTTGGGCTCAGGCTTTGTTCTTGGTACGGCGGATTTCGGCGCGAACAGACAGGCCGAGCGCATCGGCGACGAGCGCCGACTGTTCGGTCTGGTGACGGCTCATCAGGCCCGTCGCCGGTGATGCCGCGGCGGCGCGACCGGCATAGCGCGGGCGCATGCCCTTGTGGCCGGCTTCGGTCAGTGCCTCTTCGATCAGTTCGTTGACGAAGAACCAGGAGCCGTTGTTGCGCGGTTCTTCCTGCGCCCAGACGACCTCTTCGAGGTTCGACATCCGCTTCAGGCGAACCGCGAGCGGTTCACCCGGGAAGGGATAGATCTGCTCGACGCGAACAATCGTCGTGTCGATGAGGCCGGCAGCATCGCGCGCTTCCATCAGGTCGTAACCGACCTTGCCCGAACAGAGGACGACGCGCTTGACGTCCTTGTCGGCGGGCGGGGTGCGATCCGACATCAGGCGGCGGAAATGCGCGTCGCCGATGAAGTCTGAACGCTGCGACACCGCCAGCTTGTGGCGGAGCAGCGACTTGGGCGTCATGATGATCAGCGGCTTGCGGAACGGGCGCAGCATCTGGCGGCGCAGGACGTGGAAATAGTTCGACGGGGTCGAAATATTGCACACCTGGATATTGTCGCCCGCGCAGAGCTGCAGGAAGCGTTCGAGGCGCGCCGAGCTATGCTCGGGACCCTGGCCCTCGTAGCCGTGCGGCAGCAGCAGCACGAGGCCGTTGGCGCGCAGCCACTTGGCTTCGCCCGATGCGATGAACTGGTCGATCATGATCTGCGCGCCGTTGGCGAAATCGCCGAACTGCGCTTCCCAGAGCACAAGGCTCTTTGGATCAGCCATCGCATAACCATATTCGAAGCCGAGCACGCCATATTCGGACAGCGGGCTGTCGAGCACCTCGAACCGGCCGTGCGGCACGGTCGTCAGCGGGACATATTTGGCTTCGGTCTTCTGGTCGACCCAGACGGCATGGCGTTGACTGAACGTCCCGCGACCCGAATCCTGACCCGACAGGCGCACCTGATAGCCTTCGCTGAGCAGCGTACCGAACGCGAGGCTTTCGGCGGTCGCCCAGTCGAACACTTCGCCGTCGCTCTTGTCGGCAAACATCGCGCCGCGCGCATCGATCACGCGGCGGAGCGTCTTGTGAACCTCGACGTCGTCGGGGATCGTGGTCAGCGTGCGACCGATTGAATCGAACAATTTGTCCGACACGCCGGTCGAGATGTTGCGGCGCGCATTTTCAGGGTCGGCGGGGGCGTGCAACCCCGACCAGCGGCCCGCGAACCAGTCGGCCTTGTTGGGCTTGTAGCTTTTCGCCGCCTCGAAATCGCCTTCGAGCCGCGCAACGAACTCGGCGCGGTGAGCATCGGCCCAACCGGCGTCGATCACGCCTTCGGCTTCGAGCTTGGCGGCGCAAAGCTGCGACACCGGCGGATGCTGGCGGATGACAGCGTACATCAAAGGCTGGGTAAACGAAGGCTCATCGCCTTCGTTATGGCCGAAGCGGCGGTAGCACCACATGTCGATCACGACGTCGCGCTTGAACTGCTGGCGGAAATCGATCGCTAGCTTGCATGCGAAGGTCACAGCTTCGGGATCGTCGCCGTTGACGTGCAGGATCGGCGCCATCACGCCCTTGGCAACATCCGACGGATAGGGCGACGAGCGCGCGAACTGCGGGCTGGTCGTAAAGCCGATCTGGTTGTTGACGATGAAGTGGATGCAGCCACCGGTGTTGTAACCCCGAATGCCCGAGAAGCCGAGGCATTCCCAGACGATCCCCTGCCCCGCAAACGCCGCGTCGCCGTGGATCAGCACGGGCAGCACCTGTTCATGCTTTTCGAGGTCGTCGCGCACGACCTGCTGCGCGCGCACCTTGCCGAGCACGACGGGGTCGGCCGCTTCGAGGTGCGACGGGTTGGGGACCAGCGACATATGCACCGATGCCCCGCCGAATTCGCGGTCGGTCGAGGTACCGAGGTGATATTTGACGTCGCCCGAGCCGCCGACATCGTCGGGGTTCGCCGAGCCGCCGGCGAATTCGTGGAAGATCACCTTGTACGGCTTCGCCATGACGTTCGCGAGCATGTTGAGCCGCCCGCGATGCGCCATGCCATAGACGATTTCGCGCACGCCATATTGGCCGCCATATTTGATGATGGCTTCCATCGCGGGGATCATGCTCTCACCGCCGTCGAGACCGAAACGCTTGGTGCCGACATATTTGCGCGCGAGGAATTTCTCCCACTCCTCGGCCTCGATCACCTTGTTCAGGATGGCGCGTTTGCCCTCGACCGAAAATTCGATGATCTTGTCGGCGCCTTCCATCCGTTCCTGCAGGAACTGGCGCTCCTCGATGTCGGCGATATGCATATATTCGAGACCGACGTTGCCGCAATAATTGGCGCGCAGGATCGCGACGATCTCGCGAATGGTCGCCTTTTCGAGACCCAGCGTGCCGCCAATGAATACGGGGCGGTCCTGATCGGCGCCGACAAAGCCGTGAAACTCGGGCGTCAGGTCGGCGGGCAACTCGCGCGTGCTGAGGCCGAGGGGATCGAGATTGGCCGCAAGATGCCCGCGCACGCGATAGGTGCGGATCAGCATCATCGCGCGGATCGAATCGTCGGCGGCACGTTCGACCTCGGCGCTCGACAGCGCGGCACCCGCCTTGGCGGCGGCGGCCTTCACCGCGACCTGCATCTGCTGCGGGTCGAGCGCGGCGGTCAGGTCGTCGGTGTCGATCCGGGGCCAGTTTTTCGGCGCCCAGCTCGGGCCGGCCTGCGGCTCGTCGATGTCGAAGCTTTGTCGTTCGAGGTTCATCTGCTTTTCCACGGGGAGGTAGGGGTGGGTTATATATGGGGAGCGGAGACCCGCCGGCAAAGGGTGCCGGCGGGCCGCCTG
>JALDYH010000092.1:0-14626 GCA_032154175.1 Sphingopyxis sp. | reverse complement strand
GTCTTCATCAGCCGCTGGAACGCCTATCATGGCTCGACCGTCGCGGGCGTCTCGCTCGGCGGGATGAAGGCGATGCATGTGCAGGGCGATCTGCCGATCCCCGGCGTCGAGCATGTCCGTCAACCCTATGCCTATGGCGAAGGACAGGGGATGACCGAGGAAGAATTCTGCGACGCCTGCGTGCAGGCGATCGAGGACAAGATCCTCGAGGTCGGGCCGGAAAATTGCGCCGCCTTCATCGGTGAGCCGGTGCAGGGTGCCGGCGGCGTCATCATCCCGCCCAAAGGCTATTGGCCGAAGGTCGAGGCGGTCGCGCGCAAATATGGCCTGCTGGTTATCGCCGACGAAGTGATCTGCGGTTTCGGGCGCACCGGCAAGATGTGGGGCCATGAAACGATGGGCTTCACCCCCGACCTGATGCCGATGGCGAAGGGGCTGTCGTCGGGTTACTTGCCGATCTCAGCGACGGCGGTCGCCGCGCATGTCGTCGAGGTGCTGAAGACCGGTGGCGATTTCGTTCATGGTTTCACTTACTCGGGTCACCCGGTTGCTGCGGCCGTCGCGCTCAAGAATATCGAGATCATCGAGCGTGAGGGGCTCGTCGAGCGCACCGGCAACGTCACCGGCCCGCATCTCGCCAAGGCGCTCGCGACGTTGGGCGACCATCCGCTGGTCGGCGAAGCGCGCTCGATCGGCCTGCTCGGCGCGGTCGAGATTGTCGCCGATAAGGAAACGCGGGCGCGCTTCGGCGGCGCCGAGGGAACCGCAGGACCGATGGCGCGCGATGCGTGCATCGCGAACGGGCTGATGGTGCGCGGCATCCGCGACAGCCTTGTCATGTGCCCACCGCTCATCATCACCACCGAACAGATCGACGAGATGGTTGCCATCATCCGCAAATCTCTCGATGAGGTGATGCCGAAACTCCGCGCGCTCTGAACAGGAAAGACCAAGACCTTATGCCCTCCGGCCTTTTTGCCCTGCTCGACGATATTGCGACGATCGCCAAGGTCGCCGCGGCGAGCATCGACGATATCGGCGCCGCGGCGTCGAAGGCCGGGGTCAAGGCGGCGGGGGTGGTGGTCGACGATACTGCGGTGACGCCGCGCTACGTCACCGGCTTCACCCCCGATCGCGAGTTGCCGATTATCTGGCGGATCACCAAAGGGTCTATCTTCAACAAGCTGGTACTGATTCTGCCGGCGCTGCTGTTGCTCTCGACTTTTGTGCCGTGGGCGATCACGCCGCTCCTGATGCTGGGCGGCGCTTATCTCTGCTTCGAGGGCGCCGAGAAGGTGCTGCACTCGCTGCAGGAGGACAAGACGAGCCTCGCCGAAGATGCCGCGATCGTTGCCGACAAGGATCATGAGGAATTGATGGTGAAAGGCGCGGTGCGCACCGACTTCATCCTGTCGGCCGAGATCATGGTGATCGCGCTCAACGAGGTTCTCGATGAACATTTCGCGATGCGCGCTGCGACGCTGGCGGTGGTTGCGGTTGCTATCACTATAGCCGTTTATGGCGTCGTCGGTCTGATTGTTAAGATGGACGATATCGGACTGCACATGGCGAAGGAAGGCAACAGTGCGCGCAAGGCGATCGGGCGTGGACTGGTGTCGTTCATGCCGAAATTGCTGGCTGCGCTGGCGGTGATCGGCACCGCGGCGATGCTGTGGGTTGGCGGCCAGATCGTGCTGCATGGGCTGCACGAATATCACATCGGGGGTATCGCCGAGGCGCTGGAATCGCTCGCGCATTCGATCGCGGGCGGGCTACCGCTCGAAGGGCTGTGGACGTGGCTGATCAAGGCGACGGGTGACGGCATCTTCGGGCTGTTGCTGGGCGGGGTGATCGTCGGCGCTCTGCACATGGTGCCGGGCAAGAAGGCGGCGCACTGATTTTTGTCATTGCGAACGGAGCGAAGCAATCTCCAGCTATCGATCTTGCGCAGGGACGATAGCTGGAGATTGCCGCGTCGCCTTAGGCTCCTCGCAATGACGATCAAGTGAGCTACCCCAGCAACACCACCGGACTGTCGGCGCGCCAGTGCATGCTGACCTTGTCGCCCCAGGTGAAATCTTCTTGGTCGTGACGCGACAGGTTCGGGCGTGAGACGCGCAGCATCGCACCGGATTCCAGCTCGATCTCGAACAGGGTGATGTCGCCGAGGTAGCTCATACCCTTGATCTTGCCGCGCGCGAAATTGTAGCCGTCGGGCGCGTCCTGCGCCGCGGCCTTGACCGCTTTGCCTTCGCCGGGAACGTGGAGGTAGATTTTCTCTGGCCGTAGCGCGACCCAGACATCGGCACCGTGCGGGCCGGTGACGCCGTGGTTCAGATAAACCTTGCCGAGCCCCGGGCAATCGACCGCGGCCTTGTCGGGCTCGTCGAGGGTCAGCTTGCCCTCGAAGATGTTCACCGATCCGACAAAATCGGCGACGAAACGGTTCGCGGGATATTCGTACAGGTCCGACGGCGCAGCGAGCTGCGCCACCTCGCCCTTGTTGATCACGCCGATGCGGCATGCCATCGACAGCGCCTCGTCCTGATCGTGCGTCACGGTGACGAAGGTGATGCCGACCTTTTCCTGCAGGTCCGAAAGCTCGAACTGCATCTGCGCGCGGAGTTTGGCATCGAGCGCCGACAGCGGTTCGTCGAGTAGCAGGACCTTCGGGCGCATGACGAGGCTGCGCGCGAGCGCGACGCGCTGGCGCTGGCCGCCCGACATCTGGTCGGGCATGCGCGTCTCGAAGCCGCCGAGCTTGACGAGTTCGAGAGCCTCCGCGACGCGGTCCTTGATCTCGCCGCCTTTCACACCGGCGATCTTGAGGCCGTAGGCGACGTTGTCGGCGACGCTCATATGCGGAAACACCGCATAGCTCTGGAACACCATATTCACCGGGCGCTTGTTTGGCGGGATGCCCGCCATGTCCTGTCCGTCGATCAACACCTTGCCCTCGGTCGGCAGTTCGAACCCCGCAATCATGCGCAGCAGCGTCGTCTTGCCGCAGCCCGACGGGCCGAGCAGCACGAAGAATTCGCCGGCGTTGATGTCGAGGCTGACATTGTCGACCGCGGTCACCTTTCCGAAGCGTTTGGTGACATTCTGGATCTGGATGATCGGGCGTGCGGTGTCGGTCATGGTCAGTGGGTTTCCGCAATGGCTTTTACGCCCTGAAGTTTCAGCGCGACGAAGGTCAGGGCGACAGTGAGGATGATGAGCAGGGTGGAGGCGGCGTTGACCTCGGGCGTCACCGAGAAACGGACCATTGAATAGACTTTCACCGGGAAGGTGATCGTGTCGGGGCCGCTGGTGAAATAGGTGATGACGAAATCGTCGAGGCTCAATGTGAAGGAGAGCAGCGCACCGGCGATCAGCGCGGGCTTGATGTGCGGGATCAGCACATCGCGGAACACCTGCCACTCGCTCGCGCCCAGATCCTTCGCCGCTTCCTCCTGCTCGCGATTGAAGTTGGCGAGGCGCGATCGCACGACCATCGTCACGAAGGGGAAGCAGAAGGTGATGTGCGCGATGGTGATCGCGCCGAGATTGAACGGCCAGACGAGGTCAGTCGGCCAGTCGACCGCGGCGAAGAACATCAGAAATGCGACGCCGAGGCAGATTTCGGGAACGATGATCGGCAGCGAGATCGTTCCGTCGACCGCGCCTTTCAGCGGAAAACGGAAACGCCATAGCATCACCGCCGCAAAGGTGCCGATGACCAGGCTCACCAGCGTCGCCAGCGCGGCGATGGTCAGCGAATTGACCAGCGCCTCGACCAGCGCGTCGTTGCCCATCGCCTTTTCATAATATTTGGTCGTGAAGCCGCGCCACACGACGTTGCGCTTGCTGTCGTTGAAACTGAAGATCATCAACACGACGAGCGGCGCGTAAAGGAACACCATCACCGTGCCGACCCACAGCCGCATCCAGAGCTTGCGGCTATATTCGAGCGGTGCGACGGGTGTGTGGGCGAACAGTGCCATCAATGGATCTCCGGCACTTTTTTCCGCATCGACTGCAGCGCGATCAGGATGAACATCGCATAGATGAGGAGAAAGGAGAGGGCGGCACCGAACGGCCAGTCATTTGCCTTCTTGAACTGGCGTTCGATGACGTTGGCGATCATCTGGCTGTCGGTCCCGCCCATCAGGTCGGGGGTGAGATAGGCGCCAAGCGCGGGGATCAGCGTGATCATCACCCCGGCGATGATGCCCGGTGCGGCGAGCGGAACGACGATGCGCATGATCGTCCGGAAATGGCCGGCGCCGAGGTCGAGGCTCGCCTCGATCAGGCTGCGGTCGAGCCGGTCGAGCGCCGCGTAGAGCGGCAGGACCATGAAGGGCAGGTGGACATAGACGAGCCCGAACACGACCGCAAAATTGTTGAAGAGCAGCTGCACGGGCTCCCACGTCGGGAGCGGCTGGAGACCGACGAGCGTCTTCAGCCAGCTCGTCCCTTCCCACAGCGCGCCCAGTCCCTTGTTCGCATAGCCCTGTGTGCCGAGAAGCATCATCAGCGCATAGGTCCGGATGAGCAGGTTGGTCCAGAAGGGCAGCATGATACCGAGGAGCAGCCACGGCCGCCATTTCTCGCTGGCGAAGGTGATCGCCATCGCGACCGGAAATCCGACGATCAGGCAGATCAGGGTGACGAGCGCCGCGACCGCGAAACTCTTGCCGAAAATGGTGAGATACAGCCACTCGGTCGCGCGCTTGTAATTGTCGAGGGTGCCCGAGATACTGATCTCGGTCAGGCCCTTGTTCTCGCCGAAGCTGTAGAGCCAGACGATGGCCATGGGGATGACGAAGAAGACGATAACCCAGAACAGCGTCGGCAAGGACACCGCGAGAAAGGTCGTTTTGTTCGTTTTCCAGTCCTGTTCGGCCACCCCCACGCGCCTCCCGTTTTCCTATGCTGCCCGCACTCGCGTAAACGCCTCTTCGAACAACGGCTGCAATTCCGGGTTGAACTTGGCATATTCGCACTTCGCCAGCACATCGGCGGGCGGGAAGATCACCGGGTTGTTCTTGTAACTGTCGGGCATCAGCGCCTTCGCCGCATTGTTGGGCGTCGGGAAAAGGATCGTTTCGGTGATCTTCTTGTCGACTTCGGCGTCGAGCAGATAGTTGATGAAGGCATGGGCATTCTTCGGATGCGGCGCGCCTTTCGGAATACAGAGGTTATCCGAATTGAGCTGGCTGCCCTCCTTGGGCACGATGAAGTCGATATCCTTGTCTTCGGTCATGATCTGCGCGATGTCGCCATTATATTCGAGGACCAGGTCGACATCGCCCTTCAGCAGCAGATCCTGCCCGTCATCGACGTGGAAATTCTTCACATTGGGCTTTTGCTTGATCATCATCGCTTCGATCGTTGCGATGTCGGCGGGCGTCAGGGCATTGACCGACTTGCCGAGATATTTGCCGTAGAGGCGGAACATGTCGCCGGCTTCGGACAGCCACGAGATACGGCCGGCATATTCGGGACTGTCGAACAGCACTTTCCAGCTGTCGGGCGTCGCCTTCACCTTCGATTTGCGATAGCCGATCCCAAGCGTCAGCCAGGTATAGGGCATCGAAAATTTGCGGCCCTTGTCATAATCGACGTCGATGAAGGTCGGGTCGATATTCTTGATATTCGGGATTTGCGCATGGTCGAGCGCCTGCAGCATGCCGGCCCTTGCCATCCGTTCGACAAAGTCGTTCGATGGCACGATCACGTCATAACCGGGGTTCCCGGCCTTGAATTTGGCGAACAGCACGTCGTTGCTGTCGAACAGGTCCATCGTGACCTCGACGCCGGACGTTTCCCTGAAATCGTCGAGCGTCGTCTCGCCGATATAGGTGTCCCAATTGTAGAAGTTGAGCTTGGCCTCTTCGCCGTTCGCGAGCTTCTTGCCTTCGCCCTTGCTGCAGGCCGCGAGGCCGCCGAAGCTGATCCCGATTGCCGCGACCCCCATCGCCTGCAGGAGCGAGCGACGCCCCCGGGTTTGCTTGATCAGTTCGATCGGGTCCATGTCAGCCTCCCTGTTTGTGACGCCAAGCTGACTCAATAAGCCCGGCTTGGAAAGAGGTTATTTTGCGCCATGCCGGGAATCCTTGAAACTTTCATGCGTTGCGCAGGTACCAGTCATAATCAAGCGTTGGTACGACGCCGAAATAGCGGTCCTGTTCGACGCGCTTCACGATCGTGAACATGTCGACGAAGCGTTCGCCGAGATAATCGCGCATCAGTTTCGAGTCGTGAAAGCGGTCGACCGCTGAAAACCAGTTCGACGGCGGCTTGTCGTCGCCACTGTTATCGCGGTCGTACCCGTTGCCGACGACGGCGCCACCCGGATCGGTCTTGTTGGTCATTCCGTGATGCATGCCGGCAAGGACGGCGGCAACGGCGAGATAGGGGTTGGCGTCGGCGCCGCAAGCGCGATGCTCGACGTGACGGCTCGGCGGCGGACCTGCGGGGATGCGGAAGGACACAGTGCGATTGTTGACGCCCCACGTCGGCGCGACGGGCGCATAGCTGTTCGCCTTGAAGCGGCGATAGCTGTTCGCGTGCGGCGCGAACAGCGCGAAGCCGTCGCCGACGCTGCCGATCATCCCGCCGATCGCATGGCGCAGCGCAGGCGTGCCCTCGGGGTCTTCGCTTGCGAAGATGTTCGCGGCCTTGTCGTCGTTGACCGATACGTGGATGTGCATGCCGCTGCCCGCCTGCTCGGCGAAAGGCTTGGCCATGAAGGTTGCCTCGAGACCTTGTTGCTGGGCGATCGCCTTGACGAGGCGCTTGTACATGATTGCGTCGTCGCAGGCGCGGAGCGCGTCGGGTTTGTGCCGCAGGGTCAGTTCGAACTGCCCCGGCGCGAATTCCGAAATCGCGCTTTCCAGTGGCACGTCCTGCACATCGGTGGCCGCGTAGAGCGCGTCGAAAAAGGGGCGGAAATCGTCGAGTTCGCGCAGACCGTAAACCTCGACATTACGCGGCGTGTCGCGGCTGTAGCCGGGGCGGGCAGGACGGAGCGTACCATCGCGCGCGCGGCGCGGATCGACGAGATAGAATTCGAGCTCGACCGCCAGAACGGGGGTCAGGCCGTCGGCGGTGAAGCGATCGATGACGCCGCCGAGAACGTGGCGCGGGTCGAGGTCGTGCGGGGTGCCGTCTAGCTCGTAGAAATCAACGAGGAACTGTGCGGCATGGTCGCCGCCCCACGGCGTGCGCACGAGCGTGCCGGGGATCGGCTTCATCGATCGGTCGGCATCGCCATCTTCCCAGACGAGGCCGGTTTCGACGGTGTCCTGTCCCGTGATGTCGACGACAGTGATCGACCCGGGAAACATGCGGCCGCTGTCGTAGACCGCGAGCACCTCGTGCTGGCGCAGCCGCTTGCCCCGCGGCACGCCGCCAAAGTCGGTGTAGATCATCTCGATCGAATCCACGTCGGGGTTGGCCTTGAAAAAGGCCTCCGCTTCCGAACGCGGCGCGACCTGCGCGGATGATTTGGACATGCGAAACACTCCTGAAACCTTGATCAACCGAGCCGGTCGCGCAGCGCATACCAGAGCAGCCCCAGCGTAGCGAGGGGGCGTCTGAGCCATTTGCCGCCGGGGAAGGGGCGCGACGGCAGGCTGGCCAGCACATCGAACCGCTCGGCGGTCCCCGCCATCGCTTCGGCGATCAGTTCGCCCGCCAGCGTCGTCACCAGCGCGCCATGCCCCGAAAAGCCGTGGGCATAGAAGATATTCCCGCGTCGCCCAACATGCGGCAGGCGGTTCATCGTCACCGCGACCGCCCCGCCCCAGCCATAATCGATCTTGGCGTCGGCGATCTGCGGGAATACCTCCGCCATGAAAGGCCGGACGAAGGCCGCGATGTCGCGCGGCGGCGTCTGCGAATAACGCTCGCCGCCGCCGAAGATGAGCCTTTTGTCGGCGGACAGGCGGAAATAGTTGAGGACGAAGCGGCTGTCGGCGACCGCAGCATCGCCCGGCAGCAGCGCATCCGCGTTCGCGAGCGGGGCGGTCGCGATATTATAGTTCATGATCGGCACGGTGTAGCGGCCGAGATCGGGTTCGACATGACCGATCCAGCTATCGGTTGCGTCGATGATATAGCGCACACCGATATGCGCGCGGTCGGTGATCAGGCCCAATCCTTCCGGGTTGTCGGTAATGCGGTAGACGCATTCATTCTCCCGGATACAGACACCGGCATCTTGCGCGGCGTGCGCGAGCCCGATCGCATAGTTGAGCGGGTGGAAATGCCCAGCCTGCGGATCATGGACGCCGCCGTGATAGAGAGGGCTGGCGATATGGCTCGCCATATCCTGTTTCGCGACGATATCGCTTTGATAGCCAAAGCGTGTTGCCAGGAACTCGGCCTCGCGCTTGATCGCGTCGAAATCCTTCGGCGTCCATGCTGCCTCCAGATGACCGGTTTTTAGGTCGCAATCGATGCCATGTTTCGCGATCCGCGCCTTGACGCGATTGTCGCGCCAGCACAGGTCGAACAGTGCATCGGCGCGCTCGCGGCCGAATTCGGCTTCGAGTTCGGAGGCGGTCCAGCGGAGGCCCGGGATCAACTGCCCGCCGTTGCGTCCCGAGGCGCCGAAGCCGATATGCTCACGTTCGACCAGGACTACCGAAAAGCCGCGTTCGGCGCAGGCAAGGGCGGCTGAGAGGCCGGTGAAGCCGCCGCCGATGACCGCGACGTCGAATCCCGGATATTCGCCCATCTCACAGGTCGCCCGCCACGGATGCGCGGTCGCGGCGTAATAGCTGTTGGCAAGCGGATCGGTCATGGCCGGCGCGCGGGTCAGACCCGCATCAACAGATGTTCGCGTTCCCAGCTCGACACGACCGACTGGTAATTGAACAGCTCATAATCCTTCACCGCGAAGAAGATTTCGAAGAAATCGTCGCCGAGCAGGTTGCGTACCTTCTTGCACGAGGCGAAACGATCGAGCGCGGCCTCGAGCGTGCGCGGCAGGGTGCGCGCACGGTTGTACGCGCTGCCGGTGATCGGCTTGGCCGGCACCATGCGGTCGACCATTCCGATATAGCCGCAGATCAGCGAGGCCGCGATCGCCAGATAGGGGTTGCTGTCGGCGCCGGGCAGGCGGTTTTCGACGCGGCGGTTGTTCTTGTCCGAAATCGGCACGCGGAACCCGCACGACCGGTTGTCTTCGCCCCACTGGACGTTGATCGGCGCCGCACTGTCGGGACGCATGCGGCGAAAGCTGTTCACATTGGGCGCCCACAGCGGCGAGATTTGCGGCATGTAGCGCACCAGCCCGGCGATATAGCTGCGGAACATCGCGCTATCGCGGCCATTGGCGGTCGAAAACAGGTTCTTGCCGGTCGCCGCGTCGACCACCGACTGGTGGATATGCATCGCGCTGCCCGGCTGGCCCGCCATCGGGTTGGCCATGAAGGTCGCATAGACATTATGCTGCTTTGCGACATTGCGCACGACGCGCTTGAACAGGAATACCTCGTCGGCGAGGCGTAGCGGATCGCCGTGCTCGAAATTGACCTCGAGCTGCGCGGCACCCATTTCGTGGATCATCGTGTCGATATCGAGCCCCATCAGCTCGCAATCGTCGTAGATATGATCGATGATATCCTCATATTCGTTCATCGCTTCCAGCCCGTAAGGCTGGCTTGCCGTCTCGCTGCGGCCCGACTGGCCGACGGGCGGGGTCAACGGGAAATCGGGATCGGCATTTTGCGATACGAGGTAGAATTCGACCTCGGGCGCGATGATCGGTTTCCAGCCCTTGTCCTCATAGAGGCCGAGCACTTTTTTCAGGATCGTGCGCGGCGCAATCTCGACCTCGGTCCCGTCGCCGTTGAACGCGTCGGCGATGACGAAGGCGGTTGGCGAGGTAAAGCCGGGGGCGATGCAGATCGTGCTCGGGTCGGCGATCAGGACCTTGTCGGGATCCTTGTCCCATATATCGTCGATATCTTCGGGGTAGTGGCCGTCGATCGTACAGATGAATACGCTGCCCGGGATACGCAGCGACTTGTCCTTCACCGACGACAGGAATTTTTTGGCCGGCAGCACCTTGCCGCGCTGGACCCCGTTGATGTCGGGGACGATACATTCGACTTCATCGATTTTATGGTCGCTGATCCATTGTTCCAGATTGACTGACATGCGCCCCCGATTGGGCCGAGGAGTCGGCCCGTTGTGGAAGGGACAGCGTATCGCAAGGTAGGGAGAAGCGCCAGAGGGAGCCGCTATTCGGCCATTTTCGGCATGATTATATGCCCGATTCTTTGCTAGATCGAAAGCCGGTTGTCATCGCGAGCGAAGCGAAGCAATCTCCAGCTATCGGCCGTTCCCAAGGCCGGGAGCTGGAGATTGCTTCGTCGCTGCGCTCTTCGCAATGACAGGTTGAAAGGAGATCGCGATGAGGGGTGAAAACGACCAGCTGGCGTCCTTCTGGATGCCCTTTACCGCCAATCGGTCGTACAAGGCGAACCCGCGCCAGCTCGTCTCGGCGAGCGGCATGCACTATCGATCGAGCGACGGGCAGCAGATCCTCGACGGCACTTCGGGCCTCTGGTGCAGCAATGCGGGTCATTGCCGACGCGAGATTGTCGAAGCGATCGCAACCGCCGCGGCGACGCTCGATTTCGCGCCGACTTTCCAGCTCGGTCATCCGCTTCCCTTTGAACTGGCGCAGCGGCTTGCGGGATTGATGCCTGCCGGTCTCGACCGGATATTCTTCACTAACAGCGGCTCAGAATCGGTTGATACTGCTCTGAAAATCGCGCTCGCGATCCAGCGTGCGAAAGGGCAAGGGACGCGCACGCGCCTGATCGGGCGCGAACGTGGCTATCATGGCACGGGCTTTGGCGGCATCAGCGTCGGCGGGCTCGTCAACAATCGCCGCGCGTTCGGCGGGGGCCTCCCCGGCGTCGATCATCTTCGCCACACGCACGATATCGAACGCAACGCCTTCGCCCGCGGCTTTCCGCCGCATGGCGCCGAGCTGGCCGACGATCTGCAGCGGTTGGTGGACCTGCACGGCGCCGATACGATCGCGGCGGTAATCGTCGAGCCCATGGCGGGATCGACCGGCGTGCTCGTGCCGCCGGTCGGCTATCTCCAGCGCCTGCGCGAGATTTGCGACAGACATGGTATCATATTGATTTTCGACGAGGTTATTACCGCCTTTGGCCGAATCGGCGGCGCCACGGCGGCAGGACAGTGGGGCGTGACCCCCGACATCATCACCATGGCGAAGGGGCTGACCAACGCGGCCGTCCCGATGGGGGCGGTCGCGGTGAAGCGAGAGTTGCACGATGCCGTGGTAGACAGCGTGCCGGGCGGGATCGAGCTGTTTCACGGCTACACATATTCGGGCCATCCGCTGGCCAGCGCAGCGGGGATCGCAACGCTCGATCTCTATGCCCGCGAGGGACTGTTCGATCGGGCGAACGAGCTCGGGAGCTATTGGGAGGATGCGGCGCAAGGCCTGAAGGGGCGGCGGCACATCATCGACATCCGCACGATCGGGCTGGTGGCCGGGATCGAGCTGGAACCGCGACCGGGCGCGCCCACCGCGCGCGCGATGGAGTTGTTCCACGCCTGTTTCGACAATGGATTGCTTGTTCGTGCGACGGGCGACATTATCGCGCTATCGCCGCCGTTGATTGTCGAGCGTCAGCAGATCGACGAAATGTTCGGGACGATCGGGGAATTGCTCGACCGCATCGACTGACGGAAAATCCGTCAGTCGGCTGCGGTGGTTGCTTCCATCCTGGCCGCTGCGGCAGCGACCTGCCGCGCGCGTGTCGCTTCGGTCTGGATCAGCCGTTCGGCCATCGTGCGCCAGGCTTGCTCGGCGCGAAGATTGCGGTCGCGAACTTGCGACAACGTGCTTTCTGCCGCGTCGGCCGCGCACTTGTCCGCCTGGATCAGGTAGAAATCGCTGGTGTTCGACATGGCGGATTTCCTTGAGCTTGAGAGGATTGGTCGAAGGTCGAACCGGAGAAAGTCAGTCGACCATCTGGGCAATGATGCGGCGAAGTTCGCGCCGCGTCAGCGTCGGCGATCGCCGCGCTGGCTTGCCGGCCCGCGTATCGATTGCGGAATAGGGCCGGAGGAGGGAGGGAAATGCATTCAGATTAAAGTTCATAATATCCTGTGGTTTATTGTGTTTTTCGATTGTTGGAATCAGCGCCGGACTCCCTTGCGGGGGCCGCCGCCGGCGGGGCTTGCGCCGCGGTCGCGATAGACAATACGACCTTTGGTCAGGTCATAGGGTGTCATTTCGACGCGGACGGCGTCGCCGACGACCGACCGGATGCGAAAGCGTCGCATCCGGCCCGCCGTGTAAGCGATGATCCGATGGTCATTTTCCAGAATGACGCCGAAGCGCCCGTCGGGAAGAATTTCATCGATCTGGCCATCGAGGGTCAGAAGTTCCTCTTTGGCCAAAGATCAGGCCGGCTGGACGTTGACAGCGGCGGTCTTGCCGCGCTGGTCGGTTTCCAGATCATAGGAAACGCGCTGATCCTTGTTCAGCGTCGTCATCCCGGCGCGTTCGAGGGCGGTGATGTGGACGAAATTGTCGCCCGAACCGTCTTCGTTCGCGATGAAGCCATAACCTTTTTCGGTGTTGAAGAATTTTACGGTGCCGATGGGCATGGGTCGTTCCTTTCACGGAATCGGAGTTACCACCGGCCGATGCCGATGGCGCCAGGTAGCGTGAGGATGGAAGTGTCCGCCATTCAGGCAAAAAAATCCGTCGTAGGCGACGATAGCCACCGGAAGATGGGCCTTGAGCTATGAAAAGTCAAGGTTAGGCTTGGATTCGCGGTTCGCGGGCTATCTCGTCAACCTTCGGCAGCCAGCGGAAAAGTCACGGAAACGCGGGTGCCCTTGCCGACTTCGCTGGCGATGTCGAGCTGTCCCTGATGGCGTTCGCTGATGTGCTTGACGATGGCGAGACCGAGGCCCGTGCCACCGACCGAGCGGCTGCGCGCTTCATCGACGCGATAGAAGCGTTCGGTCAGGCGCGGCAGGTGATCGGACGCGATGCCGTCGCCCACATCGCTGACCAACAGCCGCACACGGCGGCCCTCGCGTGTCAGTTCGACGGTCACCGGCGTATCCGCGTGGCCATATTTCATGGCATTCGAAATGACATTATGCGCGAGCTGCCCCAATTGTGCCTCGTCGCCCAGCATCGGTTGGGGGGCATCGCCCAGCCGGGCAATCACATCTTTTACTCGCGGTTGCTCGCTGTCGCGCATCTGCGCGATCGTGGTCTTGACGATGGCCGCGAGGTCGACCGGCGTTGTCGGGCGGCGAAAGCGGTCGGCCTCGACCCGCGAAATCGAGAGGAGGTCGATGACGAGTTGCTGCATCCGCCGGGCCTCGCGCTCGATGATCGACAAAAAGCGATTGCGCGTCGGCGCATCGGCTTCGCCATCCATCTCCTGCAGGGTTTCGACATAGCCGAGGATCGCGGCGAGTGGCGTGCGCAGCTCGTGGCTGGCGTTGGCGACGAAATCGGACCGCATGCGGTCGGCGGCATCGATCGCGGACCGGTCGGAGAGGAAGATGATATATTCGCTGCCCGACAAGGCCGCGATCCGCATCGTCCAGCGTTGCCCGGGGCGCGGAAAATCGATCAGGTCGACCGTTTCGAGGCGGTCTTTCCCTTCGATCCGCGATAACCAGTCCGTCGCGGCGGGATGCCGGATCGCGGTACGGACGTCGGCCCCGACGATATGCCGGCCCAGCAGGCGGATCGCGGCATCGTTCGCAATGGTGACGATATTGTCTGCCGTGCCGATCAACGGTTCCTTTTCCTGATCGACCCAATGCGCGAAATCGGGGTGGCGGAGCAGCGAAACCAGCGGAGCCGCGGCAGGCGATATTCCTGCGCCCTGTATGTCGGGCAGGGCCGCGGGAAGCGCGCCGTAAACCGTGGCGGCAGCGAGAAAGCCCGCGATTGCCATGATCGCGATAGACAGGGGATCGCCGCCGGTCAGCGCGGCAAAAATCGCTGCGATGGCGACCAGCGTCAATGCAATGACCAGACTGGAAAGGCGATCGAACATCGCCGCTGCGCGTCGCACGAAGCGAGGATGATACGCAAGGATGTTTCGGTAATTAACGCTCGATCGGCGAATGTCCCAAAGCGGGAAGGGCAAGGAGGAGACCCGTCTTTTGCTTTTCCTTGATGGCTCATTGGGCTATGCGCACGCCATGGAAAATAGCGACATTCCCGCCGAAAACCCGATCGAGACCGGGGACATGATCCCCTCGCGCCGCAGGATGCTGGCGCTTGGCGCCGTCGGGGTGTCGGCCGCCTTGACGATCCGCCCCGCCTTTGCGCAGACTGCCGTGTCGGTGATGAATTGCCAGATTCCCGTTCCCGGCCCGACAGCCTCCGGCAAATATATCGATACCGCTGGCAAGCTGGTCCCGCCGGGAACCAAGGGTGCGTTTCCTGGGGCGGCGCGCCCGTTCACGGGCGAGGAAGTGAAGCGGGCGTTCCGCGGTCAGACGCTTCCCGGCACGACCTACAACCAGTCGCAGGCGTACCTCCAGTATATCCGGCGCTTGCAGGCAGGGCAGAGCGGCTTTACCTGTTTCGCATCGATCA
>JALDYH010000010.1:0-60892 GCA_032154175.1 Sphingopyxis sp. | reverse complement strand
GATGGATCCCAGTGGCTTGTGCGCCTGGATGCCGCGCCAGGGGCTGAAGGCCAGCCGGTCTTCCTCGCCGGGCGTGCCGCTGCTCCAGGCCGGCTGCGCCGGCACCACAGATCAGGACCTCGAGTTCAACTTGCTCTTCCATCTTTAGACTCCAATGTGTATTATGCACATATCAAGGAGGAGCAATTGGGTGTCAACGACAAAAGTGCATAATACACATATTAAGAAGATGCTGCCCGAATTGCATCGCTCGTTGATCGAAATCGTGAGCATCATGAACCAGCCCGAGCGAGACGTAGAGTTGCTCGCCAAGGCAGGCCTGTCGCTCGAGCGCGCGCTGTTCCCGCTGCTCGTCTTGGTGGAGCGGCTCGGGCCTATCGGCGTGGTCGATTTGGCTGGCCGTGTCGGCCGCGATTATACGACCGTCAGCCGGCAGATCGCACGGCTCGAGGAATTGGGTCTTGTAAGCCGGCGTTCGAGCGCTGCCGACAAGAGGATACGCGAGGCGATCATCACGCCGCGTGGAAAAGTGGCTACGGACGCCCTGGATTCGGCCCGGGAGGCGATGGCTCTGGCCAGGTTTTCCGATTGGCGCCGTGAGGATTTTGATGATCTGGTCCGCTTGATGCGGATGCTGGTCAATGCGATGGCCGACTAAATAGCACAAAACTGCGGAAACTCACGGCGGTAACGCGTCTGGTCTCGGTCGCAGCGGCGCTAGATCGATCTTCCGGAATGCGAACAGGCAGCTTTTCGACGATGCTGGCTGCGTTAAGTGCGTTAGAACCGTAGACAGGCTTAGTGCGAAGTCGTAAATCCGCACTGCTCCTGCTCCATCGCAATCTGCTTGGTGATACGGGTCGCGTTTTCCGCATATGCTTCGGTCACGGAGCCGCGATTGACCGTCTTGCCCTCAAGCGGACTTACATTTTCACAGATATGGAATACATGCGGAGTTGCGGACGCCTTGGTGCCGTTTTCCGGAGCGATCCAGTACACGACGTCCAGACCGGCCGGGTTTTGGTCGCTCTTGGTCGCTTCGGTCACGGCCTGCGAATCCCGGGCAATGTCCTGCGCCTGCGCGGCGACCTCGGGTGAACAGGCGGTCGTTGGCTGGCCAGCCCTGATCTGGGTCGCGCAAGCATTCATGTCTTGCGTGTACTGCTCTACCGACGGCGGGTTGAAGCTGACCCCGATCAGTGTGGCGACCACGGCCAGTATGGCGCCGACGCCGCCGGCAATTTTCTTGCTTTTGGGATCCATGTCCTTGTCCATGAAGATCAGGACGACCAGCGGGAGGAAGGCGATCAGCGTGATGATCGCGCCGAGCTGATTCTGGACGAAGAAACGGAACGTGTCGGCCTTACTTGCCGGATCATGCTTGTTCGCAGCCTTCCACATCAAGCTGCCGGCAATCGCAAAGATCGCGATGACAACCAGAATGCCAATCAGCAGCGCAAGGTTGCCATGGTCAAACTTGTGCTGTTTGAGCATAACAATACCGGTGATTTCGCCGCCAATGGCAATGATCCAGGAAAGCGCCGCGAAAATTCGAAGTCGACTGGCGGAACCCTTCTGATCCTGCGTCGCTTGCCAGGCTTTGGTGACGTCGACCTCTGCGGCCGGCTCGTTGTCGGACATGTTCAGATCCCTCTCGTCGGCACGGCGGACGTTGAACGGGATGCCTACCTGCCTCCGGCCGGCGTGAGCTCACAACGTCTCAAGACTAGGGCAGTGAGCGAATGTCCGCAATTGGGTCGTTCGCGGCCCAATCGCTACGGCTCATTCAGGGTGGGGAGCCGCCGAATAACGCAAATCGACATATTCGACCCATGCGCTTATCGGTCTTCCGGATCAAGGTTGTCGCACCGCAGCACCATCCGGTCGCTGTCCTGATTGCTTAGCCGATAGCTTCGAACTACCGTCTCTTTCAAGGAGCAGCGCGGCCATCGCGAACAACTCCATCGGTCGCTTAGCCAATCGCGCGGATGCGCTCGGGAGATGCGACGTGAGCCATAGCCATTATTCGATGGAGCGACACCTGACCGACAGGGAGCTGCAGATTTTGGAGCTGGTCTCCGTCGGATATTCGGCGAAGGAGATCGCTCTCGAGGTCGACATCGCTCCGAGAACGGTCGAGAGGCACATTGAGAATGTGCGGCTCAAGCTCAGTGCCCGGAACCGCGCTCACCTCGTAACGAAGGCCGTCTTTTTGGGCCTGCTGACCATCGGTCCGCCGCAACCGTCCCGGCAAATGGGTTTCAGCTAAGAATTGCTGCGTATCTTCTCGGGCAACGGCTGTTTTCGCTGATAGCGCTCGGACCGCCACCGGCCATCAGCCGCGATACCGTGCCTCCGACAGGTCGAGTTCACGGGTAAGTTTCCGAGCCACTTCGCTACCGATTGCACGCCCGCCGACCAGTTCCCGGAGCGCGTCGCGTTCGGCCTTCACACCGACCAGCTGAAATTCCCGGATGATATGCTCTTCCTCCCGCCGTGCTTCGGAGAGGCCTTGGCTGCGGCTCTCGATACGCTCGCGGTAGAAGTCCATGACGCGCGCGGCCGCGGCCGCGAAGAGATCGGCTTCACCACGATCCTCAGCCAAGGCGTGCTGACGCCGCTCGATCGCACGGATCGCCGCTTCCGCCGTGGCGACGCGCGCCGCGTCCTCCTCGGCCTGTTTCGACGGTTCCGGAGGCATCACCAGTCCCTTGAGCAACACGGGCAATGCGATGCTGGCCAGGATCAGCGAGACGATGATGACACCCGCCGCGAGAAAGATGGCGAGGTCGCGAGCCGGAAAGGCCGTGCCATCATCAAGCGTCAGCGGCAGCGTCAGCACGCCCGCGAGCGTGATCGCACCGCGCACGCCAGCGAACGACATGGCGGCGACCAGCCGCCAGTCGGGGCTTTGGAGGCCGCTATCGCCGTCGCGCTTGCGCAGGATGGTGAGCCTCAGCGATACCCACACCCAGACGAAACGCAGCGCCGCCAGCCCGGCGACAATTGCGACGATGTAGGCTACCAGCCACCAGGGGCTATCGTGGCCGGTCAGCATCACGGTTTCTTTCGCCCCAGCGAGGATCGCGGGC
This sequence comes from Sphingopyxis sp., assembly GCA_032154175.1. Taxonomy (GTDB): domain Bacteria; phylum Pseudomonadota; class Alphaproteobacteria; order Sphingomonadales; family Sphingomonadaceae; genus Sphingopyxis. The sequence goes on along the minus strand of JALDYH010000010.1, from coordinate 57,800 downwards.
AATTGTTCGCCGAGCAGCACGAAGATGATGCCGTTGAGTGCGAACTGGATTGTGTCCCACACCGAATTGCGCCGCATCCGGGTCACCGCCATGGCCTGCCGCGATATTTCGGCAAAGGTCATGGTGACGCCTGCGCTCACCGCAGCGAGGATGCCCGAGGCATGAAAATGTTCGGCGAGCAGATAGGAGCCGAACGGGATCAGCAAGCTGACGAGTATCTGCGAGCCCGTGTCCTCGCCCCAGCGCTTCGTAACCCAGGCTTTGGCCTGCGTCGCGGCGAGCGTCACGGCAACCCCAATTGCCAGCCCCACGCCCGCGACCCACAGGAAATTGAGTGAGGCGGTACCGACGGAGAAGGTTCCGGTCAGCGCGGCGGCGATGGCAAAGCGCAGGCAGACGAGACCCGACGCATCGTTAAGAAGCGATTCCCCCTCCAGAATATGCATCATTCGTTTGGGGATCGGGACGCGCGCCGCGATCGCGGACACGGCGATCGGGTCGGTTGGCGACACGACGGCGGCGAGCGCGAAGGCGACCGCCATCGGCATCGCGGGGATCATCCAGTGAATGAAGAAACCCATGCCGATGACGGTCATCAGGACGAGGCCGAGCGCGAGTTCGACGACCGTCGAAACGTCCTTCAGCAGCTCGTCCTTGGGTATGCGCCAGCCATCGAGGAACAATAGCGGCGGCAGGAACAGCAGCAGGAACAGCTCGGGATCGAGTTCGACGCGATAGGATGTCGACAGGCCGATGCCCGCGCCCAGCAGGATCTGCACCAGCGGGGTCGGCAAGGATATGGGCAACATTCGCGATACCGCGCCGCTGACGACCACGGCCAGTAGCAGGAAGAGCACGATCGATACCGTATCCAAGAACTGTCTCCATTTTTCGGGTTGCGGTCATCTAAAAGGCGAGACCTGACTAGGGCAACCGTCTGCCGGGCAACGCTGGCTCCAGTCGTCTCCGCCGTGGGCGGTCACCCTTCGAGAATCGTCGATCCCGTCCGAACCGACACGGATCGCCGGCTAGGGAAAGGCTTGGCCTTCCGGTTGTACCGGAGCATGGCGTCAGATGATGTATAGTACATCAAATATCACGCTTAACAATATAAAGAGATGTTGTATACGTGCATCATGCCCAGTGATGGCTCACCCTTATCGGAGGAGGTCTTGCTCCGGGAGCTTGGGTCCCGTGAAGGCGTGGCCGAAACCTGACGCACCCGAGCTCGATCGCGGGCGGCAACAGACGAGAAGAAACCACGGTGCTTGTGACATGATCTCCCAGATCAATCCCAAACCGACGTCGCGTAACAGCGAATTCTATCTGGTTCGCATGAAAGCGTGCGAGGCGGAGGCGGGCACGGCGTCGTTGCCGAATGTCCGGGACCGGGCACTCCGCGCCGCGGCTGCATGGCAGGAGATGCACGAGAAGGCTCAGCTGTTCGAGAAACGGCAAGGCCGTTGATCTGGACCGCCTCCAATGCTGGTCCGATCGGGGTCTCCCGGTCCGCTCGGTCGGCCGGTTGCTTGCGTTTCACGCTGCAGACGCTTTCTGGCGGGGATCATATGTGACGATATTCCTGATCATCCTCATCTCTGTTTTGCTGCTAATCCTGTTCGTAGGGGGCACCGTTGCCGGGGGACGCGCGCACGACCGGCAAAACGAGCGTCGCGACGATGACAGATAAATACGGGGGATGCCCAGGAACCGTAGGCGACATGGCTTGCGGAGCAGCGGAGGGTCTTGACGCTGATTGCGCCGATCCGACAGGAGACGAACTCGGTCACTTTCTCGACCATCTCGACGACATCGACCGAGACCAGCGTCATTTTGAACGATACTGGCCTGATTCTGACGATCCGTCGCTGGTGGAGCAATGCGGTTTTGAAGCTCCGCTTGTCTTCGAACTCGGCAACATAAGAAGCCTTCTGGCGAACTGGGCCTTTGTGCAGAGCGCGATGTGCGTCGACGATCCGGATCGGCTGATGCTCGACTATACTCGCCAGATGATGGGGTTTCTCCTGTTCAACGCCTCTCCGGAGGCCATCGAGATCATCGGGCTCGGTGGAGGATCGCTGGCAAAATATTGCTACCGATATCTGCCCGATACAGCGATCACGGCGGTCGAAATCGATCCCGAGGTCATTGCCGTCGGAGAACAATTCTTCCTGCCACCCGAGGGCGATCGCTTCGAGATCGTCTGCGACGATGGCGCTGAATTCATAAGGCACAACACACGGACCTGTGACGTCCTGCTCGTCGATGGCTTCGACAAGGACGGGCAGCCCGCCCAGCTTTGCTCGCTCCAATTTTACCGCGATTGCCATTCGCGGTTGAAGCCGGGCGGTATCCTCGTGGTCAATCTATGCGATGATCATTGGAAACACGCACCCATATTGTCTCGCATACGGGCTTGCTTTGGAGTGACGCTGGATCTTCCGGTAAAAATCGGAATGAACAGGGTCATATTCGCATTCAAGGACGAGCAACTGTGTCTGGATCATAGCGAGGTCCGGCAGAGCGCCCGCGATCTCGAGCAAGCCCATCCGATGTCTTTTTCGGCGCTGGCGGACAAAATTCTGGCCCGCGTCAAGTCGCTTGAACAGGCGCCGGTCAGAGGGATGGGCTATGGGTATCATGAATCGGCGTCGCTATCGGTATCCTTGTTATGGTCGGCGAGCTGAGGAGTTGCGGTGACGGCGGTCATGCCGCGCGTATGTCGTCACGCCTCGCTATCGCTCGATTCCGGGGCGGGGCGCTCCTTTTCGAACCCGTGCATTCCGAACCACCATTGCAAGGCGATGATCGCGCCCTTCGCTGGCTGGAGAAGCGCGATCATCAACGCGAGCATCAAGGTCATGATAATCGCGGCAAGCGCCGCTAGCGACAACGCCGTCTCCTGGACGAGCGCGATGATGACAGGCGCCATGATATGTCCGGTCAGCAAGATTGAGACATAGGCGGGGAAATCGTCGGCTTGCTGGTGTGTCCAGTCCTGCAGGCAATTGGGGCATGTTGCGACCGGCTTGAGGTATCGGGTAAACAGCTTCGCATCGCTGCACCGTGGGCAACGCCCCCTTGCGCCGCGAAAGGTTGCCTCCCGGCCTGTGGCCGGGAGCGCAACGCTCTTGTCGTCATAAGCCCGGTCATTCGCGGGCGCCGGGGTTTTCCCGGGCATTGGGTGATCGAAGGGTGACACCATGAAATCGGGCATTAGCCGCGTTCCTCGCGGCCAATCGCCAGACCGCAGTCATACAGGCCGATTGTGGCGCAAGTGGTTGATCGATTGTTCTGCATGATCGATATATACAGCATTAAATGATGGTGTTAAGTTTGATAAATGATGTATTAAGTATCAAGGAGCTGACATGATCACGTCGCAGCAGATGCGCGCCGCACGCGCCCTTCTCGGGATCGACCAGCGTGAGCTGGCTGACCTCGCGGGGCTTTCGCTTCCGACAATCCAGCGGATGGAGGCATCCAATGGCCAGGTTCGTGGTGTCGTCGATACCTTGGTGAAGGTGATCGGCGCGCTCGAAGGCAACGGCATCGAACTGCTAGGCGAATATTCACCGAGCATCGGGACGGGCCGCGGCGTTCGGCTGCGCGAGGCGGTCCATGCCGATCCGGGCCAGCCCGTGCGCGCGCTTCTTTCAGCCAAATTTCCGAGCAGGCCCGCAATTCGGTGAAGGCCGAGGCCTATACGCCGAAGCTCCTGACAGTCTTTCGCGACGGCTATTCCGCTGCAATATTCCGCGCCGATGCGATCGCCGGCCTGACCGTTGCGATCGTCGCTTTGCCGCTCGCGATGGCGCTCGGCATCGCCAGCGGGGCATCGCCCGACAAGGGGCTGATCACTGCGGTCGTCGCGGGCTTCCTGACCTCGGCGCTCGGCGGATCGCGCGTTCAGGTCGGCGGGCCGACCGGCGCCTTCGTCGTTGTGATCTTCAATGTGATCGCGAGCCACGGCTATGACGGCCTCTTGATCGCGACCTTGCTCGCAGGATTCATCCTGATTCTCGCGGGCGTGCTGCGGCTTGGCCAGATGATCAAATATATCCCGCATCCGGTGGTGACCGGCTTCACGGCAGGGATCGCGGTCATCATCGCCTCGAGTCAGGTGAAGGATTTCTTCGGGCTCGCGATCGACAAGGTTCCCGCTGACTTCCTTCCCAAATGGCAGGCCTATCTGGGGGCAATGTCGAGCGCGAGCTGGGCCACCATCTGCGTCGGCGTCGGCGCCCTCGCGATCATCGTTGGACTTCGCAAGCTGGCACCGCGGTTTCCCGGATTCCTGATTGCCGTGGTGGCAAGCTCGCTCGCCGTGGCGCTGCTGAAGCTCCCGGTCGATACGGTTGGCTCGCGTTTTCCGGATATTCCGGCGGGCCTACCGATGCCATCCCTTCCGGAGATTTCGCTTTCCAAGATCAGCGCTGTGTTACCGTCGGCCTTCACGATCGCCTTTCTCGCGGGGGTCGAGGCGTTGCTGTCCGCGGTCGTCGCCGATGGCATGGCGGGGACACGCCATCGCTCGAATCAGGAACTGATCGGGCAAGGCGTCGCCAATCTCGGCTCGGCACTTTTTGGGGGCCTTCCCGCAACCGGAGCGATCGCACGCACTGCGACCAATATCCGCTCGGGCGCGAAGACGCCGGTCGCCGGCATGATGCATGCAGCCTTCCTGTTGCTCTTCATTCTCTTCGGTACCGACCTCATGGCCTATGTGCCGATGGCGGCGCTCGCCGCGATCCTGTTCATGGTCGCCTGGGGCATGAGCGAATATCAACGCTTCCTCGTCCTGCTCCGCATGCCGAACAGTGACCGGGCCGTTCTGTTGTTGACCTTCGCGCTGACCGTCCTTGTCGATCTGACAGTCGCAATCGCCGTCGGAGTGACGCTTGCTTCGCTGCTGTTCATGGCGCGCATGGCCCAAGCGGTCGAGGTCGAGTCCGGCGGCAAGCGCGACATCGATCTCGATGCGGAGGATATGCATCAGCGCGACGATCTGCCGCAGGGTGTCGAGGTGTTCCGGATCGCCGGCCCTTTTTCTTCGGAGTTGCGGGCGAACTGCTCGATACGCTGCGCCGGGTGGGACAATCCCCGCGGGTCATCATCCTGCGCCTGCGGCTTATGCCGCTGCTCGACGCGAGCGGTGCGCAGGCTCTCGAGGAATTTGTCGAACAGGCACGGCTCGCCGGCGCCAGAGTGATCCTGTCCGGCGTGCAGTCGCAGCCCCGGTCAATGCTCGGTCGCATCGGTCTCGGCGAGGCATCGGGCAAGATTCTCTACGCACCGGATTATGCGCGAGCGCAAGCCCTCGCCATCGAACTCGCCGAAAGCCTTTGAACCTACCTGATCACCATCCCACGGAGCCTGGAATGAATAATGACGACGACTATGTCTATGACGAGGAAAGCGGTGAGTGGATGCTCGCGTTGGACCTTGCGGCAAAGCACGCGGCGGCGGGCGTGGTCGAGGTGCGCGACGCGGTCGGCAATATCCTTCGCGACGGTGACCAGGTCGTCCTCGTCAAGGACCTCGAGGTCAAGGGTGCGGGAAAGACGCTCAAGGTTGGTACCGTCATCAAGTCGATCCGGTTGACGGGCGACCCGCAGGAAATCGATTGTCGCCACGAAGCGATCAAGGGCCTCGTGCTGCGTGCCGAGTTCGTTCGCAAGCGCTGAGCTTCCCTCCGACGCGTAGCCGCCGTCCGCGGCTTAGCTCCGGTGCCGGATCGCGGTCTTGATCGCACGGCACTGGCCGCACGATGTTTTGGTGCGGTCGAACCGCTCGGCGTTGCCAAGCTCGCGGGTCACGACATTCGCCTGGCTACGAACCGACAGGTTGAGCCGGTCGGTGATGCAGTCGTCGCAGATGGCAAGTCCTTGCAGGCTTTCGATCAGGCGCTCGATCTGCCCAGCTATCGTCATTCGGCGTGGCATGAAGTTGTCATAATGGCGCCTGCCTCGCGAGGGAAGGGCTCGGTGGGCGGCGAGTTCGACGATAATCTCCGGGATGGATCAAGGTCGGGCGCGGGAATGGTGAAGGCGGCGCGAGCGGGGACCAGATCGCTCGCGCCGCCTTTTCGATGCCGTCCATGAGGGTGGGGAGGCGCAGCATCGATCCAGATCTAACCGATAAGGTGCTCGCGATAATCTTGAAGGCGCGTGACTCGCAGGCCCCGGATCCCGGCGCGTTCGATCGATCGCCGCGAAGCTGCAAGTTCTTCGAGGCTGAGCCTGTATCGCGTGCAAGTTTCTTCGATCGTCAGCATTCCGCCGTCGATCGCGGCCAGAACCTCCGCCTTGCGGCGGCTCACCCAATAGGTGTTGCCGGAGGAAGGCAAATCCTCCAGCGCGAGCGAGCCCAATGGCCCCATGACCGACGAGGGTCGATCGGCTTTGCATTCGAGCACAGCGAACTCTCCATTCGCGCGGGTGATCCCGCTTTCGTGCCCCCCGATCCCGGTCTGCTTGAACGAGGTTAACGAAAGCTTGCTGCGCGCGCCTCGGAGCGACGAGCTGTGCCCTGTGAATGACAGGCTGGAAAATAAAACCGGACCGGTTTGCGCTTTCCCGGGAGCTTTTCTGCCCCCATTGCTTCCTAAGGTCGCCATGGCGTGATGGTCGACGACGACACTCGGGGTAGACGCGAGCAGTGGAACGGCAGTTCCAGATTCTCGATCTCGGCTCCCATCACTGGAGGTCATATCACTGTGCAAACACATGTACGGATGGGCGAGTGAACGGGGCGTCCGCTTTCGCCTGATGTAACCTAAAAACCGCCAGTCCGAAATCGGCCAAATCCCGAAAATCGGACGTCAAGTTCAACCGCGCTGATCAGACATGAAATTGATCGTGGCTGTCGTCGCTGCCAGACCGGCGATGGCCGTAGGCGTATGGCTTGCACCCTGCACCAGCGCCGCCTGGATAAGCTTTAGCTCCGCTCGGCTCCTCCCGAAGCTTCATCATTGATACTGACGGCCCGGAGGAAAACCATCCGACGCCGACGTTCGCCGAGATCTGTCGAGCGACCGCTCGCCTTCGGCTGCGTCGATATGATTACTCGCACCCCACCCCATCACGGTTGCGATCAAGATGCCGAGCATAGCCCGGATCGCCGCGTCTGACGGGCGCTGCCCCAGCGGCGCGGGCGGCCAAACAATTGGCGTAATAAGCGCTCCCTCCTGACAAACGCTGTGGGCGCTCAGTGGGTGGAGCATTGTGCCCTGGAGACCGGTGACAATGGCGACCGCCGTTTTTCCGATCATTGTGACAACCATCCGCCGCGAGCCCGCCGGGGTGGGCACCGGCAGCCAAGGGCAACAGAGCCGCGATGAAGAAGATCATTATTCGCATGGTCTTGCAAGCCCCCCAAGTTAGATCGAGCAATCTTTGCGTGTCGCCGCCACCGTATCGAATGCCGGACCGCGCGCGCTTGCCCGTTCGAACAAATCGATACGGACCGTCGCCCCCGCCTTGAGAAGCACGGGATTTGACTCGCAAATCCTGCGGATGATCTGTCGCCGGCCGTTCTCCGTGACAGCGGCGCCCTTCTGATCCACTAGGGCGGTCATGACGAGGCTGTTGCCGTCGGCCCGGACGTTGGAGACAGTCGTTTTCTCCATAAACGCCATCGGGGTTTTCATGGTCCGCGCGACGCTTGCCAGTTCCGCGTCGAGATTTATTGGTGAAATCTGTACCGGCGCGCTTGTCCCCGCCGCCGATGTCGCCGAGCTCGTTTCGACAACTGCTCCCGCACTCACAGCGTTAGGAGATACCCCATTAACCGGCAGTTCCTGCACGACGGGAGCAAGGTTGGTATAGGTTGGAGCTGGCGTTCCCGGTTTCACCAACCAAAAAGAAAAGGGGTAGCGCTCGCCGTTCCAGTCGAGATTGATCGTCACGATCTTGGGAAGCGCCTTGTCCTTGATTTTCGCCAGCACAATCTTGCCGCCATAACTCCGGTCGGGGTCGACGGTCGAAAGCTGCACGACGCTGTTCGCCAGTTCGCGGCGCGTTTGATCGAGACGCTGCTGGACATTGTAGATCGCATAGCCCGTTCCGGCGGTAATGGCGGCTGCCTGTATCTGCCCGAACGCGCTCGGGGCGCTGTAATATCCGTGATAGGATCCATGCGGCGTGTAGAAACTGCTGTGATAGGTGTCCCGCTGGCTGGCGGCGCCGGCTGCCGCGAGGCCGCCAAGCGCGGCGATGCCGATCTGCGTCCACATCGCGCGGTTCTTCGCCTTTTTCTCGAGGTCCAGTCGTGAAAAGACAGCAAGATGTTGCCTACCGGCGTCGATGGAGAAATTGGTGATGTCGATGTTGGCGGGTAGCTGGCCGGCATTGTACACGCCGACGAAGAAGGCCAAACTTCCGTGATCGACCGGCATAGGCTGAATCTGGACTGAGCCTTGCCGGTTGAACAACTCGACCGTCGCGACGCCTTGATCATAGCGAACGGTCTCATTCCCGACCTGCACCGGCTGGATGAGAAACTTCTCTTTCGCCATGGCGCCCTGAGCGAGGCTCGTCGAAATTCCAAGCAACGCGATTGCAAATATTACTCGCTTCATTGTTCGCCCCCCGACAAAACCTGTCGGCGGCTGATATTCTGAACCCATTAGCGCCAGATTAAAGCCTCGCCACCGCCGTCAGATATTTGATCCAATTTGGCGCGTAGTTTGACCGCATAACGCAACGACGCGTGAACGGAACGAGAGGAATCCCGTCGCAGCCGCCCAGCTATGACGCGAGGCAAGACATCTTCTCGGCGCTGATCGACTGGGCGGATGGCGGCAAGGCGCCGAATGACATCATCGCGACCAAGTTCGCGAGCGACGATACCGGAAAGGTGGAAATGCAACGGCCGCTCTGTCCCTATCCGAAGAAGGCGGTCTATCGTGGCTGGGGTTCGACGGCGTCGGCCAGCAATTTCAGCTGCGTCACACCCGACGCGCGATGAGGCGCGGATGCTGAATCGCAGGGATGGCAAGGTTGTTCCCGACCAACACCGAACCCTGCTTCTCGTCGCGGACAAAACGGGTGATGGGTGGCGGATCGCCGCCGATCAGCTAACCAAGTAACCGCCACCGCCCGCGCTTGACGAGCTATCGGTCGTAAGTGCGTTACTCGTCGAGCAGGGGTTGCTAAGTTCGATGATAGTCCTCCATCGCCTCCTAGTCGGCGAGTCCGTTTCGGGCGATGCAGATCCTTCCGGCCTAGATGGGCATGGTGCCGGGGGGAAGGTCTTCGGCGCGCCCGAGAAATTCGTCCATCGCCTCGAGCACATGGTCAGTGATGTGGAGATAGATACGGCGCCCGTCGTGCGCATCGGCCGAGCGGGAGAGCAGCCCCTTCTCGGTCATCGTTTTAATCCAGCGAAGCGCTGTCGTCGCGGGGACCGCAGATGCGATGCAGAGGCTTGAGACCGACACGTTGCGCCGCTCATGATAAGCGGCATAGAGATCGAGCAGCATATCCCACGCCGGATCGGCGAAAAGTTCGGAACCGAGCGTGCGTTCGCGGCGGCGACGCTCGGCGATGATGCGGCGCGCGTGCTGAGCTTTCGCGATGCGTTCCTGCCGTGCCGCCTGCGCCGCATGGCCCATGATCGGCGTGGTAATAACATGAGAGCCGGCATCGACGCGGTCGTAGCGCGCCGGCGCCAGGTCGCGCGCCTCATGCTGCGGGGCGTCGCGCGGGATTTGCAGCCGGCTCGCGATGAGCTGGATATCCTCTTCGAGGCGCTGCATGCGCGCGAGCAACGCCGTCTGCGATTCTGGCCCCGGCTCGGGATGATGATGCTCCATGGTCGTACCTCCCCTTTGGTTGTGCGAACCGCGCCCCCCGGCGTTCGGTTCGGTGGCAGAATGACGCAAATTGCTGTGGGAAAGGCACGGAGTTGGCCCCGGATCGAACCAAATTATCTTTGCGAGCGGGGTGTGGCCGGGGGGCTTGTGTCAAAAATCGCGGAAATCGAGTCGTTTGCTCCCGCGGCTTTGTGCCGGAATGGTGCAGATTTGGCTGCGATTTTGAGCCGCAGTAAACCGCTGAATCGGTGCCGGAATCAAATTATTCCGTTACGGTAACATTGCCCTTACCGGCGAAAATGGCAGAATGCGGCAATGGACGTGACGCATGCAGCCGCAAGATGAAGACCTCGCGCTCTGGATGCGCCTTACCGACAAGCAGCGCGCCTGCCTCGATCTCCTTTTGCTGCGAAAGACATCGAAGCAGATCGCGCGTATTCTCGAAATAGCCAAGCCCACCGTCGATCAACGCATCACCGCTGCACGGATGATTCTGGGAGCCGCAGACCGCGACGAGACAGCACTCGCCTATGCGCGCCTGAAGGCGGCATATGACCGGGTCATATATGATCCGGTGGACCTTCCGCCGGGCCCCGGACTGGTGCCATCCAACTTTCCGGACGGAGACCCCGCCGCATTTTTCAAGCTCGGCGATACGCAATCGCAAGGTGTAGAAAAGGAGGCAGGGTATCGGGGGGGCTTCCCTTCGTCCGGGGATTTATGGAGGCATGATCTTGGTTCACGCCAGAGGGTAGCTATGATCGCGGCGATGCTTGTCGCCCTCGTCATTGTCCTCGCAGCGGGCCTCGCGATTGCACAGGCGCTTTCAAGGCTCCTCTCCGGCTGAATTCTCGAGCCATTTCGTAACCGCTTAACCGGGAGTGCGAGTGCGCTTTTCCGGGAGGAGAAACTTATGTCCATCGAACAGGTCACCCAGAAGCTCCAGCACGACGTTCCCAACGCCGAAGCGAAGATTGACGACGCTATCCTTGCCATGTCGTCGCTCATGACGAGCATGGTACGGGCGCGGCGCGTGAGCGGCGCGCCCGCGAAGACCGGTCATGGATCGATCACTCGCATCGCCAAGGCGCAGGTGTCGCTCGTCGCGATCAGCGGCGAAGTGCTTCGCGTCCACGGCGAGCTTGCCCAGATCGGCCGCGAAGTAGCCGGCCTGGACCTCCATGAAGAATGTCCGACGACCGGAGTGGCGGCACCGCTCCTCAAAATCGTCGCCTGAAGCATTGACCGGGAGCTGCCGTCATGATGCATAGGAGAGATGCGCACTGCGATCTTCCTCCTGCTCCTGGCAGCAGCTCTGGGCTATGCCCTGTGGAAGGGCGGGGGACCAGAGAAGAGCATGGCGGCGATCCTTGGAGCGATGCTCTTGTCGGACCAAGCGCTCCATCTCTTCGTTCCCGTCCATTATGCGATGGTCGATCAGGGGCATCTCGCGATCGACATCTTCGGTGCGGTGACGACGATTGCCCTGGCACTGTGCGCCCACCGCTTCTGGCCGATGGCGGCGGCGGTGCTCCAGATCTTGCCGCTGGTCGCGCACTTCTGCCGGGCGGTCGATCTCGCGATGCATCCGGCGGCTTACATGGTGATGCAAGTGGCGGCCTCCTGGTTGCTGCCCCCGCTGCTCGTCCTCGCAACTTGGCGCCACCGGCGCCGGCTCGCAGCGATCGGCAGCGATCGGTCTTGGCAGAGCTTCTCTCGGCGATCGAACCCGAGCGCGCAGACGCTCTAGCCAAGAGCCTGTTCTGCGAGTTCGGGACGCTTGGCCGTATCTGGGCGCAGTCCCCGGAGGCGCTGGCGCGCGTGCTCGGCGCGGACAGTCGCGCGGCCCATCTTCTGTTTGCGGCGCGGAGCGCTGTTCTTGCCGCTATGCACTGCGATCTTGAGCGCGACCGGATCGATCCCGCCGACCCGTCGCTCGGTCGCTATCTAATGGCATCGATGGGCAGCCTCGCCGACGAGGTTCTGCGCATCCTGTTCCTCGACGCGCGGGGAGGAATGATCGCCGACGAGCAACTTCAATGGGGAAGCCTCGCCGAGGTCGCGCTTCATCCGCGAACAATCTTCCGGCGCGCGATGGAGCATAATGCGGCGGGCATTCTTCTCGTCCACAATCATCCGAGCGGCGACGTCGCGCCGAGCGCGCACGATATTGAGGTCACCGATATGCTTCGCGCACTTGGACGGTCGCTCGACGTAACGCTGGTCGATCATATTATCGTCACCGCACGGAGTTGGCAGTCGGTGCGCACTGACAGCAGGCGTGGCGGCGCGCCGCGCGAGCACCGGGAGCGACGACTGCGCGACAGCGGCCGTGCGCTTCCTGATCTCGCCGCCATCGAGCGCAATGCGCATGCGAACGCGCGGCGAGAGTTGCAGCGCCGCCGCGTCCGGCGCGAATTGATCGGTAACGCATCGTTCTTCGGCGAGCCCGCCTGGGAGATGCTCATGGACCTGTTCATTCATGCCTGCGAGAGCAAGCGCGTCGCAACGAACTCGTTGTGCATTGCATCGGGCGTCCCTGTTAGTACCGCACTTCGCCTTCTCAACCGGCTTTGTGACGCGGGCATAGTTTTGCGGCGGCGCGATGCCAGCGATGCGCGGCGCCAGTTCGTCGAACTGTCGCCCGGCATGCAGCGCAAGCTGCTTGCCTATTTCGCCGCTCAGTCGATGGGGACATCGTTCGGGGGGCAAGCCGCAGTTGAATATGGGGATCGCTCGATGCCGCTCGGAGGAGGCGCGAGCCTCGATGATCGTTCGGCTTAATCGCACTGATTGCAGGAGCTGTCCGGAGTCAAAGCCGGTCCGAAACGAATGGGGCGATCTCTTTACCTCCGCATATTTGGGCAATCCGGAAGAGATGGCCTGCCGGAGGCACGTGTTGAGAAATGATGCGCTCGCGCATGGCGGCTTTGGCAATTCGACATCCATTCGACATCCAGAAGAGGACAGTCCGCTACTGATGTCGTGGACGGCTCTCCATCCCCCTGCGGTATGAACCGTGGGATGAGTTGGAAGGAGAGCCACGATGGAGAAGATTGCGACGATCGGGTTGGATATCGCAAAGTCGGTGTTTCAGGTCCACGGTGTTGGTGCGGCAGGCGAGGTGGTGGTGCGCAAGCGCCTGAGCCGCGCGCGGGTGATTCCGTTCTTCGCGAAGCTGCCGCGGTGTCTGATCGGCATCGAGGCCTGCAATACCTCGCATTACTGGGCCCGCGAGCTGGCCGCGCTGGGGCACGACGTTCGGCTGATGCCAGCGCAATATGTGAAGCCCTATGTGAAGCGCGGCAAGAATGACGCTGCCGATGCCGAGGCGATCTGCGAGGCCGTGACGCGGCCCACGATGCGGTTCGTGGCGGTGAAGACCCCGGAGCAGCAGAGCGTGATGATGCTTCACCGGGTTCGGCTGATGCTTAACCGCCAGCGCACTCAGCTGTCGAACGCGATGCGGGCCCATATGTCGGAGTTCGGGGTCGTGGCGCCGGTCGGACGTATAGGGCTGGAGCGCCTGCTGGCGATCATCGCCGACAAAGATGACGAGAGCATCCCACCTGATGCCCGCATCTGCCTGGAGATGCTTGGCGCACAGCTCGCGGTCGTGAAGGAACAGATACTCGAGAACGACCGCCGTATCCGCGCGAGTGCACGCGATACAGAAGTCGGGCGGCGGCTCATGGAGATACCAGGTGTCGGGCCGCTGCTTGCCAGCGCCTTCGTTGCCAGCGTCGCGGACCCCGGCATGTTCAAGAAGGGCCGGGATCTCGCCGCATGGATCGGCTTGGTGCCGCGACAGAACTCCAGCGGCGGCAAGGAGCGGCTCGGCGGCATATCGCGCGGGGGCAACCGATACCTGCGTCAGATGCTTGTGGTTGGTGCGATGGCTGTCATCCGCCATGCCGAACGACACGGCACGAGGCGGCCATGGCTGCTGCAGCTTCTATCACGACGCGCGACCAAGGTCGCGGCGGTCGCGCTCGCGAACAAGACCGCGCGGATGGTCTGGGCGCTGATGACAAGCGGCGAGCACTATCGTGAGCCCTCGGTGGTGAACGCGTAGGAGATCAGGCGTCGCACGCGGCGTCGACGATGTTGGGAAGGGCGGACAGGAGCTGATGCACGAAGCCGGTTGAAACCGCCGGATCAGGAAAACCCATTCTGGCCGATGCACCTCGAGTGCGAGCTACTGGTCGGGACCCGATCCGCGCGAAAGGCATCATGGCCAGCGGCGCACGACAATGCCGCATCAAAGGCCGGACACATGGCCGCACCAACCAGCAGATCGCAGCGACCTAGAAACTACTTGCCAACGGAGGGCCGTCCACACACGGCCATCCCGCTCTCTGTCTATCCGGCCGTTCTCGCACTGGCCGTGGGGGCCTGCGAAGCTACTTGCCCTGCGCGTCGAAGACTTGCGCGGCAATTTCGGGAAAGGCGTCATTGAAATGCGCTGTGGCTTCAGCACCGATTGACCTTAATTCGTCAACCAGCGCGAGTACGTCCGGACGGCGTTCGCCCGCACGGACGGCAAGATAATGTGCGCGCATGCTTAATATGGCAGGAAACGGCAGCACCTGCAGGCTTTTGTCATGGAGTGCCGAGGCCGCTATCGGCGCGCGCAGCAAGATCACACCAAGTCCCTGGCGGCCGGCTTCGATCGCGACATCGTGATCAAGAAACTGGCGCTTCGACCCCAATAGGGCTCTTTGTATCCCGGCACGACGACCCCATTCCTGCCAATCTGAGCTGTCACCGTCGATTAGTAATGTCTCTTTCATCAGGTCCCGCGCTGAAATCCCGGCCAACCGCGCTGCAAGTTCGGGTGTGGCGGCGGGAATCGCAATGTCGGGGAAGAGGAGATGAGTATCGACACCGGGCCAGGATCCGGTGCCATACCGCACAGCGATGTCCATATCCCGGTTCTGGACTTGCGCCATACGATGTTCGGGAATGATTTCTATCGCGCGTCCAGGGGGGATCGCTTCGAGGCGGCGTAGCCGCGGCATCAGCCATAGCCGGACCATTGATGGAAGCGCGGAAATGCGGACGGCGCCGGGATCGCGTCGGCTGCCAAGTTCGGACCGAAGCGCTTCGATCGCGTTTAGCGACCGCTCGGCGCGACGCAGGAAAATAATGCCTTGTGGTGTCGGCCGGACGCCGCGGCCGAGCCGTTCGAATACGGGCGCTCCAAGCCACTGTTCAAGTGAAAGTATCCGGCGACTGACGGCGCCATGCGTTATTCCTAGCCGTTCCGCCGCAGCGGTCATCGAGCCCGTTCGGGCGGCTTCTATCGCAGCGATCAGGGCCTCTGAAGGCGGGATATTCAACAAGTTCTACTCCTTTGCCCGATAGCAAACTGTGAGTTTTACGCACCGAAGCATATCGCCTGATAAACTATCTGCCCGATCTCCCGATACATAGAATGGCTGCGATCGGAGAAGAAATTCATGTTCCAGCCAAAAGGGCTCAGGCCCGTATCATTCGACAGTTGCGAAGCGATCGTTATTGGTCCCGGGTGCATCCGACGCGATCTGCCCTCGCGTCCCGGCGTCCGCACATGGATTGTCGAAATGGCGCCCGGCAGCGAGTGGCCGTATGTCGATCATCATCGCGATGGAGGCGAGGATGTCTTCATTCTCGACGGAGAAGTTATTGAGGGCGACCAGCGGTTCGGTGTCGGCACCTACCTTCATTTCGATCCCGACAGCCAGCACCAGCCGCGGACGGAGACGGGCGTGCGGCTCATCGGTTTCAACCTCCTGTGATCTTGTCCTCATCATGCCGCATCGGCGAAAGCTCAAGCCGGCGGCAAATGATCTGCGGCGCGATTGCTGCGGCAGCGACCATCGCATCGTCAGGGCGCGCGGTAGCGCGCGCGGCGCCGCCGCAGATGCGTGTCCAACGTCTGGCTTGGGCGGGCATCCGGCTTCAACTGCCAGCCGCGACATTGTTCATCGACCCGCTGATCGATCCGGCTGTATGGGGAGCCACCCTTTCCGACAAGCTGATTGCCGTGGATGACCCGGTCGGCGAGAGTATCGTCCTGATCACCCACAGGCATTCGGATCATGGTGACGCCGTCGCCATCGCAGCAGCGCTGAAAAGTGGCGGGACGTTGGCATATGCCGCCGACGCGCAGCCTTTCTGCGGGCTTCCAGCCAATGTGCGCCAGCGGTCGTGCCCCCTTTGGGAGCCGCAAATCTTCGGCGATTTTACCGCGACTCCGGTTCCCGCATCCGATGGTTATGGCGATCTTCAGGTTTCATGGGTCGTATCAGGCGGCGGGCGCAGAATATTCCATGGCGGCGACACGATGATGCACGGTAGCTGGTGGCGGGTAGGCCGTCAGTTCGGTTCTTTTGACGCTGCGTTCCTGCCCATCAACGGCGCCGCCTTTTCATGGCGCCAGCCGGCGACGGACGAGCCTGCCGTGCTCACGCCAAAACAGGCTGTCGCCGCAGCCACAATCCTCGGTGCGGAGCGGATCGTGCCGATCCATTACGGAGTTGTTGGCGCCGACGGCTACTCGGAGGTGACAGATCCCCTTGGCGCTTTACATGATGCGATCTGGCACGGTGGATCATACGTGACAGTCCTGGAACCGGGCGAGTGGTTGAACTGGCAAGCGCCGGCCCTGTCGGATCGTTCGCCTCGCTTGCCGGAATAAATCATTGTCCTGCTTCGAAATAAGTCCCTTCTCGCTGGCAATCGGAGAAGATGTCCTTGTTGACTTGCGCCATCGGCTATGCGTCACCCGCTGGCCGGACGAAGTGAGTGTCGAACCATGGCAATATGGTCCCGGTTCTCCTGCGTGCAGGATGTCGTGCTGGCTCGATCGATGTGACTGGCGGCCGCAGGAGGCGCATTTTGCAGCCTTCGAACAGTCGGGTTGCCTGCCGACGACATCGAGTGTTTTTTGTTCTCTTCGAGAGTGATCACTCGATTTATCTCAGGATAGGCAGGCCGGCGGTTGTCCAGCTGAAGCGTTAGGGAAGCTGTGCGTCCGCGCATCCTTCACAAATGGAGAGAACCCATGCCCGAGATGACCAGCTTGTTGGCTTTCGCCGTCGTCGCTCTTGCTATGGTCCTGACACCGGGGCCAAACATGATTTATCTCATATCCCGGTCCATCGCGCAGGGTAAGGCCGCGGGCCTGATTTCTCTGGGCGGCATCGCGCTGGGCTTCGTGTTCTACATGCTTTGTGCGGCGTTGGGCATCACCGCCCTCGTGATGGCCGTGCCCTTTGCCTATGACGCGATCCGCATCGTCGGCGCTCTCTATCTGCTATGGCTCGCCTGGCAGGCGGTCCGCCCCGGGGGACGCTCGCCCTTTGAGGTCAGGAGCCTGCCTCGGGACGGCCCGCGCAAGCTTTTTCTCATGGGGTTTCTGACCAATCTCCTGAATCCCAAGATCGCCGTGATGTATTTGTCTTTGCTACCGCAGTTCATCGATCCGGCGCATGGCAGCATATTGGGGCAGGCGCTTGTTCTGGGGATGATTCAGATCGTCATCAGCGTATTCGTCAACGCCGTAATTGCGATCTCCGCAGCGTCGATCGTCGTGTTTCTGACGCGGCGTCCGACGTTCGCCATCGTTCAGCGATGGATGATGGGAACGGTACTCGCCGGCCTCGCCGTCAGGATAGCGATGGAGGCGCGCCGATAACCTGAACCGTCGCGGCGGATTTATGAGGAGTGCGAGCGGATATGATCCCATAAACGTTCCGCTACGGGGCCATGCGTGCGGTCGCGAAGCCTCGACGCCGCGAGGATTTCCACCTTGCCCGGCAGATGGCGTCCTCCGACCCGGACGAGCCGTCCCGCTTCCAGATCATCGGCGATCAGAAAATCCGGTAGGTGGCCCCAGCCCTTGCCGTGCACAATCAGCTCCCGTTTCATCGAGTGGTCCGGCACCGAGCAATTGGGAGCACCGTCGATCAGGAAGTGATCCTTCCTCGCGCCGGTCTGCGCCGTGTTGCGGATAATGCACTGGGTGAATAGTCGCAGTTGACCGGGCGTCGTGTCGGTGCCGAGATGCGGAGGTAGGAAACCCGGCGCCGCCGCCGGCAACAACGCGATTTTGGCGATCGGGATTTGCTCGATCAGCATGGTGTCTTCGTCCGCACGATGAAAGACGATGTCGGCGGTAGCCTCCCGAAGCCTTTCGGCGGGGCCCCGCCAGCGGTAAAAGAGGCTCTGTCAGGCCTTCTCCGCTCGCGCACCACTGTGTTTTCCGAGAAATGTCAGCATGGCTGCATTGACCGCCTCGGGATTGTCCAGGTTCGCGACATGGCCGGCATCGGCGACTTCGATATACTCGCTGTTCCGGTCGCGGTCGCGCCACCGGGTAACGATCCGGGAGATGTTTCCAAGTCTGTCGTGCGCGCCGTTCATGATGAGGATGGGATGCTCGATGGAATAGTCCGGCTCGCCATGAACTGCCCGCGCAATCCCTCTGCTGATATCGAGGATATCTCTCCGGTCGAGCGGCGCGATCATCTCGCGCAGCTTGTCGCGCGATGTCTGCACAGATGCGGAATCGTCCATGGCCTTGCGCTTGAAGGTTTCGGCAGGGTAGAGGCCGACAAAGAATGGAAAGCTCGCGAGGAGCCAGCGTTCCCACCATTTCGGCGCGATCGTACTGCAGGTACAGCCCACGAGGATCGCGTCCGTGCAACGCTCCGGGTATCGGAACAGCATTTCCTGCGAAATATTGCCGCCGATCGACTGTCCGATCAGGGCCACTTCTTTCTCCCCGATTGCGTCAAGAATGGCGATCAGATCTTCAGCGGCGAGTTGGGTGGAAAAGGGCCGCGCGGTGGGGCGCGAAAGACCATGGCCGCGCGGATCCCAGCGCAATGTCCGATATGCTGCCTGCAACGGCCCGATCTGGGGATCGAACATGCGATGATCGGTGTAGGCGCCGGGGGTCAGGACCACAAGCGGCGCGCCCGGCGGACCGCCTGTCCAGTAATGGATCAGACAGTCGCCGGTATCGAAGGCCTGATGGGTTTCGCCCAATTTCATCCTCAGAAACGCACGCGCAGACCACCATAATAGGTGCGCGGTTCATTGTAATAATAGCTCAGAAATCCGTAGGTCGCCCCGATATAGTTGACGCCGTCAACCACATAATCCTTGTCGGTCAGATTGCGGACCCCGGCAAACAACTGCAGGTCGCCGTTACGGAAAGACAGGGCCATGCGCGCGTTTGCGATCGTATAAGCATCGCGGTGGAGCAGAGGACTGTTCAAGATATTGATGAAACTGCTCGACCGGTAGGCGACATCGCCATCGAGTTCGAGTGCGGTGGTCGCGCCCAACGGCATGACGTAGGTCGCGGCGAGGCTGGTGGTGAACTTGGGGGCGTTCGGCAGCGTCTTGTCGGCGAAGTCGCCGATGATCGAATTGACGAAGGTCGCGAACTTGTCGTCGAACAGCGATGCCTGTGCCTTCAGCGTCAGCCGCTGCGTCGCCCGCAACGTCAGTTCAGCTTCGGCTCCCCAGGATTCATACCGGCCCGCGTTGGTGAAATAGCTCGTCGGGCCCGGCGGCGTCCCTACAAAGGCGATCAGATTGGTCTGATAGTCCTTGAAGCGGTTGTAGAAGGCGGCGGCATTGAAGGTCAGCTTGCGATCGAAGAGGGTCGACTTGTACCCGATCTCGTATGTTTCGCTCGTTTCGGGCTTGTAGGACAGCGCGACGTCCGCCGATGCGGCACGCGGGTTGAAACCGCCGCTCTTGAAGCCCGTTCCATAGCTTGCATAGACAAGCTGGCCGGGGGTTATCTTGAAATCGATGCCGATGCGCGGCAACCACCGCGACCAGCTGTCCGACAGATCGTAGCTGAAATTGCCGGTCGGAAATACGTCGTTGGTAAGGCTCGACAGATATTTCTTGCGATCGTCGGTATAACGCAGCCCGCCACTGATCGACAGGCGATCGGTCACTTCCCATACGGCGTTCAGATATGCGGCATAGCTTTTGTTCTTGAGATCGGTGAGCTGTGTGAAGCTGTTCTCCAGCGGCACGAAGACGCCCGGCGCCACCTGCAGCGGCAAGGTGTTGGGGACGCCGATGACCGAGTCCGTCTTCTCCTCGAAATAATAGAGGCCTCCGACGAAGGAGAGATTGTCCGTCGGCTCGAAATTGGTCTGGAGTTCTTGCGAGAACTGCGTCGTGCGCTGCCGCTGGTTGCTCGAGAGTAGAAGGTAGGGGAAGGAATCATAGTCGAAAGCCTGGCGGAACTTCAGCCGGCGATAGGAAGTGATCGACTTGATCTCGACGTGGTCACCCCGCCACGCAAGCTGGCCGTTAAAGCCATAGCTGTCCTGATCGTTCCGCACAGGCGTGTCCGCCTTGCTCTGACGCGGAGGAAGAGGAGATTGCGGCGAGAAAGGCGGGACGTTCGGCGGAAAGCTGACGGCAACGATCGGTGTCGGGGCGGCGGGGGTCGAGCGATCGCGCATGATATCGAAGGTGAGGCGGGCCGTCAGGCGTTCGTCGATCCGCGCCAGCGCCGTGACTTGGCCGCCGAGATAGTCGCGGTCCTGCAGATCGGCCCCGCTATTCAGATTCTTGACGACGCCATCGCGCGATACGCGCAGCACGCTTGCGCGAAGGCCGGCGCGGTCCTCGACGATCGGCAGGTCGAACGACGCCTTCCCCGAAAAATAGTCGTAGGACCCGCCTGTCGCGGTCATCTGCGCACCCGCTTCGACCAGGTCGGGATCGCGTGTATAGACTTTCAGCGCGCCGCCGCTGGTGTTCTTGCCATAGAGGGTGCCTTGTGGCCCGCGAAGGATCTCGACCCGGGCGATGTCCAGCGTTTCGAAGAGCGCGCCTTGCGCGCGGCCGATATAAGCGTCGTCAAGGTAGATGCCGACACCGGGGTCGAACATGAAGAGCTGGTCCGCCTGGCCGACCCCGCGGATGTAGACCGACGCATTGTTGTTCGAGCCCCCGAAGGCGAAGAAGGTGGCGTTGGGGATCAGGGCTTCAACATCGGCGATATTTGCGCTTTGCCGGCGTTCGAGTGCGTCGCCGCTCACCGCGGTTACCGCCACCGGTACATCCTGAAGCCGCTCGCTGGTCCTCCGCGCTGTGACGATGATTTCCTGATCGTCCGCTCCGGCGTCGGCAACCTCACCTTGTTCGATTTGCGCGATGGCGTTCCCCGACACGCTCGCCAGAAACGCCGCCGCGAGGCACGATGGTGCACGTGAAATGGTCAATCTATCCTCCCATAAGATATTTTATCTTGTGGGATAATGTATAAACAAGCGTTCATATATATGTCAAGTGAGCACTTGCGAATAGCGTTTTTAGAGGCCAACGTCGCCTGATGAAGACGTCCCCACGAACATCGCGCCCGACCAGAGGGCGCAAAGCGGCCGCAGGTAATGAGCCGGGCGAACCGGTTGTCGACCGCCGGCGAAACAATTCGCGCGCGCTGATCAAAGACGTCGCTTCGCAGCTTTTTTTCGCGCACGGTTATGAGGTGACGTCGATCCGCGCGATTGTCGATGCCTGCAATCTGACGCCGGCAGCGTTCTACAATCATTTCGCGACGAAAGAGGAACTGCTCTACGAAATCGTCGCCGAAGGGCACGCGACTGTCGGCGTGATGATGCAGGATGCCTTGCGTGAAGCGGGGGGCGACCCCGCTCGCGAGCTTGCCGCGATCGTTTCGGCCTATGTGCGCTTCCACACGCACCATCAGGTTTTCGCACTGGTGGCGAATGCGGAATATGGTGCGCTTCCGGAGCCACGTTTGTCAGCAGTACGCGCCGAGCGCGTGCGATTGCGGGGGCTTTTCGAAGACGTCATCGAACGGGGAGCGTCGACAGGCCGGTTCAGGCTGGTCGATGCGGGCGGCATGTCCTCACCAAAGCTCGCCGCGGTCGCGATCGGCGATATGTGCCTGCGGGTCGCTGAATGGTATCGGCCCGAAGAAAAGCTGGCGAGTAGTGACGTCGAACAGGCCTATGCCGCTTTTGCGCTACGCCTCGTCGGCGCCGAACCCTAGGGCGCGGTCCCGCCGGGGCGGAGTATGATCGGCGGCCGCCCCGGGCCAGCAAGCGTAACCCGGATCGTCGACGCACCGGGATCGTCGCTGATGCCGTTTCGGGCAATCGTTCCACCGGTACCCTCCCCGGGTTGAGACATCTCGTTCATATTCGGGTCGAGATGCGGATAATTGGCGCTTTGGATTTGGATGCCGATCCGGTGTCCGGGCAGCACGCGCCAGGCGGTGTGGCCCATGGGGATGCCGATCGACACGGGGATTCCCGGCTCGGCAGGAAGCTCGCGATCGAACCCGCTCCGGTAGCGCAGGCGAAGTGTGCCCTCGCAGATCGGAAGGATCGTGCCGTCGGGCGAAACGTCGATCAGCTTGCAGATGAAGTCGGTATCGATGGCCGAGGTCGACACCGTCAGATTGGCCGTGACGGGCCCGATCAGATCGACGGGCTCGACACAAGCCTCGGCGACATAGCGGACAAAGTCATGACGCGCGTCGAGCTTGCGTTGATCGATCGGCCCCATGGCCAGCCCGCCCAGATAAAGCGTACGTCCGCCGACGGTCGGCGTCGGGTCGGACGGGTCATAATCATATTCCTGTTTCCCGGTGCCCGACAGGTCCAGCTCCAGAATCGCGGTGTCGGGCGTCGGCCAGGCTTCGGCGGTCCGCCATTCATTGGCGTTCGCTAGGAAATACTGGACAGCAGGCAGCGCAATTTCGGCATCCTCGAGGTAGCGGCGGAAGAAGGCGATATGGCGGTCGGCAAGGCGAGAGCCGCCAGCGGACGCCATCACCCCGAAATTCACTTCGCCATGCTGTTGCCCGAGTGATCCACTATGGGTCCAGCAGCCCATGATCAGATGCGCGTCGGTTCGGCCGGCATCACGCTGGCGCTGGAACATGCCGATGCTGGCCTGCGCGAATATATCGTACCAGCCGCCGACATGCAGCGTCGGGATGTCTGCGATCTCGGCCGCGATCGGTGCGCTGCCATCGGGGTCGATCAATTCGTCGAACCCGATGGGGAAACCCGGCAGCCCGAATATCGGGCAATCCCTGAGTGGGCGGTGATCCATCAGGATGCGCGGATCGAGCGCCGCCTGCACGATCAGCTTGACGGCATCGGGCGGCAAGGGATCTCGGCTTTCCTGCTGTCGCCGCATCCAGTCAACCGCCATGAATGCGACCCATGAGAGCAGATGATCGAGGCGCATCCCGCCGCCCATCTCGACCAGTTCGAAATCCCGGCTGGTAGTGAGGGCAGGGGCAATGGCCTTCAGATGCGGTGGCTTGCGCGCCGCTGCCATGAGCTGCGCGATGCCAAGGTAGGACGGGCCCGCCATACCCACCGGGCCCGAACTCCAGTCCTGCCGCGCGATCCATTCGACGCTGTCATATCCGTCGTCGCCTTCCTGGTCCCACATCAACGGCTTCCACGCGCCTTCCGAACCAAAGCGGCCGCGCGTGTCCTGGACGACGGCCGCGAATCCTGCGTTGACCGCGTCCTGCGGTCGCAAGAAGTCGGGATTGAGCGCCGCCCTGTCATAGGGCGTGCGATACAAAATGGTCGCGACCGGCTGTTCGACGTCGGGTCGCCAGAGATCGGCCTTCAGCCTGATGCCGTCCCGCATCGGAATCGAGACATCCTTCTCAACGATAAAGCGTTTCATATCCTGCTCCTAGCATCGTCGCTGATCCGCGTGCGACTTTCTCGCCCCGGTCGTTGACAGCCTTTCGTGTTTTATATAGACGAACGATCGTTCATATAAAAGGTACGAAAGGGAGAGATGATGCGGACGGATGTGAAATGGGGCCTTCTTGCCTGCGCCGTCTTCAGCTTTCCGGCGTTTTCGATGGCGCAAGAAGGAGGGATTGCGGATGGTACAGACGCCGGGCTGAGCGAGATTCTTGTGACAGCGCAAAAGCGCGGCGTCGCCGAATCGGCTCAGCGGGTCCCGGTCGCGATCACGGCCTTCGACAGCGCGGCGCTGGATGTGCTTCAAGTTCGCGACTTGCGGTCGCTCAGCACCGCGGCACCCAATGTGGCGCTGGAGGATGTCGGCACGATCCCGGGTACGGCGAATTTCACCATTCGCGGTTTCGGGATCGTGAGCTCAATACCGTCGGTCGAACCCTCGGTCGGGCTTTTCGTCGATGGCGTTTATCTTGGCATGTCGGCGGGTGCGGTGATCGACGTTTTCGATCTCGAGAGCGTCGAGGTGCTGCGAGGCCCCCAAGGGCTTTTGTTCGGCCGCAATACAACCGGCGGCGCCGTCACGCTGCGCACGCGGCGTCCGGGCGATAAATTTCAGATGCGCGGCCGGCTCGCTGTCGAAACGGGTCCGCAATATACCGCCGGCCTGAGCGTCGAAGGGCCCGTCGCAGACAATCTCCGCGCCAAAATCGCGCTCTATTACAGCAATGACCAAGGCTGGTTTCACAACGACTTCAACGACCAGCCGTTCGGAAAGCGCGAGACGGTGTTCGTGCGTCCGACCGTCGTGTGGGATATTTCGCCCGATGTCGAGACGACCCTTATTTACGAGCACGGACGCAGCAGGGGCGACGGGACGGTGGCGCAGAACCCGGCATTCCAGTCTGGATTCCAGATCGATATCGATAACCCGGGCTATTTCGATATCGACTGGGACGCGCTGACGTCGGAGACCAACATCAACGTGGCACTCGGGGACGGGGTCATTACGAACGTTGCCGGTTACCGACGGCTGAACCAGAAGGGGTCGGTCGATGTCGATGGCTTGCCCGCTCCGGGTTTTCACTCCTTCGTCAACTTGCGGCAGCATCAGTTCAGCGAAGAACTCCGCTATGCAGGGACCTTTGGTCCGCTCAAGGCAACCCTCGGGCTCTATTATTTCAGTCAGAACTATTTCTATATCGAGCGGCGCGTGCTGTCTGGCGGCGCCGTCGATCGCGCCTTTGGCGGCCGGATCGATCAGGATAGCTGGGGCGCCTTTTCACAGCTCAGCTACGACGTCGGGGCGGGCTTCAGCCTTGTCGGCGGCCTGCGCTACTCGTGGGAGCGAAAGAAGGCCGACGTCGCTACTTTCCGGGCACCGGGCCTGTGCGACCTCGATGCGCGCACCTGCGATTTCGATTTTCCGGGCGAGTTTCCCGGCGCAACCGGCGTAAAAAGCTGGGGCCGCCTGACGCCGAAGCTGGGCTTTCAGTATGAACCGGGCCGCGATCTGCTGCTTTACGGAAGCTGGAGCCGCGGTATTCGCAGCGGCGGATTCAACGTCAAGAGTACGGCCGCGACGATTCCGCCCGGTCCTTATGACATGGAGACGCAGGACGCGTTCGAGCTCGGCTGGAAATCGACCTTCCTCGACCGGCGCGTCCGTTTCAACGCGGCGATTTTCCAGAGTACGCTGCGCGATCTGCAGCGCGACATCAACATTCCCGATCCCGTATCGGGCGTGGTGCAGGTCACGTCCAATGTCGGAACGGCGCGGGTACGCGGCGTCGAAGGCGAGCTGACGCTCGCCCCGTTCCGCGGTCTGAGGCTGGGCGGCAGCTTCGGCCACCTGAACGGCAAATATACGAAACTGGCCGTCGACCTGAACGGGGCTGCTCCGGGGTTGGGCTACGAACTCGACCTGACACGGCTCCCGAAATGGAGTTTCGGCGCGAACGCGACGATCGTTCAGCCCGTGGGGGACGGCGCCGAACTGACGCTTCGTGCCGATTACGGATATCGCAGCCGGGTCGCCTTCACCGACAACAACTCCGCCTATCTCAATCAGATCAACGATCTGTCGGCGAGCGCGCGGATTTCGTTTCTCGATGACCGGTTCTCTGTGGGGGTTTTCGGCAAGAACCTCCTCAACCGTGTGACGCAGGGCGGCAACACCCCGCTTCCTCCCTCGGTCGGTGGTGGCTTCTTCGTGCCGATTAACGAGGGGCGCACCGTCGGCATGGATATCAATCTCAAAATTTAGGGCGTCCGGACAATGACCATAAAAGCGGAAATCATCGGCGTGGGCATGGCCAGACATGGCTACCGGGCCGACAGGGGATGGCGCGATCTCGTCTTCGAAGCCGGAAGCGGTGCCCTCGCCGACGCCGGCATCGAGCGATCGATGATTGACGGCGGGCTGGTGTCGGTCACCTGCCCGGAGGCGTTCGAACAGCAGAATCTCGGCCCGCTTACGGCCGAAGAGCTTGACCTGCCCAGCGGTCCCTTCGCGCAGGTCGTCGGCGCGTGCGCGGGCGGGACCATGGCGTTCATGCAGGGCGTCAACATGATCCGCTCGGGTCAGAGCGAGTGCGTCATCGTCGTCGGCGTCGAAAAAATGTCGGATGTCTATTCGGTGTCGGACGCTCTGCTGTCCTACCCCGACCAGGATTATGAAGCGCCCGCGGGCTTCGATTATGTCGATACGATGGCGCTTATGCATGCGCGCTACATGCAGAAATACGGCGTGGCGCCCGAACATGTCTCCGCCTTTGCGATGCAGGACCGCTGGTATGCCTCCCGTAACCCGAAAGCGATCGACTATCGCCGCGGCGCGCTCGGGATTGACGAGATCATGCAGTCGGGCTGGGCGTCGCGGCCGATCACCCGCGCCGAATGCGCGCGCGGCTGCGACGGCGCGGCCGCGGTCATCCTCGCCCGGGCGGACGGCGATGCCTCGCGTCGGCGCGCCGTCCAGGTCGCAAGCATCACGGCCGCCACGGGGCCGAACGCAATGGGCGCCAAGTTCGGTGCTTGGCCCGGTGAGGACGATATCGCCGAGGCCGTGCCGACACGCATCGCCGCCGAACGCGCCTATCGAGAGGCCGGCATCACCGCGCGCGATGTCGACGTGGCGCAGGTGCACGACTGTTTCAGCGTCATGGGCTCGCTCCACTTGGAAGGGCTCGGCATCTTCCCTCGCGGCGAGGCGGCGCGCGCGGTCGCAAGCGGCGAGACGGCACTCGGGGGCACCTGTCCGACGAATACCGACGGTGGCCGCATAGGTCTGGGCCATCCCACCGGCGCCACCGGTATCAGCATCGTCTGCGAAACCGTTACGCAGCTTCGCGGCGAGGCGGGCGAGCGCCAGGTCGCCGGCGCGCGGGTCGGCGTGGCCCAATCGATGGGCGGGAATAACGCCGTCAGCGCGGTCGCGGTCCTGAAAGGAAACTGAAAATGAGTCAGAATATCTCGGCTCGGCCCGTCATCGCCGGACCTGCGCGCGCGTGGCGCACCCGCCGCAATCGCTACGGTTTGGTCGGCAGCCATTGCCGGACCTGCCAATCCTGTTCGTTCCCGCCGCGACGACGCTGTCCTTGCTGCGTCGATGCCGTTCAGGAAGAAGCGGTGTTTTCGGGGCGCGGCACGGTGATTTGTCTGGCCGAAGATCATTCGCCGCTGGTTGGTCACGGTGACCGCGCACCGCGCCCCTTCGCAATGATCCGCCTCGAAGAGGGGCCGGTCCTGATGGCCGAGGTGGTGGACGCCGAATATGACGGTCTTGCGCCCGAGCAGCCGGTCGAAATGGTCATCCGCAAATGGCGTCCCGAACAGTCGGGCCTTGCGCTTTATGGCTTCAAATTCCGGGTGGCATCATGACGGCGGCCGTCGGCATCGTCGATCTGGCATTCGCCGCGCCTTCGGGCCGTCTGGCAACGGCGGACGTCGAAGCGGTATGGCAGTCTGGATCCGCAAAGCGGAGCGGTGTGAGCGAGCGCGCGGTTCTTGACCCCGACGCCGATGTGATCACGCTGGCGGCCGAAGCTGCGCGCAGGCTCGCGCCGCTTCCGTCGAACATCGGCGCGATCTTCTTTGGCACCCAGTCGTCGCCCGACCTCTCCCGCTCGGCCGCAGCGGTGCTTGCCGACATGCTCGGGATCGCGCCGGCTGTTTTCGCGACCGACGTGCGGTTCAGCGGGAAATCGGGCACGGCGGCGCTCGCAATGGCCATCGCCTGGGTGCGTGCGGGCTTTTCCGAATACGCTCTGGCCGTTGGCGCCGACGCGCTTTGCCTGCGGGCAGCGCCGGGCGATCCGCTGGAAATGACCGCGGGCGCCGGGGCGGCCTGCGTCCTTGTCGGCAACACCAATATTGCCGCACGCTTCGAAGCGCTGGCCTCGACCGCGTCTGACGCTGCCGACGGTTTCCGCCTTGAGGGCGATCCCTATGTCCGGTCGGGCGGTGCGGGTTTTGCATCGAGCGGCATGGGCGATTTGCAGCATATGGTCGGCGCCTGGAAGCTATTGCTTGCGAGGCTGGGCGATGGCGCGGACTTCGCGGCCGTCGCGGCGCAGCAGCCCGATGGCCGGCTGACGGGGCGACTGGCGCGCGCCGCAGGGATCGATGCGGAGCTTTTTACCAGCGGATCCGTTGCGCCGATGCTCGGCGACCTCGGCGCGGCATCGCCGTTGGCCGCACTGCTTCGCCAGATGGAAAAACGGCAGCCGGGCGACCGGGTCGGACTTCTGTCCTACGGCTTTGGTGCGGGATCGGACGCCTTGTCGTTCATCGTCGAGCGCCCGATCGAGGCGGGGTCGTTCCATCAGGCGATCGAGCGGCGCCGCCCGGTCGACTATGCGACCGCGGTGCGGTGGGAAGGGCGATATCGGCGGCACGCGCATCCCTTGAGCGTGTTCGAATGACCGACGCGCCTTTCATGCAGCGCCCCGCGATTGTGACCGGCGCCGCGCGCGGGATCGGCCGCGCGATCGCGATACGGCTGGCGAGCGACGGCGCGCCCTTGCTACTCGTCGATCGCGACGCAACCGGTCTCGCCGAAACCGCCGACAAATGCAGAGGTGAAGGCACGGCGATCGAGACGCTGGTCGCGGATTTGCAGGATCGCGCGGCGCCGCGCCGGATCGCCGATGCGGCGCGCACCACCCATGGTGCGATTGCCGTGCTGGTGAACAACGCCGGCGTCGAGTTTCGCGGCAAAGTTGCCGCGCATGACGACGCGGCATGGGACCGCGTCATCGATATCAACCTGTCGGCGGCGTTCCGCCTCGTTCGCGAACTGACCGACGATCTTGCGGCAGCGCGGGGCGCCATAGTCAACCTCGCGTCGGTGGCCGTGGTCGGCTTTGCGGGACAGGCTGCTTATGACGCGTCGAAAGGCGGACTCGCGACGCTGACGCGCTCGCTGGCGGTCGAACTGGGCCCGATGGGCGTTCGCGCCAATGCGGTGGCACCGGGCTTCGTCGATACCGAGATGTTGAAGGAAGCGCCCGATTTGGCGGCGGTGGCGGAGCGTCTGGTTGCGACCTTGCCGATCGCCCGGACGGGGCGGGTGGAGGAAATTGCCGCTGCGGTCGCATGGCTCGCGTCCGGGCGCGCGAGCTATGTCACAGGCCACACGCTTTTCGTCGACGGGGGGTGGATGCGGCGATGACCTATCAGAGTGATATGAGCGGCCGGCCGGTGCTGGTGACGGGCGCGGCGCGGGGGATCGGGCTGGCGATTGCGCATGCATTCGGGGCGCGCGGCGCGCGGGTCGCGATCAACGACCGGGACCCCGCCGACGTCGATCGGGCTGTTGCCGCGCTGCGCGAAAAGGGAAGCGATGCGATTGCGGTTCCGGGCGACATTTCGGACGAGCATGCCTGCGCCGGGATCGTTGGCGAGGCTTGCGACGGGGAAGGGCGGCTCGCTGTCCTCGTCAACAATGCCGCAATCGGACGTGCTGCTCCTCTCGCCAGCCACAAGATCGACTATTGGCGCAAGGTTCTGGACGTGAATCTGATGGGCCCCTTTCTCCTTGCAAGGGCTGCGCAGGAAGCGTTGCGGCAGGCGGACGGCGCGATCGTCAACATCGCCTCGGCGGCCGCCTACGGGATGAAGGATCAATGCTCCTACAACGCCTCGAAGGGCGGGCTGATTTCACTGACGCGGTCGCTCGCACTCGAACTCGGGCCAGCCGGCGTGCGCGTCAACTCGGTCTGTCCCGGCTTTGTCGACACTGAAATGCTGAAATCGGACGCAAGTCTGCACCGTCATTCGCAGAAATTTGCGCGTTCGTTGCCGCTGGGACGCTTCGCGCGTCCGGAAGAAATCGCGGAAGCGGTGCTGTGGCTGGGGTCGGACGACGCCAGCTACGTCACCGGCCACGCACTATTTGTCGATGGAGGCTGGATAAGACCGTGACGATTGCCAATTCACTCGAAGGCTTCACCATATTGGTTACCGGCGCCGCCGGCGGGATCGGAGCGGTTACCGCCCGGACGCTGTCGGCGCGCGGCGCGCGATTGCTTTTGACCGATCGCGATACGGCGACCCTCGCGTCGCTCGCGGCCGAGCTTGCGGCCGAGTATCGCGTCGCCGATCTCGACGACCGGAACCAGATCACCGGCCTGATCGACTGGGCCGATCAATGCGGCATGGACGCTCTCGTCAACAATGCCGGGATCGTCAGCATGGCGCCGATCGAGGATTTCCCCGACGCCGACTGGGACCGCGTGATCGAGATCAACCTGACCGCGGTGCATCTGCTCACGAGGAACTTCGCCCGCTGCCGCATCGCGCGGGGCGGCGGCGGAGCGATCGTCAATATTGCCTCGATGTCCTACAAGGGAATGACCCGGCAGATCGCCTATGTCGCGTCCAAAGGCGGAGTGGTCTCGCTGACGAAGGGCGCCGCGATGGAGCTCGCCCGGCATAAAATCCGGGTCAATGCCGTCGCGCCGGGCATGACCGAGACCGAAATGACCAATCCCGCCGATGGCAGCCAGGACCGCCTGCGGCTGCGGATGATGGAACAGATACCGCTCCGGCGCTACGGCGAGCCACAGGAAATCGCCTCGGTTATCGCGTTCCTGATCTCGCGCGATGCATCATATGTGACGGGCGAGGTGATCCACGCATCCGGCGGAGCGAGGCTATGAGCCGGTCGGTGCAAGAGTTTGCTGGCCGGACATTTCTCGTGTCGGGTGCGGCGGGCGCCATGGGGATCGCGACCGCGCGGCTGCTGCGGGCCGCCGGAGCCCGCCTGTGCCTGACCGACCGGCATGTCGACCCGATTGAGTTGCTCGCGAAGGAACTGGACCGAACGGGGCAGGAGGTGATCGTCATCGCCTGCGATCAGGCCGAGGCAGAGGATGTCGACCGTCTTTCCGCACAGCTCTCCGAGAGTCTCGGCGCGCTCGACGGCGCCTTTGTCAACGCCGGTATCGGCCGCTATGGCGCGCTGCTGGACGTGGCGGTCAAGGACTGGAAGCAACATGTCGACGTCAACCTGACGGGAAGCTTTCTCGTCGCTCAGGCGGCCGCCCGGCTGATGATCGGCGCGGGCCGGGGCGGAGCCTTGGTGTTCAACGCGTCGACCGCCGCCGCTCATGCGGCCGAGCTGTTTGGCGCTTATGGGGCATCGAAGGCGGGTTTGCGGATGCTTTCGCGGACGCTCGCGGGTGAACTGGGCGCGCACGGCATTCGTGCCAACCTGATCATGCCCGGGGTCATCGAAACGCGCATGACGTCGGGGCTTCTCGCCGATCCGGACATAAGCGCGGACATCGTCGGCGAGACGCCTGTCGGCCGTCTGGGCCAACCGGAAGACATCGCCGAGCTTGCGCTTTTCCTGATGAGCGACCGTTCCACTTTCATCACCGGGGCGGAAATCCTGATCGATGGTGGCCAGACGCTGCACGGCTATCCGCGTTGGTTCAGCCGCACACCGGGCGACGCAAACCATGACTGGAGCCTCCATGCCAAGCGAACATGACAATGACTGCCTGCAGGTGCGCCGCGAGGGCGGCGTTCTCTGGCTGACAATGAACCGGCCGGCAGCGCTGAACGCGATCGACCGGATATTGGGTCTTGAACTCCTCAAGGCCTTTCACGCGGCGGAACGCGACGATGCTGTTCGGGCGGTCGTCCTTACCGGTTCGGGCCGCGCTTTTTGCGCCGGTGACGATATCGCGGGTCTCAAGGCTTTCCTCGAAGGCGACTTCGATCATGAGCGGGCCGCTGTCGATCCGACCGACAAGTCCAGCCTTTACATGCGGGTTGCCCAGCTCATGACCCGCTGTCCCAAGCCCGTCATCGCGGCGGTCAACGGCCTGTCGTTCGGCGCCGGCACCGAACTTGCGTGCGCTGCGGACATGAGGTGCATGGCACGCTCTGCCGCCATGGGAAGCGGGCTCGTCAAAATCGCACAGCTCGGGAACGCCGCCTATCTCGGCCACGTCGTCGGACCCGCGCGCGCGTTCGAGATTTTCGCGACCGGGCGTGCCGTCGGAGCGGAAGAGGCGATGGCGATCGGCCTCGCGACCCATATGTTCGACGACGGCGAATTCATGGATGGCGTCGCGGCTTTGGCGGACCGGCTGGCGAACGGTCCGACCCGCATCATCGCGATGCAGAAAAGGCTGCTCGCAGCGTCGGAGGGACGCAATCTCGACGCCCGCGCCATGTTGCAGGAAGCCGCGCACCAGACCTGTTTTTTCGAAACCGAAGATGCGAGGGAAGGTGCCAGCGCCTTTATCGAGAGCCGCAAGCCGACATTTACGGGCAGGTGAACCAATGAGCATTTTCAGCTGGATGAACCCCGACATTCCGCCGCGGGACCAGTCCGTATTGCGCTATGCGCTCGAGCGATGGGAAGTCGAACGCGGCGAACAGGCTTACGCCGTTTTTCCCGGCGGCGGGCAGTGGAGCTTTGCCGAGATGGGCCGGCAGGCCCGTCTGGTCGCGACGGGACTGGCGCGGCTCGGCGTCGCGCGGGGCGACCGCGTGATGAGCTGGCTTCCCAACGGACCCGACGCCTTGCGCGTCTGGTTCGGGATCAACTGGCTGGGTGCAGTCTATGCACCGATCAATCTTGCCTATCGCGGCTCGATCCTGCGCAATGCGGTCGAGATTGCGGAACCGAAACTGATCATCTGTCATTCCAGCCTCGTTTCGCGGCTTGACGAGGCGGACATCGACCCAGCGTTGCCGGCGTTGCTGATCGACCAGCCCGACGTCGCTGCAAAGGGAGCAAGGCCGTTGCTAGGCGGCGACCGTCTCGATGCCGGCATCGACGCGGCATTGCTCCGGCTGGACGAGCCCATCGAGCCTTGGGACGAGCAGGCGATCATATATACATCGGGAACGACCGGGCCATCGAAGGGGGTGCTCAGTTCCTATTGCCATGGCGCGACGGCCGCTCTCGTCGCGTTCGAGGAAAAGAGCCGCGCCGACCTGCGCTATCTTGTGACCTTGCCGCTGTTTCACGCCGGCGGGACGATCGGAACCATCGGCACCCTTTTGCTGGGGCACTCGATCGCGCTGCCCGAACAGTTCGAGACCGGGCGTTTCTGGGACGTGGTACGCGAAACGCGGTCGACCTGCTGCACGCTTCTGGGCGCGATGGCAGGATTTCTGAACAAGCAGGCGTCAGCGCCCGGTGAACGGGATCACGGGCTGCAATGGGCGTATGTCCTGCCGCACGGGCAGACGGCGAAGGACTTTTCCGCGCGCTTTGGCGTTGCCACCCGGACCATGTTCAACATGACCGAACTGGCGGTGCCGATCCTGTCACGCGAAGATCAGGCCGATGCCGAGAGCTGCGGGCGCGCGCGCGCCGGCATGACCTTGCGTATCGCAGATGCGCAGGATCGGGAGGTCGCGTCCGGCGAGGTCGGCGAACTGCTGGTCCGTGCCGACCGCCCGTGGTCGACGTCCCATGGCTACGCCGGTAATGCCGAAGCGACGGCCGCGGTCTGGCGCAATGGCTGGTTTCACACGGGCGACCTGTTCCGCCGCTCGGCCGACGGCGATTATTATTTCGTCGACCGCGCCAAGGACTCGATACGCCGCCGGGGGGAAAATATTTCCTCCTACGAGGTCGAGCGCGAATGCCTGTCGTTCGGTGCGGTCCGTGAAGCCGCCGCCTATGCCGTCGCCAGCGAATTCGGCGAAGATGAAGTCATGGTGGCGCTATCGTCCAATCCCGGAGCGCCGATTGATCCGGCCGCTCTTGTCGATCATCTGCGCGCCCGGATGCCCTATTACATGGTGCCGCGCTACATCCGTATCCTCGGCGATCTCCCCAAGACACCGACCGCGAAGATCCTGAAGACCGAGCTGCGCGCCGAAGGGCGAACGGCGGACGTCTGGGATCGCGAGGCGCACGGAATCATATTGAAGCGGGATCGTATCAATGGCTGACGGTAGCGCCGGGGCCGGCATCATCGACATCTGTGCGGTCCATGGCGACCGCGACGTGTGGGAGGCCTATCTTACCGGCTTTGCCATCGCTGCGCCCGATTACCTCGACAAATTCGCTGAGCCCCTGACGCGGCGGGCAGGGGTGCACCTTGAAGACTATCGCCGCCGGCTCGCCGCCGATCCCCATTCTGCAGTCCACTATTTGATCGACAAGGGCAGCGGTTTCGATGTCGCGGACGGCGATTACATCGCGGGTCTGCGCGCCGACGGGCTCACGCATCAGGTGCTGCATGGCTTTCCCTGGCGCGGGCGGTCCGGCGCCGATGCCAATCGATCGATCGCCCGCCTTGCGGCGATGGCGCCCGACCTTCTGACATGCTGGCTGGGCGTTTCCTTACGCGCGCCCGACGAAGCCGCCTCGCAGATCGAATTGGCGCTGCGCGACTGGAGTATTGGCGGGGTGTCGGTTTCGCCATTCTGGGAGGGCGTACCGGCATCAGACCCGGCGCTGGCGCCGATATTCGAGACGGCTCAACGGCTCAATCTGCCGATCTGGATTCACGCCGGACAGAATTTCAATCGCGCCATCTCGCTCGATATCTCGGATGTACGGAATATCGATCGCGTCGCGACGGCGTTTCCCGATTTGACGATTTTGATCGGTCACGGCGGATGGCCGTGGATATTGGATGCCGTCGCGATCGTGCAGCGGCATCCCAACGTCCATCTCGAACTGTCCAGCCACAGCCCGCGCTTCATGGGCCGTGCGGGGTCGGGTTGGGAACCCCTGCTCGCGCAGGCTCGCGGCGCGTTGCGTGGTCGCGTCCTGTTCGGAGCATCAGCCTGGGTTTCCCGGCTGGGACCCGCCGACCTCGCCGCGCAAATCGACGAACTGGGATTGCCGGCGGATATCGCCGCCGAATGGCGCCATGACAACGCGGCGTGGCTTTTGGCCGGAGCGGGCCGGAAAGCGATGGATTGAAAGAAATAGCCGGCACACGCTGCTGCATACCGAGGATCATGCAATGGAGCCTGTAGCGGACGCCCGCGCGCCAGAGCGCACCAAAGGAAAATCGACCGGCCAAGCGGTCTGCGATGAAGGAAATGCCGCGTGAAAAAGGGTCTGTCAGTTTCGCCGGCCGATGCAGCCGAGGGCCATGGGTCGAGCTCCTATCGGGGGCTTGTTCTCCTGATGCTCCTCCTTGTCTACACCTTCAATTTTATCGACCGTCAGATATTGGGCATTCTCGCCGTGCCCGTTCAGGCGGAACTGGGCCTTAGCGACACACAGCTTGGCCTGCTCGGGGGCATCGCCTTTGCCTTGCTCTACTCGACTGCGGCCATTCCGCTGGCGTGGCTCGCCGATCGCACAGGCCGCACCTGGGTGATTACCGGCTCATTGGCAGTCTGGAGCGGCTTCACCGCCTTGTGCGGCCTCGCGGGCGGATTCTGGTCGCTCTTCCTTTGCCGGCTCGGCGTGGGGGTGGGCGAGGCGGGAGGCGTCGCGCCGTCCTTTTCTCTTATCTCGGATTATTTCCCGTCGGCACAGCGCGCGAGGGCCCTCGCAATCTATTCGCTCGGGATCCCGCTGGGCTCGGCTTTGGGCGTGTATTTCGGGGGCTATGTTGCAGCGAACGTCGACTGGCGGGCCGCTTTCATTGTCGTGGGATTGGCCGGAGTCGCGCTGGCCCCTCTGTTTCGGCTGATCGTTCGGGACCCTCCTCGCGCTGCCGGCGCGCCTGACACCATGCGCCTTCGGGGCGTTCTGGCCATCCTGTCGCGAAAGCGCAGTTTCTGGTTCCTCGCACTCGGCGCAGCGTCCAGTTCGATCATGGGCTATGGCATGGCATTCTGGCTCCCGACGCTCCTGCAGCGCAGTTTTGGCCTCGATCTGGAGGGGACATCGCTCTTCTTCGGGACCATGCTGCTGCTCGGCGGCGGTGTCGGTGTGCTGCTTGGTGGCGTGATCGGCGACCGCGTTGGCCGGAAGGACAAGAAAGCGCTCGCAACCGTGCCCGCCTTTTGCTTTCTGGTTGCGGCGCCCGTCTTCGCCGGCGGCATATTGTCGGACTCGCTTTCGCTGACCTTTGTGCTGTTCACCATCCCGGTGGCGTTGGGCTATGTGTGGCTGGCGCCGGTCATCGCGGCCGTCCAGCATCTTGTGCCGTCGCAAATGCGCACCACCGCCACGGCAAGCTTCCTCTTCATCAACAACCTGCTCGGCCCCGGGCTCGGTATCTATATATTGGGAGGGCTCTCGGATGCGTTGCTGCCGGTTTATGGCAGTGACGGGCTCAAATATGCGATGATGGGCTGCCTGCTATTCTATGTCATTTCAGCGGCAATGATGCTACTCGGCGCCCGATCACTCGATCGCGATTGGGTCGATTGAAGGAGGTGGCGACCATACTTGCCGAACGCCACTTTATGGTCGACGCGTTGAAGCTGCGGGCTTTGCATGCTGAGGGCGCGTAATCTCAACTTCGCCAGGCTTCCCTAACTCGGAGTTGTCTGCTCGCGGCGCGACCAGACGTCGGCTTTTCGCGACTTGCACCCGAAAGCGGACCGACCGCAACCGGCCAGCTCCGGCGCTCCCTCCGGCCGTACGCATAATCAGCGGGAAGTCGATGCAGCAAGGGCGGCGCATGCGATCCGGAAGTTGCTCGCTCGCCAACGTTGCAACGATCCCGCATTATTGAGGTCGCGCCAAGCGGTCGACCTCCGCAGTCATACGCTGGCGTAACCGTCAAGATAGCTGGCGCTCCGCTGTTTGGAAGGAGTGATTACGTCAAGCTGCACGAACATAGCGCTACGCCTAAGCGAGACGAGAGGATAGGCGCCGAACGCCATGCTCTTTTGTTTTCCGTCGTAGATGTAATTCCATCGCCACAATTTGCCGCCGTTCGGGGCGACGAGCAGGCTGAGGCTGTTGCCGTCTGCAGTTTATATTGTTTGGGCCGCGGTTTGGCGCTGCGGACCTTCGCATCGGTGAGCATCGATTGTCTCCAAAAATACCATGTTTTCGAGCCGTCGATACCAAGGATCAGTACCCAAGTTGGGCCGGATGGCTCCGGACCGGCATGGAAATTCAGGTCAGATAAACATCTGAATTTAAGGAGGAAAAGTCGATACCACCGGGCTTCTGCGGACTCCTGCGGAGGGGCCGGTGGCGGAGCGGGTGGGATTCGAACCCACGATAGGCTTTTGACCTATACTCACTTTCCAGGCGAGCGCCTTCGACCACTCGGCCACCGCTCCGCATGCACTGGAACGCGCGCCCTAATCGCTTGGCGGGGCTTTCGCAAGCCGATTGGGCGTGGCAAACATCGGCCATGAAGCATCTGTTCCTGATGGGCGTGGCCGCCGTGTCGTTCACCCTTCCCGCTCACGCCGAAGGTCAGGCACCAATCCCTTCGCCGGGCGAGATCGCCGCGGCGGCGCCGACGGCCGACTGGATCGCCATTGCGCCATCGGATCTCCTGGTGATGGACTTGGTGCTCGACGCAAAAGGCAAGCCGCGCCGCGTTGTCATCCAATTGATGCCTGCTCCGTTCAGCCAAGGTTGGATAGGCAACATCCACACGCTCGCTGCCGCCCGCTGGTGGGACGGCACCAGCGTCAATCGCGTGCAGGACAATTATGTCGCGCAATGGGGTGATGCGACCGAAAAGAAGGCGTTGCCGGTGGGTTTGGTGACGATGTCCGACGGCGAATACATCGCAAAATCCATTCCGCATTTCCAGAACATCTCATCCATAAACGGCCGAGCCTATCAGGCGAATAGCGGGCGCAAGGCGCCCTCTCCACTGCCGCCGACAGACAAGCCGGAAGATCTCTATGCCGCAGCGGTGGGCTTCGCGGCGGGTTGGCCGGTCGCGGCCGGAGAGCGATTCGAATACTGGCCTGTCCATTGCTATGGCGCCGTCGGCGTCGGGCGCAATATGTCGCCCGATACAGGAAGCGGGGCAGAGCTTTACGCCGTTATCGGCCATGCTCCACGTCATCTCGACCGCAATATCGCGGTCGTCGGACGCGTGATCAGCGGGATCGAGCATCTGTCCAGCTTGCCTCGCGGAACCGGGGCGCTCGGTTTCTATGAGGATGAAAAGGAACATGTGGCGATCGTATCGATTCGGATCGCAACCGATCTTCCCGTCGCAGAGCAGCCGCGCTTCGAATATCTCTCGACCGAGAGCGATAGCTTCGCGCTTTACGCTGACGCTCGCCAGAATCGCCGCGATCCCTTTTTCATCCAGCCAGCGGGCGGTGCCGACATCTGCAATATTCCCGTGCCCGTGCGCCCGCGCGCTTCAAAGTAGCGTCGCTTGGAGGATTTTACCGTCACGACGCCGCTCTGGCGCTGGCAATCGGCCTCCACGCCTGCCGCGTGGTTTTTCGTCACGATCGCAGGCGAGGCGGCTGATGGAATCCGTATGGCGGCGATCAGCGGACAATGGCTCGACGGGCGTAAGGGATTCGGCTCCGCGCGTGTCGAAGCGACAATCGGCGACACCCGATGGAAAACATCCGTCTTTCCGCACAGGGAGAGCCTCGGCTGGCTGCTGCCCGTCAAGGCGGCCGTTCGCAATGCGGAGGGGCTTGCCGAAGGTGACGAAGTGACGGTGACGGTCAGCCTTTAGGCAGGGTCTCGGCTTTGTTTTCGCGTGCTTGCGCCTTGCGTTTGCGTAGATTGTCGCGCAGCGCCTCGGCGAGGCGACGTTCGCGTTCGGCATCGGCGGAAGAGATTGTCTTGCTCACGCACCGATCCATGCCTCCGAAATTGCAGCATCGTCAAGTCTGGCACCTTGACAGGTGCGGGGCGCCCAGCCATAGGCCGCGCCTGCCCGGCAACATCGGTTCGCGGGCATTACGGTTGCTGCTGTAGCTCAGTGGTAGAGCGCGTCATTGGTAATGACGAGGTCGACAGTTCAATCCTGTCCAGCAGCACCACCGGATACGCCAATCGGTCGCTCGACGTATCAGCATCGTTTCATCGGTCCGACCGCGTTCGTCAAAGAAGCCACCGTCTGCGCCAAACCCTATGCCGATCCGGGATCTAGGGCAAACGCTTCCTCAACACCGGCGAGTGCCTAGACATTGACGCAGAGCATGGTTTTCGATCAGGCTTGCTGTTTATCGTTGCGCACTGTCAGTGCGCACCATCTGTCGCTTGCACGAGCGAACGTCGCTACAGGATCATTGGCGGGTGAAGCCATGTCCCACCGCCTCACGGGCTTCCGCCGGATCGCAATTCAGCCGTAGACTTGGTCGCTGCCCTAGTTTTTTGCTCTGAACGAGCCCGCCCCCAAGAGCAGGTTTTTCTTCGGTAGATTGCCCCGCGCAAGACGCCAGCCGGACGCCGGCACGGCTTTACGAAATAGGATGCGAAATAGGTTGCGATGTAGGAAATCAGATGTTCTGTATTTGTTCCAACCACAAAGGAGCAATAGGCAAATGGCTAAAATCACCGATATTCCTCATCGCATCGTAAATGTGGGAGATGTTGTAAGCGCCACCACTATCAGCGTCTACGAGGCCGGCACGTCTACACTGATTGACCTCTACGACGACGCGACGTTGACCAATCTGATCGATAATCCCTTGGAGATTCCCTCGGGAAACCCAATCCCGCCTCTGTATCATGATTTTGCCGGGCTGGTACGCATCCAGATCACCAATGCGAGCGGCACGATTTTCGACGACGACCCTTATGATCAGCCTGTTTCCGCGAATGATCTTTCTTCCGTTTCAGGCGCAGGTCTCGTCGGTCTGCAGCAAAGTGGAACCAATACCAGGGCGCGCACCGTCGCGGAAAAGAGTAATGAGGTGGTAAGCGTGTCCGATTTCGTGGACATCGGCCCTCAGGGGACGAACGATGCCAGCGCGGGGTTTACCCAAGCTATTCATGACGGACGTTCGCTGCTGTTCCCGAACGGTGTGATCAGGATCGATTCGGATTTGACCTTATCACCTCAGGCGCTGGATTTGTCCGGCAGCGGGAAAAACTCGATTCTCGATTTCAGCGGCGGCGGATCACTTTATCTTAAGACCGATCCGATGGCACTTCCGGATCTCGCTGCCGACGTTGTCGGTGGTCAAAATCGAGTCGAATTCGCGATTGCCCACGGGCTGAATGAAGGCGACGTGTTCGCTCTGTGGAATCCGACAGACGGAAGCTTCTTTGCAGATCGTCCCTATTATCGCGATGGCGCAATGTTCCGCGTGGCGGAGGTCGTCAGCTTGACGGAGCTACGGATTTACGGCGTTGCCAAGCGGAACTTTTCCGCTGCTAACTTCAAAACTTACAAGATCTCGGGTGGTCGAGTTTCGCTGAAGAATTTGCATATCATTCCGAACGCTTCCGGGGGCGTCCCGCTGTTCATCGACGGTTATCAGGGGGTCAATATCGAAGGGATCAGTTGCGATTCGGGTGCTCCTGACACTGCCATATGTCTGAAGCGCTGTTACGACTTTCACGTCGCTGGCACCCGATCAACTGTTCAAGCAGGTGATGCCTATCCGGTAATCATCGCAAATTGCCAGAAGGGCATCGTTGATCATCTAGTAAATTATTCGACGCGACATTGCGTAGCTTTTGGCGGCGGAAGCGGAGATGCGACAGTTCCCACGGCGGATATCGAGGTTTCACACTGTCTTTTCGATAATATCGCGAGCAATGGCATCGGCGCGATGGACGGGGCACACGGCAATTGCGAGGACATAATCTTCTCGCACAATATTTTGAAATGCGGCCTAAATCTCGGTGGTGCTAATATGACGTATCTCAACAACATCATCTATGGGGCGCCGCCACCAGCCAACGGTGGCAGCGGACTTTGCGCCTATGGTTCTGAAATCAAGGGAGGCGTGTTTACGTTTATCGGGAACCGCTTCATAACGTGGGGCGATGGAGCCTCCTTTGGCATCGTCCACTGCGATGTCAGTGAACGCGAAGAGGACTTCCTGCTCATTGCCCATGACAACGTCATGGAAAATCGCGGAAGCGCTACCACTATCCGCGCGTGGCGGATCGAGATTGGCAGCGTCGCAGGGGCACATCGGGTCGATACGGAAATCGACGGTTTCGCTTTCAAAGGCATCAAGCCGCAGATAATCCTCGGGTTAAGCGGCGTCGCTGATATCTCGGGGCAATCCAGCTTTTCGATCGGCAAACTGACCGGGTTGACTGGCACCGTTCTGGTTGGAGCTAGTAATCCGGTCAACTACAACGCCATGATGCGGATGCCACGGGTGACCGGCCAAACGACATTGTCGACGATAATCGGCCAAGCCGTGGCTATCACATCGGCCATTGCGTTGCCTTACAGCTACCCGCGGGCGCCGCGCTGTGGCGCGACCGTCATCAGTTCTACGCCGGTAAATGTATCGCCTTCGGGCAGCCGCCGCGTCCTTGCGCAAATTTCGGCGATTACCGCGTCAACAATTCGGCCTTGTATCCTCACGGGCGACAGTACGGCGTGGTCCAGTGCCGAAAATCGTCTCGTCGACTGGTGGGCCAGTATCGATGATTTCTGACTGGGCCGTAGACAGCCAGCTTGACCTTTATCAGTTATAAGGAAAGGGAAGGAGCATCAGCTCCTTCCCGACAGGAAACGGAAGGAGGTTGTCGGGTACTGGCCATCCGCTGTCGTTCCGAAAAGAGTGCGTTGAAGCCGACGCCAGCCGCCAGCACAAATGTATCTTTACGTCTCATGGTACCGATAATCGCTCAAATCTTTCCGGGGCGCGTTGCCCGTTCAAAGGCTGTATGCGCCGCTGTAGTTTCCGTTCGGTCAAGGGGAAGCTCGCGCCGAAACAATGAATGACCGCTTAACTCGCCGTGTCAGATCCTGGCAGCGAGAAGCCAGTCGTGAAACAGCTTGACCGCCGGCTGGCGCAGCGCGCGCGGGCGGCAGACGAACCAGTAGCTGTATGGACTGTCGACGTCGAAATCGAACAGGCGGATGAGCCGCGGATCGTGCGCGTCATCGAAATGATGGCCGTGCATGAACGCCACGCCAATGCCCTGCGCGGCGGCTTCCAGCATCAAGGGCCCCGAATCGAAATAATCGATCCCCGCAGGCTCCAGATAAGGCATGCCGATCGCCTTCTTCCACTCGGCAAAGGTCTCGGGCATCTCGCGATGGAGCAGGATCGTCATCCGCTGCATCTGTTCGGGAACAGTGATCGCGCGCCCGTCGTCGGCCAGCGTCCGCGAGGCGATCGGAAATACTTTGTCCTGGTCCAGTCGCGCTGCATAGAGTGCCGGATCGATCGATCGGGCCAGAGCGATCGCGGCATCGATGCCGTCACCCAGCCGTGCCTCGGCATGCGACATGGTGTCGATATCGATATGGAGTTCGGGATGTTGACGCCGGAGTTCGGGAAGCCGCGGAAACAGGCGCTGCTGGGCGAACAGCGGCAGGACGTTGAGATGCAGGCGGAGCGAGGCATCGGGGCTACCGACCTGACCGATCACCGCGCGGAGTTCGTCGAGTATCGGCGACAATTGCTCATGCAGGGCGCGCCCCGTTTCGGTCAGGCTAAGGCCATGGTGGTGGCGGTTGAACAGCGGACGGCCGACAGCATGTTCGAGGGTCTGAATCCGGCGCGAGAGCGCCGGCATCGACAGGCCGAGTTCGATCGCTGCGGCCTTGACCGTGCCATGACGGGCAACCTCGAGAAAGGCTTCCATGCTGCTGATGGGGGGAAGGCGTGGCATATCGGTTGCCGATGATGACATGAGCTTGCCGGACATGCCAGAATTTTGTGCAGTGCGTCATAAAATGGCTCGGTAGCGGGGGTCGCAAATCGGGAACCACCATCCTATCTTTTGCATTCTGACCTTTTTGCGGGAGACACGCCTTGGCCGACGCAGCGGTAAAAGAAAAACAGGTAAAACTGCAGGTGGCGAATTCGCGCGCCGAGGAAAGCGGCGGCGGCATCGCCCGCATTCCGCGCTCTGCGATGGCTGAGCTCGGCGTGACCGAAGGCGATATCATCCAGATCAGCGGCAAGCGCGAGACCGCCTCGCGCGTCGTGCTGCCGTACGCGGAGGACGAAGGGCTGGAAGTCATCCGCCTCGATGGCCTGCAGCGCGCCAATGCTGGCGCCGGAGCGGGCGATATGGTGGTGCTTAGTCGCGTCGAAACGCGTCCCGCGACGCGTGTGGTGTTTGCGCCTGCGCAGGAAAATCTGCGGCTGCAGGGTTCGGCTAACGCGCTGAAACGCAGTTTCTTCGGCCGCCCGCTCGTTGCCGGCGATACGGTCGCGACCGCGGGGCAGCAGCGACTGCCGTCGGGCGACATGCCGCCGCAGCTTCGCCAAATGCTCAATGCGCCGGCCTATGCGCTCGCGGAGGTGCGCCTGCTCGTCGTGTCAGCCAGCCCCAAGGGCGTGGTCTTCATCGACGAGAGCACCGAAATCGAACTGCTTCCCGAATATCAGGAGCCACAGGACGCGCGCCGCACCGATGTCACCTATGACGACCTCGGCGGCCTCGGCGAAACGATCGACCAGCTCCGCGAGATGGTCGAACTGCCGCTGCGTTATCCCGAACTGTTCCAGCGTCTCGGCGTCGATCCGCCGCGCGGGGTGCTGCTGCATGGTCCGCCGGGAACGGGCAAGACGCGGCTCGCGCGGGCGGTCGCCAATGAGAGTGACGCGCAATTCTTCCTGATCAATGGCCCTGAAATCATGGGCAGCGCCTATGGCGAATCCGAAAAGCGGCTGCGTGACGTGTTCGAGGCCGCGGCAAAGGCTGCGCCGTCGATCCTGTTCATCGACGAGATCGATTCGATCGCGCCGAAACGTGGGCAGGTGCAGGGTGAGGCTGAAAAGCGCCTCGTTGCGCAGTTGCTGACGCTGATGGACGGGCTCGAACCGCGGACCAACCTAGTGGTCATCGCGGCGACCAACCGTCCCGACGCGATCGACGAAGCGCTGCGCCGTCCGGGCCGTTTCGACCGAGAAATAGTGATCGGCGTTCCCGACGAAAGCGGGCGCCGCGAGATTCTCGGCATCCACACCCGCGGCATGCCGTTGGCGGAAAATGTCGACCTCGCCGAGCTTGCGCGCACGACTTTTGGCTTCGTCGGTGCCGACATGGCAGCGCTGACGCGCGAGGCCGCGATCGAGGCGGTTCGCCGAATCATGCCGAAGCTGAACCTTGAGGAAGGCACGATCCCTCCCGAGGTGCTTGAGGAATTGCGCGTGACGCGCGAGGATTTCAACAATGCGCTGAAACGCGTGCAGCCGTCGGCGATGCGCGAAGTGATGGTGCAGGCGCCGAAGACGCGCTGGAGCGATATCGGCGGGCTCGACGCCGCGCGCGACAAGCTGATCGAGGGGATTGAACTGCCGCTGAAGAATCCCGAGGCGTTTCGTCGGCTCGGTATTCGCGCCGCAAAGGGCTTCCTGCTTTATGGCCCGCCCGGAACCGGCAAGACCTTGCTCGCGAAGGCTGCGGCCCGCGAATCCGATGCCAATTTCATTTCGATCAAATCATCGGATCTGCTGTCGAAATGGTATGGCGAGAGCGAGCAACAGATCGCGCGCCTGTTCGCGCGCG
Source organism: Sphingopyxis sp. (assembly GCA_032154175.1). Taxonomy (GTDB): domain Bacteria; phylum Pseudomonadota; class Alphaproteobacteria; order Sphingomonadales; family Sphingomonadaceae; genus Sphingopyxis. The sequence continues at coordinate 13,255 of JALDYH010000010.1, read as the reverse complement.
CGCGCGCCGTCGCGCCGACGATCATCTTCATCGACGAACTCGACAGTCTCGTGCCGGCGCGCGGCAGCGGCACGTCGGGCGAACCCCAGGTGACCGAACGCGTCGTCAACACCATCCTGGCCGAGATGGACGGGATCGAGGAGATGCAGTCGGTGGTCGTGATAGGCGCCACCAACCGGCCGAACCTGATCGATCCGGCGTTGCTGCGTCCCGGCCGCCTCGACGAGTTGATCTATGTAGCAGTCCCCGACAAGGAGGGCCGCCGCCGCATCCTCGAAATCCAGACCGGCAAGATGCCGCTGGCGAAAGATGTCGATCTCGCCGCCCTCGCTGAAAGATCGGACCGCTTCACCGGCGCCGATCTGGAAGATCTGACGCGGCGTGCCGGTCTTGCGGCGCTCAAGCGATCGCTCGCCAGCGACACGGTGACGATGGAAGATTTCGAGGCTGCGCTGAAGGATACCCGTGCCTCGGTAACCGAAGCGATGGAAAAGGACTATGAAAAGATCCAGGGAGAGATCAAGCAGGCCGCGATGAGCGTCGATCCAATCGGCTTCTTTGCGCCTGGCATGCTCAAACCCGTTCGCGAACGGAAGCACGACGATTCCGTCGACTAATCCTTGGGCTGGCTCGGTTTCAGCGCCGACCAGCCCCACAGGACCAGCCAGCCGCAAAAGCTTGCCATCAGGCCGTAGGCGATCATCGGGTGCCAGTTGTAAAGCAGTACGCCGATCGCGGGAGAGACGATATAGGCTGATCCGTTGATCGATGCGGTCATCCCGGCGACGCTACCCTGATCGCGGCGCGGCACCGAAAGCGATGCACCCGCCGTGAAGCCGGGACGAAAAAGGCCGAAGCCGAGCGAGGCGAGCGCGAAGCCGATGATGATTCCATGGAAATCATAAGACAGGCCTGTCAGTATCGTCCCGAGCCCGCCGAGCGTCGCGCCGCAGAGCACCGCCGTGCGCGGTGACATTTTCAGTATCGGGATCAAACCCCATTGCGAGAGCAGCGTCGCGAAGGCTCCCGCCATCAATACGATGCCGGTCATCGCAGCGCCCTCATCGGGGCGAAGGCGCAGGTGCAGGCGGTCGAGGATCAGGAACCCGATCACGCCCAGAACCATCGCCTGCGCCTGGCCGCCGAGCAGTCCCGCTAACAGCCAGGGACGCACGCGCTTGTCGGTCCAGCGAAGGGGAGGGGTATCGCTCCGATTGAGCACCTGCTCTTCCGCTTCTTCGGCCGTTGATTGCGGAGACGCGCCAGTTGTCGGGTAGGAAACGATGGCACCGCGCGCTGCGAAACGTGGCACATCATCGGGCAATCGCCAGCGCAGGGCGACAAGCACGCCCAGGCCGATCAAAGCGAAGACAAGCAAGGGCCCGGCCAAGCCTACGACAGGCAGGATGAAGAAAGGCGCGATCGCCGGACCGATGACTGTGCCGAGTCCGAAGGAGGAGGAGACAAGCGACAGCGCCTGCGTCCGCTGTTCGGGATCGGTGCGCGCGGCGACATAGGCCTGGACTGCGGGGGGCGACGCCGAGCCGAAGCCGCCGTAGAGACTGCGGAACACCGCGAAGACGATGAAGGTGACGCCGGCAGCAAGATAACCTTCGAGCCCGGCCCATAGCGTGAGCCCGCACAGTGCCATCGACGACAGGAAGCCAACGACGCCGAGTGCCATCAACGCCTTGCGGCCGCGCTTGTCGGACTGACGCGCCCAGTGGGGCGCGGTGAGCACCCAGAGCAGGGCCGACCAGCTGAAAGCGAGGCTGACCCACACGTCGGGAATGTGCAATTTCGCGCCAATTGCGGGCAAGATCGACTGCATCGCGGTATTGCCCGCGGCGGCGACCAGCATGACTGCGAACAGCACGGCCATGCGGTCGGAGGGGATCGAATGCGATGTCGTCGCCATGTTCGCCCCTCCTTGCCCGTGGTCGGTAACGCCGGCTCTCACTACACGCGAGCGCTTGTCTGTCCAGAGTCAAGACAGACTCTTTCCTTGCGCCTTGGCGTCGATTTTGCCACGCCTTTCCCAACCGCAACAACGCGAAAGCCATCATGACCAATCCGCGGGCGCAGGCCCAAGAAACGAAAGTCCCGCTGGCCCGCCGGCTTCGCGTGGGCCTCAAACGCTTTTTCGGACCGTGGGGCATGTTTGTCCGCGGCTTCATCAAGCACCCGGTCATGGTGGGGTCGATCGTGCCCTCGTCGCCGACGTTGATCCGCCACATGCTACGTCCCGTTGACTGGAAGAACACCAGGTTGTTCGTCGAATATGGCCCGGGCGTCGGGACCTTCTGCCGCCCCGTGCTCGAGCGGATGGCGGGCGACGCGACATTGATCGCGATCGACACCAACGAAGATTTCATCGACTATCTGCGCAAGGATATTCGCGACAGTCGCTTTATCGCGGTTCATGGCTCGGCGGCCGACGTCGAGGAGATCGTCCGCGCGCATGGCTTCGATAAGGCCGACTACGTCCTCTCGGGCTTGCCCTTCTCAACATTGCCTGCCGGGGTTGGGCCCGCGATCGCCGCTGCTACGCACCGCGTGCTTCGCCCCGGCGGGGCTTTCCTCGTTTATCAGTTCCGCGCTCGTGCGCGCGATTTCCTCGCGGCGCATTTCAGCCGCATCGACAATGCGTTCGAATGGGTAAACGTCCCGCCGTGCTTCCTCTTCTGGGGCTGGAAGGACTAGACCTCGGGATCGGGGTCGGCGAGTCCGAAGTTGAGCTTTCGCGACACTGTATAATCGACCACACCGACGACCAGCCAAGCGAGTGTCCAGCGGATGCGCGTCAGCCAGTTGCCGCGCGCCTTGTGCGACTCCGCCGTGATGACCTCGCAATCGGGCAGCAATCCGTTCAGGAAATTCCGCATTTTTTCCGCAAAACCCGCGTCGGCGATTCTCACCATCACCTCGACGTTCACGAACAGGCTGCGCACATCGAAATTCGCCGATCCGATATAGACGACATCGTCGATGACGATCAGCTTCATGTGCAGTCGGCACGGCTGATATTCCCATACCTCGGCGGTTTTGCGCAGCAGATAGCCATAGAGCAGGCGCGACGCGCCGATAGTTGCCGGATTGTCCGACTTCCCCGCCATCACGAAGCGCGCGCGGCCACGCCGCGCCACGCGCCCCAACCGGCGGAGCATGCCTTGCCCCGGAGAGAAATAGGCCATCGCCATATCGAGCTGGCGCGCGCTCTCGAGATCGGCGCGTACTGCGCGCGCCCACGGCGACAGCCGCTGCGTCGGACCGCCGACGAGCCACGATACCGGACCGCCATCGACCGGCCATTCACGGATCAGCCGCCGCAGCATGAGCACCTTGCCGTCGTCATGCACGGTATAGTCGTGGATCTCGGCAAACCATTGCGCTGCGCGCGCGACGGTGGGTCCCTTGACGATCATTCCGATATCGAACCAGCAGTCGCTCCGCGGTGGGCTCAGATAATCGTCGGCGATGTTAAATCCGCCGGTGATCGCGATATATTCGTCGATGAGGATCAGTTTCTGGTGATTGCGGATCAGATAAGTCGAGCGCCAGCGGCGCGAGAAGAAGGTGACGCTGCCGCCGGCTTCGCGAAGCGGCGCAAACAGGTCATCGGGGGTGTCGCCCGATCCGAAGCTGTCGATGACGGCGCGCACGCGAACGCCGCGTTTCGCCGCGACGAGCAAGGCATCGACAATGCGAATGCCCGCGGTGTCGCCTTCGAAAATATACATGATGATATCAATGCTGTGCGCCGCGCCGTTGATCAGGTCGAGCAATCGTGTCAGCCGGTCGCCGCCGTCAAAGAGCAACTCGAGCCGGTGGCCCGCCACGTCCGCCGTCAGCCGTTGGTCCAGCGCGGCGGGGGGGCAGGCGTCGGTCATGACTCGCTCATAGGCTGGCATCCGCAAGCCCTGCAAGGGCGGCGCTTTGATTGACATATCGGGGCAGGGCTGCTAGCGCGCAGCGCTTGCCGCCACGCCCCCAAAGGGCTGGTCTCTCCTAATACCTAAGGAAACAACATGGCCCGCGTTACCGTCGAGGATTGCGTCGACAAAGTTCCCAACCGTTTCGACCTGGTTCTGCTCTCTGCGCACCGCGCCCGCGAGATTTCGGGTGGTTCGGAACTGACGGTCGACCGCGACCGCGACAAGAACCCCGTCGTCGCGCTGCGTGAAATTGCCGAACAGACCGTGCGTCCGAAGGAACTGCAGGAAACGCTGGTCGGTTCGATGCAGAAGGTCGTTGTCGACGACGACGATACGCCCGATGAAATCAGCTCGATCAGCCGTTCGGCCGAAGCGCTTCGCCTGACCGCCGCCGCGCCGCCGCGCAGCCCTGCAGGCGGCGGCAGCGACTTCGAATAAGCGCTGCTTCGACGATATCACCAAGGGGGCCGCAGGAAACTGCGGCCCTTTTGCTATGGAACGTGCGTCAGTTCGGCGATGCGGATCGCTTTCGATGCTAGCATCGGGTCGATGATCCGCTGAATACGGTGGGCGCGGGGCGAGCCGATGGTCGTGTTGAACAAGCTGTTCGCGATGACGTCGGCGATCTGGACGCCGTCGCTGCGGCGGCTGTCCGCGAGCGAAGCACGACCCCACTGACCGAGGCCGGTCTGTATCTCCGCGCGCACATGCGAGAGGATCTTGGGATCATAGCGTCCGTCGTCGATCACGACGTCGGTACAGACGCCGCCCGTTTCGGGGAGCCAGCGCCCGATCGCGAGGTTGAGCAGCGCAGCATAAAGTGCCAGATCGCTGGGGAGCGTCCCGCCCGGATTTTGGGCCAGCTTGTCGCGCTCGGCGACGGCAACCCATGCTCGCCCGCCGGCGCGGTCAAAGAGTTCGAGCAGATAGGCGCGCTCGACGATGCTGATGCGGCTGCCTTTTAATTCACCGCGCAATCCGGTGACGCCGCGAAAACGCTTGTGGATTTCGGCAGCGGCCGTGGGTGTCAGCATTACGGCGGAGAAGGTCATCACGCCGGCGTTGAGTCCGCCCGATTCGTCGCAATAGATCGTCATTCCATGGAGTTACCGCACACGACCGAAAAAGGCGACCGATCGGCTTTGACCCGGAGCGATCGCATCGGGCCACACCCAGCGAACATGGGTGACGTCGGTCACCGTAGCGGGACGGGCCGCCGCGTTTTCAACCGGCACTGTCAGGATCGCGAGTGCTCCGAATGTTTTTCCGCCGTCGGTCGACACGCCAAAACCCGCCGTATCGGTGGTGTCGTCGTACACAAGACCTTCGGGGATCGGGTTAACGAGATTGACTCCGGCTGCAGGCGCGGCGCCGTTGTTCGTGAAGGTGAGGGCAACGCGGACGCGGTCGCCGGGGACAACGACATCGGGCGCGACATATGTTTTCTTCGCCGGCTGACCATCAGCGGAAGGCGTCGATTTTTCGAGCTCGATCTTGCTTGTCAGCGAACCGGTTCCTTGTGCCGCCGCCGGCTGGGCGCCTGCTGCGAGAAGGATCGCCAAGGCCATGCCATTCCACGCTCTGCCGATCATCGCCGTCTCCTTCGGTCCTCTTGCACCTTTGGCGCATCAAGCGGGGCAGGGATAGCGTTTCTTCATCAGCGCATCGAACGCCGAATAGACGCTCACAGATTTGCGGACGGAAACGGGATAGCTGCGGAGATGGGAGAGCCATTGATCGGGGCTCATTGTTCCGGATTCGGGTGGGCAGCTCGTCGTCTTGCGGCCCGCGCGACGTTCGGCGTCGATCCGCGCCTTGTAGCGTTTGCCGGCCGCGATCACTTCGCCCTTTAGCTGATTGCCCTGTGGGGTCGCGAGCGCGAGCGGACCGAGGCGCTCGAGCGAAGACGCGCGCGCGAGAAATGCGGCAACGCTCATATCGCCGGGCGCCATCGCACACAGGAAGGGGGCAGCAAGCAGGGCGGGCAAGAGGCGCAGATATTTCACGATCATGCGCCGCAACTTGCCGTCCGCCAATGAATAGTCCCTGAATCGAAGGGCCTAGGCGCGAAGCCTAAGCCCCCTGAGGATTCGCGTCGCCGAATGGGCGCGGTTTGCGCTTGATCTGCGGCAGCGAACCCGCATGCCCGGAAACCGGCGTACCGCGCTTGGTGGCATCATCTTCGCGACCGATGTCCTCGCCCTTGATCGCGCGCTTCGCTTCCTCGCCTGACAGCGTCTCATATTCGAGCAATGCGCCGGCGAGCAGGTGAAGCTCGTCGATATTGTCGGTGAGCACCTTGCGCGCCACCTTCTCGCCTTCCTCGACGAGGCGGCGAACTTCGGCGTCGATCAGCTTGGCGGTTTCTTCCGACATATTCTGCGCGCGCGACACGCTGTGGCCGAGGAAGACCTCGTCCTGATTGTCGCGATAGCGCAGCCAGCCGAGTTTTTCCGACATGCCATATTCCATGACCATGGCACGCGCCATGTCGGTCGCCTGCTGAATGTCGTTCGACGCGCCGGTGTTGAGCTCGTCCTTGCCGTAGATCAGCTGTTCGGCGATGCGCCCGCCGAAGCAGAGCGCGAGGCGCGCCTTCATCTGCTTCATATTCTGCGAATAACGGTCGCGCTCGGGCAGGTTCCATGTCACGCCCAGCGCGCGGCCGCGCGGGATGATCGTCACCTTGTGCAGCGGATCGTTGTGCTCGACGTGGAGCGAGACAAGGGCATGGCCGGCTTCGTGATACGCGGTCGCCTTCTTCTCGTCCTCGGTCATGACCATCGACCGGCGTTCGGCGCCCATCATGACCTTGTCCTTCGCCTCTTCGAACTCGTCGTTGGCGATCAGGCGCTTGCCCTTGCGTGCTGCGAGCAGCGCCGCTTCGTTGCAAAGATTAGCCAGATCGGCGCCCGAGAAGCCCGGCGTTCCGCGCGCGACGCGGCGGAGGTCGACGTCGGGTGCCAGCGGCTTTTTGCGCGTATGGACTTCGAGAATCTTCTGGCGGCCCTCGATATCGGGGCGCGGCACGACGACCTGGCGGTCGAAGCGGCCCGGACGCAGCAGCGCGGGGTCGAGCACGTCGGGGCGGTTCGTTGCAGCGACGATGATAATGCCTTCGTTCGCCTCGAAGCCGTCCATTTCGACGAGCAACTGGTTCAGCGTCTGTTCGCGCTCGTCATTGCCGTTGCCGAGCCCGGCGCCGCGATGGCGGCCGACTGCGTCGATTTCGTCGATGAAGACGATGCACGGCGCGTTGCGTTTGGCTTGCTCGAACATATCGCGGACGCGGCTGGCGCCGACACCGACGAACATTTCGACGAAGTCCGAACCCGAAATGGTGAAGAAGGGAACACCGGCCTCACCCGCAATTGCGCGGGCGAGGAGCGTCTTGCCCGTACCGGGCGAACCGACGAGCAGCGCGCCCTTCGGGATCTGCCCGCCAAGTTTCGAAAATTTGGTCGGATCGCGCAGGAATTCGACGATTTCTTCCAGCTCTTCGCGCGCCTCGTCGATGCCGGCAACGTCGTCGAACGTCACTTTGCCCTGTTTCTCGGTGAGCATCTTCGCGCGCGACTTGCCGAAGCCCATCGCGCCCGAGCCGTTGTTCTTCTGGACCTGACGGAAGACGAAGAAAGCGATGCCGAGGATCAGCAGGAAGGGCAGCGACTGGACGAGCATATACATCCAGAAATTGGGCACTTCGGTGGGTTTGCCGTCATATTTGACGCCATTGTCGTTGAGCATCTTGAGCAGCTCGGGATCGCGCACGACGTTGGCGGTGAAACGATCGCCGTTCGACAATGTGCCCGTCACCTTGTCTTCGGACAGGACGACGTCCTTGACGCTGCCCTCCTCGATCTTTTGCCGGAACTCGGAATAGGCAAGCGGATTGCCCGCGGGCTGCGATGCACCGCCGAACATCGAGGCGACGAGGAGCATGGCAAGCAGGATGCCGCTCCAGATCATCACGCTCTTCATCCAGGGATTGCCCTGCGGTTCCTTGTCGTCCTGCATTCGGAATCTTTCCTCAACGGCGCGGCACTGCGCTCCTATCCGCACAAGATAGGATAATCCGGTTAAATGACAATGAGGCAATCAGCCCTTTTTGGGCGTTTTCCGCCGCGGCGCCGCGGAAATACGCCAAATCGTCCCTTCGAGGCCGCGCACGGCATCGATCAGCAGCGCGCCGACCATCGCGCGCCGTCCCTCATGCATCGCGGCGATCACGCCATCGAGCGACGCGCCGCGCAGCACGAGTTGCGGCGCGTTGGCGCGCAGGCGCTGGGCGACGATGCGTCGGAACATCTCGGGCGGATAGCCATCGTCGCGGATTACCGCGACGTCCGACGCGTCAGGCCATGACGCGATCAGCCGCTCCACCGCCCAGTCGAGCGCCTCGTCGGCCTCGGCAAGCCATGCCGCCGATTTTGCCGCCGCTGCAGGGTCGAGCGCGGTCTGCGATTGAAGCGCATGGCGCAGGCGCGCACGGTCGAAGCGGTTGTCGCTGTTCGAGGGATCGTCGACGAAGGGCAGGTCGTTTTCGAGCGCGAGATGGACGAGTTCGCTGCGCCGCCAATGGAGCAGCGGGCGCAGGATTACGCCATTGCGGGCGCGGATCGCGGCGAGACCGCCGACGCCGCTGCTGCGGTTGAGCCGCATTACGATCGTCTCCAACTGGTCGTCGGCATGGTGTGCGGTGACGATATGGCTCAGCGCGTTCGCCTCGCGCCATTGTTCGAGCAGGCGATAGCGTTCTGTGCGGGCCGCGGCCTGCTGGGACCCCTTGATCGGGGCAGACGGGCGCAGCGTCGAATGCGGGATATGCTCGCGCTCGCAAAAGCCCGCGACCATGCGCGCCTCTTCGTCAGACCCCTTGCGCAGGCCATGATCGACCGTCGCCGCCCAGATTTGACCGGGCAACAGCGACGCCATCAGCCAGAGCAGGGCCATGCTGTCGGGGCCGCCGGAAACGGCGACGCCATAATGGAGGCGATGCCAGCCCGGACCGAGAAGCGCAGCGAGATCGCCACCCAGCCGGCCCGCGGCGTCGCGGTCAGCAGCCTGCTTTTGTTTTTGCGGCGGCAGCATCGGTGCGGACATCCTGCGGCGCCTTGTCGCCATAGACTTCTGCAAGTTCGCGGAACGCCTTGCAGGCGTCGGCCTTGCGGCCGAGCTTGTCGAGCGCGACGCCCATATACATCAGGCTGTGCGGTGCGCGGGCGCCGCTCGGACGATCCTTGTAATTGTTATAGAAGGCGACCGCTGCGAGGCTCGGCTTGCCCTCGTCGAGGTAGGCGCGACCAAGCAGATTCTGCGCGAAGCTTGCCTGGCTGCTCTTCGGCCATTTGGTCACGACCTGCTTCAACTGGACCTGCGCTTCGGGATAGAGCTTTGCCTCCCACAGGCGATAGCCATAGTCATAGGCGTCCTTGGTCTCGTTGCCGCTGGCCGGAACTTCGACCTTTTTGACCAGTGCGAGCCGGGCCGTGTCGGTGGTTGCGGGTTTTGCCGCCGGCTTGTCGGCGGGCTTTTTCACCGGCGTCGCGGCGACGGTCGTCGCAGTCGCCGGGGGCTTCACCGTCGGTGCGAGACTCGCGGGCGTCGCGCTCGGTGCGGAGACCGCGGCCGCCGGATCGGCCAAACGCCTGTCCATTTCGGCTTTATAGGCCGTAAACTGCTTTTCCAGTTCGCGGAGCTGATATGCGTTTTGTTCGGTCTGGCCTGTCAGCGCCTGCAGTTGCGATTCGAGCGCATCGACGCGTGCGGTCAGATCGATCACCGGGGCGTTCGCGCGCGAGCGCTCGCCGGGCGTGCTGTCGGGCGCGATTTCACCTTCGAAGAAGGTCGGGCTGCCGCCGGGGAAGACCGAACGTTGTACGGCGCGCATTTCCTTTTCCAGCCGGTCGACCCGCTTGCCGATCGTATTGTCCTGCGCTGTCGCGGGCATCGCCGCGACGAGCGCAATCGTTGCCGCTCCGAGGAAAGTGATCTGACGCATCATCATCTGCCGTTAGGTCCTCAACTGTTAACCATTTCGCCGTCCATAACGCGGCAAAGCGCCGCAGCGCAAACCCATTTCGGTACGCTGCGGCTGCGGCCCGCCCGAAAGATCGGCGGTTTCAGCCTTTGGGCTGCGGCCGTGCCGCCGGCGAAGCGGTGCCGGTGGAGCCATTGCCTTCGGCGCGCGCCACAAGGTCAGCGGGTTTCAGCGAGACATTCTTGACGAGCGTGTCGGCGGGACCGATCGCACCGATGTCACGGCCCCCCACGGTGACCTTCAGCGCCTGCGGGATGCTCGTGCGCAGCGTGAACTGTTCGATGTAGGCCGGTGGCACCTGATAGGTTTCGCCGGCATCGAGCGTGCGCCAATTCTCGGTCTTGCCGGTCGCGTCGTCGAAGCCGATCCAGACTTCCGATACCCCGGTCAACACGACCGGTGCGTTCGCCGCTACCGCCGATTGATCGGCGGCTGCCTTGGTCGCGGGAACAGCGGCGGCATCATTCTGTGGAGCTTCAGAGGCGTCGGCGTCACGATTTTGCGCCGCGATCAATGCCTCGTCGGGTTCGACCGACAGAAAGCGCCAAACGCCATAAGCCGACGCGAGCAAAAGGGTGACAATGACGAGCGTCCAGGTCAGCCGGGCTGTTGGCAGACGTGCCGGGTCGGTCGGCTCATAAGCTTCGTAAAGCGGACGCGAACCATAGGCGTCCTCTTCGAGTTCGTGGCGGACGGCGGCACCGATCTCGGCTTCGGGAAGGTCGACGGCGCGGGCGTAGGCGCGCGCGAAACCGGTGACATAAGTGCGGCCGGGAAGTTCTGAAAAATCGGATTTTTCGATCGCTGCCAGATGGCGCTGCGTGATCCGCGTTCGCGTCGCGACGTCGGCGAGCGAAAGCCCCGCCGCTTCGCGCGCAAGGCGCAGCCGATCGCCCGTGCGCGTAATCGCCAGTTCGCCCTGCTCGGCGACCTCTTCATCTGCCATTGCTGTCTCCGGTGCCGACCGTTCGCAACCCATTTCGGTCGTGCCATGCCGTCATCGCATTGACGGCGCGAGAAAGTCAAATGAACTTCGGTAATCGACCGGCTGGAAAGATGCAGTTCTGGGACCGGAGGAAGGGTGTCAAGGATCGCCCCAAGTTCACGGCGTGGCAGCTCGCGTAGGTAGCGCTTCTTTCGCATTGCCCACAGGGGCCAACTATGGAGGATGGGGTGGCCGTAGTATGAACGACCTTGGAGAAACCAACCCTCATCACCTTCGCGCCGTTGTACTCGCACGACCGAGTTTAGCGACCTACGGATCGTAAATATGCAGAGTTCCGCCGCGACGAGAGCTAAATTATCGAACCAATTCCGATCCAGAGTGATCGGTTTCAGGATGCGCGTGCCAAGTGTGCGTCCGCCGCGAAAATCGCAGGGTCACCAAATCTGGAGGAATGGAACTACATCCATGTTGCGACAAATTTGCTGCGCAACGTTTGGATTTTATTAAAGAAATTTTCGTCACTACCGGCGCATGACCAATGCTCTTTTCTTGCCCGGCTGGACTGTCACTGACGTCTCTTATGACGAGGATGACGCGTATCAGATTACGGCTCACCCGAATTCCCCGCCGGTTTATTGCAACAGGTGCCACCACCGAACCGCTCTCTCTCCGATCGAATCGAAGCAACTAAAGTATGTTGATGCGCCAGTTCATGGCCGACCCTGTTTCGTCATCGCTACCACGACTCGGTACAAATGCGAATCATGCAGAGGTGACTTTTGGGAAAATCTCGATGGATTCGCTTACCGCCGTGGCAAAACACATCGATGCATCAGCTACATCCAACATCATTCACTGCTCAAGCCGAACACTCATGTTGCTGAAGAAGTGGGGGTGTCGGAAGCCGTAGTGCGGCTGATCGCTAAACCATACGCGGCTTATCTGAATGATCGCCACAAAAACGAGCTTCGGGCGCCACGTTTTATGGGGATAGACGAGACGAAGTTGGCCGGGTCGTTCCGCGCAATTTTTGTCGATCTAGAAAGTGGTTGGCCAATTGAATTACTAGCTAATCACAAGGATTTAACAATCGGGAATTTTTTGATGAACTTGCCGGGACGCAAGGATGTCGAGGTCGTCACGATGGACATGTGCGACCGGTATCGGGTGCTTGTGAAGGCTCTGATGCCGCAGGCGGCGATCGTGGTCGATCGATGGCACGTTGTCAGAACAGCTGTCGAATCTATGAGGAAAGCGCGGATCGCGTACCAGCAAACACTTGAAAAGGACGAAAGGCAAGAACTTCAGCGCTGTCTTTGGCTGTTCCAGAAGCGCTGGCGCAGACTCACCGATCAGCAAAAACTAGATTTGGACGGTTGGCTCAAGAATCACCAGCGCTTGCGGGAGCCATACTGGATTAAGGAGTCATTTCTAAGCATATGGGACAATAAGGATCGTGATAGCGCACAAGTCGCCCTCGATAATTGGCGACTATCGATTCCAGATGATTTAAAATCTATATTTAAGGATACTATTAAGGCTAGTATTGAATGGGAACAGGAAATTCTGAATTTCTTTATTCATCGTCGCCTTTCGAGCGGAAAAGTCGAAAATCGTAACAAGCAAATTAAAGCAATCGAACGACTTGGTGTAAACAATAAGTTTGATAAAATAAGAAATAGGGCGCTGTTCGGAAAAAAGAAAGGAAGGATAAGAAAGGAATATATTAAAAATCTAGATGAATGGAGAAAAAATAATCCAATCTGCCCATCATGTAAAAGACCGTATGATAAAGAGGCGGAAGGAGCTGTAGAAAAAGCTGCGAGACATCGCCTTTCAACACTACCTTTGTCTATAAGCTTCGGGATATGCTACGTCTGTATTCAGGAAGGTGAAGATTGGTGGGAATTCGGTTGGAGAAATGAAGCCCATAAAAATGGAATTTAGTATAAAGTAATACGAGATGTTGAGGAGACTGAAGCACCGGCCGCCGCTGTCGCGAGTCCTGCAAGGATCGAGACGAAGAAAGCCGGAAGATCGTGCCTAGCCGAGATCTTCCAACGCGCTCGCCCGATTATAATCCGATTATAAAGTGGAACTGGTATCTCCTGCCGAATAGCTTTCCAGATGCGACTCAATTCGGTCGCTTTTTTGGAAGGAAAATTCGATGAAAACCCTGAAGAATGAGGAAATGATCGATCTCGGTGCCATCAGCGTCGAGACCCGCGGCATCAAGCAACTCGGCGAGCCCGACTTCGAGGATGGCGATCATTATGGCCTGTCAAACGGCGTTCAAAAGGGACCCCCTATCGGCGTCGAAGAGGGACCCCCTTT
>JALDYH010000091.1:0-14820 GCA_032154175.1 Sphingopyxis sp. | reverse complement strand
TGCTGACGCGCCCCTCCTATGTGCTCGGCGGCCGCGCGATGGAGATCGTCGACGATCAGGCGCAGCTCGAAAATTATATCGAGACTGCGGTGCAGGTCTCGGGGGACTCGCCGGTGCTGATCGACCGCTATCTGCGCGACGCGATCGAGGTCGATGTCGATGCGCTGTGCGACGGGACCGATGTCGTTGTCGCGGGCGTGCTCCAGCATATCGAGGAAGCCGGGGTTCATTCGGGCGACAGCGCCTGTTCGATTCCGCCGTACAGCCTGTCCGACAAGATCGTCGCGGAGATCGAGCGGCAGGCCGACGCGCTCGCACGCGCACTCGAAGTCCGCGGGCTGATGAACATCCAGTTCGCGGTCAAGGACGACGAGGTCTACCTGATCGAGGTCAATCCGCGCGCCAGCCGCACCGTGCCCTTCGTCGCCAAGGCGGTCGGCTCGCCGATCGCCAAGATCGCGGCGCGCGTCATGGCGGGCGAAAAGCTTGCCAACCTACCGAAGATCAACCGCGACATCGCGCATGTCGCGGTCAAGGAAGCGGTCTTCCCCTTCGCCCGCTTCCCCGGCACCGACCCGGTACTGAGCCCCGAAATGAAATCCACGGGCGAAGTCATGGGGATCGACAGCAACTTCAACCTCGCCTTTGCCAAAGCGCAGCTGGGTGCGGGCGACCGCCTGCCGACGACGGGCCGCGTCTTCGTGTCGGTGAAGGACAGCGACAAGCCGCGCATCCTCGATGCGGTACGCCGGCTGACCGGATGGGGCTGGCAGGTGATCGCAACCGGCGGCACAGCCGACTATCTTGCCGGACAGGGCATCGCGATCGAGCGCGTGAACAAGGTCGCCGAAGGCCGCCCGCATATCGTCGACCGGATCAAGGACGGCGATGTGCAACTGATCTTCAACACCACCGAAGGCTGGCAGTCGCTGCAGGACTCGCAGTCGATCCGTGCCTCGGCGCTCGCGGCCGACATCGCCTATTATACGACCGCCGCGGCAAGCGACGCGGCGACGCAGGCGATCGGGGCCTTGCGCTCGCACTCTCTTGAAGTGAAGCCGCTTCAGGACTATTATTGAACCACCGCTCCACCCCCCGACATTGACGGAACAGCGGCGCAGCCGCCCGGCGAAACTTCGCTGGCGCTGGATTATTGACGAAGGACAACAGGATAATGGCAAGCGTTGAAAAGGTGCCGATGCTGGCAGAAGGCTATGAGAAGCTGAACGCGCAACTCGCGACACTCAAAGCCGAGCGACCGCTGATCGTCGATGCGATCGAGGAAGCGCGCGCGCATGGCGACCTTTCGGAAAATGCCGAATATCACGCCGCCAAGGAGCGTCAGGGCCAGGTCGAAGCGACGATCGGCGACCTCGAAGACCGGCTGTCGCGCGCGCAGGTCATCGACCCGACGATGCTGTCGGGCGACCGCATCGTGTTCGGCGCGACCGTTACCCTCGCCGACGAGGACGACAAGCCGGTTCGCTACCAGATCGTCGGCCAGGCCGAGGCCGACGCCAAGGACGGCAAGATCAGCTATAATTCGCCGCTCGGCCGCGCGCTGATCGGCCGCCGCGTCGAGGACGAGATCGAAGTCACCGTGCCCGCGGGCGATAAATATTATCTGGTGAAGAAAATCGAATTCATTTGATGGATCGCTGACGATGAAGCCGCAGGAAGCGCCGCTGGTTACGAGCTATGCGCTGGCTTGCGTCGCGCTGTTCGTCCTTCTGACGATCACCGGCTATGAATCGCAGGCATTTATCGGCGCGGGGTTCATTCCCGCACGTTTCGGGTCGGAGCTGATCGCGCCGCCCGGAACGTTCCTGCCTTTTTTCCTGACGCCATTGAGCTCGGCCTTCCTGCACGGCGGGGTGCTGCACCTCGTCTTCAACCTGATCGTGCTGCTGTTCATCGGCCGTCAGCTCGAGGCGCCACTCGGCGCGAAAGCGATGGCAGTGCTACTCGTCCTCGGCGCCTACGCCGGAGCGCTCGCCCAGTTTCTGGCCGATCCGCAGTCGACGGTGCCGATGATCGGCGCCAGCGGGGCGATTTCGGCGGTGATTGCTGTTTTCGCGCTGATCTTCAGCCGGACGCAGGCGCCGGCGATCGGTCCGATCCCCAGCCACTGGGTGCGTGCGCTGTGGCTCGCCGCGGCATGGATCGGAGTGCAGCTTCTGATCGGTTTTGCCGGCGGCGGCGGTTTTGGGGCGATCGCGATCTGGGCGCACGTCGGCGGCTTTCTCGCCGGACTGCTCCTCGCACGTCCGTTGCTCCGGTGGCGCTTCGGGGCGAGGTAGACGCGACGGGAGGGGCAGCTTTGGAGTGGGAAACGGAATGGCGGCTATGGATCGATTCCGAGCATTTCCTGCCGTTCATCCTCTGTGCAAAGGGCTATGGTCGCAATTGAGTGCTGCTTCTTGGCGTGTGCGACTACAGCGATCAGGCTCCGGACCAAAGCGTCGTCGGCAGCACTTTTCATATGCTCCAGCGCAGCTGACAAAATCATTTCCCATGCTTGGAAATAGGGTTCACTCAACTCATCGGGAATTGCAGGCGCTTCCCGGCCCATACGTGCTTCTTCAATGGAAGCTATTAAAGCGTAGGCGTTCCAGTCGGGGGCACTGCATATCGTGAGTAGCCGAACCAGGCCCGGCACAGCCGCATATGATGCGGGCCCGATTGTACCTTGATGATAGAGTCGCTGCCAGAGCTCCGCTGAAGCCCGATCACCATCGCCGGCAATCCAAGCGTCTATGGCCGGGGACGGATCAAAAGGTTCATCATAGGCGTCGAGCCATTTTGAAGCGTTCATGGCGACAGACTATGGCCTCCTCGATTGCCTGACAACGGCTACTGCCGGTCGCTAGCCACCAATCCAGCTCAGCTGTGGGGAACGGGGCCTTCGACCGTTCGACCGCTGGCGCCTATCCGGCCAGCAATCCACCCGCCAGCAGCATCGCGGCGCGGACATCGATCCCGCATCCTTCGCTACGCTTCGCCGCGATGAAGGATTCGATACCGTCAAGCGGCACGCGATGTACGATGATGTCCTCACCATCGACCCCGCCGCCGTCGCTTATCTTGGTCAGCCCGGTCGCGACCAGCAGGGTAAAGCTTTCGCTGACCATGCCCGGAGAGCTGTAGAATTCGCCGACCGTGCGCCAATGGTCGGCGCGGTAGCCCGTTTCCTCTTCCAGTTCGCGGGCGGCCGCGATTTCGGGTGCTTCGCCGGCGGTATCGTCGCCGACCAGCCCCGCCGGCAGTTCGAGGCAATTCACCTTCAGCGGCACGCGATATTGTTCGACCAGAATGACGTGGCGGCCATCGGCGCTGTCGTCGATCGCCAGGATCACCGCGGCGTGGATGCCGCGCGATCGCGAAACATATTCCCACGTCCCCTGCTGTTTGACCGTGATGAAGCGGCCTTCCCACCGCGTTTCGATGGGGGTGTCGGGGCCGGGGCGGCTCATGCTGCTTCCTTCTAGAGTTCGATCAGGCGGTCGGGGAGTTCGTTGGGATTGTCGCTGCCGCGCGGGAAATGCTCGGCCAGCACGATACCCATCTGGCGCACCGCCTCCGCCATGCCTTCGCCGGGCTGGCCGGCACGCACGCGCTCGACCAGCGCCGCCATTGCATTGCCCCACACTTCGGGGGTGACCTTTGCGGCAATCGCCTCGTCGGCGACGATATCGGCGCGATGCTCCTTCAGGCTGAGGTAAAGCAGAACGCCGGTGCGGCCGATCGTCTTGGCCTCGGTGCCGACCTTGAACAGGTCGATCGCGCGCGCACGCACGCGCTGCGCCTTGATCGCGCGCGGCGTCAGCGCCATCCGCAGAGGGCGCCACAGCAGGATCAGCCACATGCCGATCCATTTGAGCACGCCAATCGCAATCACTGTCCCGAGCCATTGATTTGCGGTGAGTTCATGCCCCCAGCCACCGGTCAGCCGGTCGTACAGGTCGCGATAAAATTCGGGGAACAGCGCGATCACCGACATTGCGATGAACGCAATGATGCTCGCCCACACCAGCGCGACATCGTCATAATCGTTCGATTTCGCCGCGACGACGGTGACAATCTCGCCGCTCGTATGCGCCTCGGCCGCCGCGACCGCCGCGGTCACCATATCGTGGTCGGCCTCGCTCACATGGCTGATTTTCTGTGGCATGTCCTGCGCTCCTACCAGCCGCCGGAGGCGCCGCCGCCCCCGAAGGAGCCGCCGCCGCCAGAGAAGCCGCCAAAGCCGCCGCCTCCGCCGCCGCCCCAGCTCGATCCGCCACCGCCCCAGGACGATCCCCCGCCGCCGCCCCAATGGTCGTCATCGCCGCCCCATATGATGATCGGTGCATCCCATGGCCGGCCCCTGCGCCGTTTCTTCCCGCGCCGCCCGATGCTCGACAGCACGGGCAGGATGAAGAAGAAAAAGACGATGAAGCCGACGAAGAAAAGCCCGCCCCAATTGCCATCGTCGGCGCGGTCGCGTTCGGCGGAATCCGCCGCCGCCGCCCGCGCTGCGGCTTCTTCGGGCGGCAACTGGATCTGCTGCGCGATCGCATTCACGCCGTCCTGAATGCCGCCAGGCATGTCGCCGGCTTTGAATTTTGGCGTGACGACGTCGCGGATGATCCGCCCGGACAGAGCGTCGGTGAGGATGGGTTCGAGCCCGAGCCCGACCGCGATATTCATCCGCCGCTCGTTCGGCGCGATGAGGAAAACGACGCCATCGTCCTTCGCCTCGTCGCCGATCCCCCATGCGCGGCCGAGCTTGTAGCCATAATCGGCGACGTCATTGCCTTCGAGGTCGCTGACCGTCGCAACGACGAGCTGGTGCCCGGTCGTCTTCTCCAGTTCGAGGAGCTGCGTGTTGAGCGCCGCTTCCTCGGCCGCGGGTATGACGTCGGCTTGGTCGACGACCGGATTGCCCGCGAGCTTTGGGAAGGTTTGCGCGGCGACCGGTCCCCCCAGCAACAGCAGCCCGGTGAGGGCCGCTGTTGCCAGTGGACGCAAAAGGGTGTGCAGGGTCACCTTATTTGCCGAAGTCGACCTTCGGCGCCTGATTGGCGTTGGGGGTGATCGCCTTGTACGGGGTCATCGGCTGCGCGCCATGGACGATCTTCGCGCCGATGATGTCGGGGAAGGTGCGGATCGTCGTATTATAATCCTGCACTGCGCCATTATAGTCCTGTACCGACACGTTGATGCGGTTTTCGGTGCCCTCAAGCTGGGTCATCAGGTCGGCGAAGCGCGCCTGGCTTGCAAGAGTTGGGTAAGCTTCGACGGTAGCCATCAGCCGGCCGAGCGCGCCCGTGACCTGCCCCTGCGCCTGCTGGAACGCTTGCACCTTTTCAGGGCTGTTGAGGTCGTCGGTGCTGAGCTTGATTTGTGTTGCCGACGCGCGCGCCTGCATGACGCCTTCGAGGGTCGATTTCTCGATCTGCGAGGCGCCCTTGGCGGTTTCGACGAGGTTGGGGATCAGGTCGGCGCGGCGCTGGTACGCGGCTTCGACGTTGGCCCACTTGGCCTTGGCGGCTTCTTCCTTGGTGGGAACGCTGTTGATGCCGCACGCCGACAGCGACATCGCGGCGACGGGCACAATCAACCAACGGGCGGAACGCAAAGTCATGGTCGGACACTCCCTCCGCGCGGCACGGCGCCGCGCCAACTGATTTAATATAGTAAGACGCTCGTCGACCCGCAATCATTGACGCGGATAATCGCGTCATGCAGTCTGGGGCGGCAGGCGCAGCGACCAAAAGGGGTTGATCATGATCAAGGATTTCAAGGCATTCCTGAACCAGGGCAATGTGATGGGGCTGGCGGTCGGCGTCATCATCGGCGCGGCGTTCGGGACGATCGTCAAGTCGTTGACCGACGATGTTCTGATGCCCTTTATCGGCTTCGTCACCGGCGGCGGGGTCGATTTTACCAACCAGTATCTGGTGCTGTCGGGCGGCGACAAGGTGGCTGCGGGCATGACGCTCGCCGCCGCGAAGGCAACCGGCGCGAACGTGATGGCGCTCGGCAGCTTCGTTACCGCGGTGATCAATTTCGTTCTTCTCGCCTTTGTGGTGTTCCTGCTGGTTCGGCAGGCGAGCAAGTTTATCAAGCCGGCCGAAGCGGGCCCGACCGAGATTGATATCCTTACCGAAATCCGCGACGAACTGAAAAAGAAGTAGACGCTTTTTCCGGCCCGCGCCGGAACGGCACCGGGCCCGCTCCCCCGCCCGGCCTCCCACAGGCTACTATCGTCGGGAAGGTCGGGTAAGGGAGCGGGCCGGTGCCGAACTTGAGACGAAACGCACGCGCGCCCTTTCCATCGGCGCATGGACACCCTATATCAAAGGTGCCGGCTTCGGCCGGCTATGGTGATAAATAGTGTCGTGGAATAGACACAGCGGACCCGGGGGCAGTACCCGGCGGCTCCACCACAAACCCGCGTTTCTTGATGGGTACGCGGGCTTCTGACGGGGCCGAACCAGGATCGACGTGTGTTCAAAGACGATATTTTTGCCCGGGCTGAGTAACCCGTTCAAGGCTCAAAACCAATAGGTGCTAACGATAACGAAGCACTCGCTCTGGCTGCCTAACCGATAAGCCTCACGGCCTAAGGTTAGACAAATAGAACGCGGTTCGGACCGAACCGGGCAACAGAATCGGATACCAGCGGCTGGGGACGAGCCGGGCAACAGAATCGTCCCACCTTATTTCATCAAATCACAAACCTCCGTCATTCCGGCAAACAGCCCGCGAAGGATAAGCTGGCCTGCCGGGTTCCCGTTTTCGCGGGAATGACGACGATAGCGAGCGGTGCGTCAATGCGCGCTCTCGCAGTGGCTATGGTCGCCCAGCGCCTCGATAACGCGGCAATCGGCCGCGATGCCGCCGCGACAACGCCCGACAATGCGGGTCAATTCGTCCCGCAGCAGCGCAAGCTGGGCAATCTTTTCTTCGACCTGTGCGAGATGCAGGCTCGCAATCCGGTCGGCCTCACCGCAATCGCGCGAAGGATCGTCCGAAAGGTCTAGCAGCGAACGGATTTCCTCGATGGTGAACCCCAGCTCGCGCGAATGGCGCACGAAACTGAGCCGCGACCGGTGCCCCTCGCCATAGCTGCGATAATTCGCCGCAGTGCGATCGGGCGCGGGAAGCAGGCCGATGCGCTCATAATAGCGGATGGTTTCGATATTGGTCCCGGTCGCCCGCGACAGTTCGCCGATTTTCATCGCTTGACCCTGTAGTTGCTACAGGGTGCATATAGGGTGCCGACTCGAAGATAACAGGAGCTTTTCGCAGTGGCCGATCAATGCTGTGCCGGTAAAAGCGGCAAGACCGCGCTGAACGATCCCAAGTGGCGGCGTATCCTCTGGATCGCGCTCATCATCAACGCAGCCATGTTCGGCGTCGAGATCGTCGCGGGGGTCGCGGCGGATTCGCGCGCGCTTCAGGCCGACGCGCTCGATTTCCTTGGCGATAGCGCCAATTATGCGATCAGCCTTGGCGTTGCGGGCATGGCGCTCGCATGGCGCGCCCGCGCTGCCTTGCTGAAGGCGGGGACGATGCTCGTGTTCGGGCTCTGGGTGTTCGGATCGGCGGTCTGGGGCTTCGTCACCGGATCGGCGCCGCATGCCGAGACGATGGGGTTGATCGGCGCGCTCGCGCTCGCTGCCAATGTCGCGGTTGCGCTGATGCTTTATCGCTATCGCACGGGCGATGCGAACATGCGCTCGGTATGGATCTGTTCGCGCAACGATGCGATCGGTAATATTGCCGTGATGGGCGCCGCGCTCGGTGTCTTCGGCACCGGGCGGAGCTGGCCCGACCTCGCGGTCGCCGCGATCATGGCCGCGCTCGCCATCTGGGGCAGCATCGAGGTGTTCCGGCAGGCGCGCGGCGAACTCGCCGTGACGCCCGTCTAGAAGTTACGCGAGGCTGTTGCCGAGGCCGATCACGACGGTCGACGCCATCAGCACCGCGATCCCGAGCCACACCAGTGTGCGTGTTCGCTTGCCGGCGGGCGCCCATTCCCTGAGCGCGAAGCCCCAGAGGGTCGAGAAGAGGATGATGCTCGCCATATGCAGCGTCCAGCTCGAAAAGCCGAAGCGCCCCATCTGGCTTTCGCCCATCGTGTAGAAGAAAAACTGGAAATACCAGAGCGTGCCGCCGAGCGCGGCGAGGCCATAGTTCAGCGCAAGCGGCGGCCTTTCGGTCGCGCCGGGCGCGGCTTCGCCGGCGAACTGGCGCACGCTGCGGTTGCGCGCGATGAGAATGGCGCACCAGATAAGATTGGTGGTGAGGCCGCCGAGCAGCACGACGCAGAGCACCGGCAATCCCTGCCACAATGGATCGGTCCCCGCCGCCAGCGTCAGCTCGCGGATCGGCGCGCCGGCGTCGAGCCCCCATGCGAAGCAGCCCGACATGATGCCCGAGAAAACCGCGATCGCGAGGCCCTTGCGCAGGTCGAATTCGGACGTGTCGGTCTC
Organism: Sphingopyxis sp.; assembly: GCA_032154175.1. GTDB lineage: Bacteria > Pseudomonadota > Alphaproteobacteria > Sphingomonadales > Sphingomonadaceae > Sphingopyxis. The sequence continues at coordinate 6,337 of JALDYH010000091.1, read as the reverse complement.
GGCGATCGCGCCGCTCATCTCGCGTTCCTTGCGGCGTCCGGCCTGCGCGACGATGACGATCCCGATGAGGGTGATCGCGATGCCGAGGAACACCGTCTGCCCGCTCGTCGTCGCGAACAGCTCGTCCAATGTGCCGCGAAATATCGGTGGGCCCATCGTGCCGATCACCGTCGTCAGCCCGAGCGCGACCGCCATCCCCAGCGAGAGGCCAAGGTAGCGCATGGTGAGCCCGAAGGTCAGCCCGCCAAGCCCCCACATCGCGCCCCAGAACCAGCACCAGAACCAGATATCGCCGGGCGTCCGGCTCAAGACGCCGATCAGGTCATGCGTCTGGATCGAGGCAAAGAGCCACGGCGCGATGAGCCATGAAAAGATGCCGCCGGTGATCCAGAAAATCTCCCACGACCAGGCGCGGATGCGCTTGTACGGCACATAGAAGCTCGCCGACGACAGCCCGCCCAGCCAGTGAAAGAACACGCCGAGCAGCGGGTTCGCATCCATATTTCTCTCCCCTCGTCCGTATCAGGCAGCCAGCGTTTCCGGGCCGATCTTGTCAATTGTGGTCACACCGGTCAGCGCCATCGCGACGCGCATCTCGGCTTCGATCAGACCAAGCACATGACGGACCCCGTGTTCGCCGTCTGCCGCGAGCGCAAACGCCCACGCCCGCCCGAGCATCACGCCCTGCGCGCCGAGCGCGAGCATACGCACGACGTCGAGCCCCGATCGCACACCGCCATCGGCTAACACGGTCAGCCGGTCGCCAATCGCATCGGCGATCGCCGGCAGCGCGCGCGCGACCGACGGCACGCCGTCGAGCTGGCGCCCGCCATGGTTCGATACGATGATCCCGTCGACCCCCGCTTCGGCGGCGCGCCGCGCGTCGTCGGCGTCCAATATGCCCTTGATGACGATCGGTCCCTTCCAGTGCGCGCGTACGAAATCGAGGTCGGCCCACGTCACGCCCGGGTCGAAATTGTCCTTCATCCAGCCGAGGAAATCCTCGAGCCCCGACCTCGGGCCGAGCAACGGCGCGACATTGCCGAGCTGATGCGGGCGGCCATGGATGCCGACGTCCCATGCCCAGCCGGGGCGGATCATGGCTTGGCCAACGCGCCGTGCCTGTCCGGGCAAGGTCGCCGCGCCCGAAAGCCCCGACCGCACGTCGCGATACCGCGCGCCGGGCAGCGGCATATCGACCGTGAACACGAGGGCCGGGCATCGGGCTGCGCTCGCTTCATCGAGCAGCGACTGCATGAAGCCGCGATCGCGCACCATATAGAGCTGGAACCAGAAGGGCGTCGGAGAGCCCTGCGCGACCTCAGCCAGCGAACAGGCCGATACGGTCGACAGGGTGAAGGGCACGCCCTTCGCCGCGGCCGCGCGCGCTGCCTGCACCTCGCCGCGTCGCGCCGCCATCCCGGCAAGCCCGATCGGGCCGAGCGCCACGGGCATCGCGAGATTCTGCCCGAACAGCGTCGTCGACAGGTCGATCGTGGACACGTCGTTCAGCACCCGCTGACGCAGCGAAATATCCTGCAGATCCTCGGCATTCGCGCGCAAAGTGCGTTCGGCATAGGATCCGCCATCGAAATATTCGAAGAGGAAGTGCGGCAGGCGCCGCCGCGCGGCTTCGCGGTAATCGCCGATCGACGCGGGTTTCACGCGGCTTCTTCCATGCGTTCGGCCTCCGCCCGCCACCGGTCGCGATAGGGCGCGAGGTCGACGTCGAGCGGTGCCACAAGTTCCAGCGGTTCGGCCGGGGGCAGGGTGGCATCGAGCAGGCGCAATGCACCATAGGAGACGTCGTTGTGCGCCTTGCCGGTATAGACGCGAAGGTCGGGCCGCAGCGCGGCGAGCGCGCGTACAAAAACCTGTCCTTCGGCGAAGCGGCCTTCGATCAGCAATCGTTCCTGCGTGCCGATCAGGCCGAGCGAAGCCTCGGCAACGAGCGCAGCGTAAAGCGACACCGCAGCGCGGCGTGCGCCATGATCCGCGGGCTCGGCGATCCACCGGCCGCGGCCGTGCGGGAACGGGCCGAAGCCCGGCGCGAAACTCGGCAGCACCATCGCACCGCTCGCGAGCACGTCGGGGAGCGCCGCGAGCAGAGCGGGCTGGTCGGGCGCGATATCGATCCGGCGCGTGTCGAGTCCGATCAGCGTTTCGATCTCGCGCCCGCCCATGAAGCGTGCGGAGGGGATCGGCTTGCCATAGGCATCAATGTTGATGAGGCAATCGCGCGCTTCGTCGAGGCGGCTTGTATCCATCGACGCGGCATCCCGGGGCGAGCGCATCGCGACGAACCAGGTCCCCGTCGACAACACGGTCGATTCGCTGTCGGCGATTTCGGCAAAGCCGCGGGCAGCGAGCAGAGCGGCATTCGAATCGTGGAGCCCGCAATGCACTTCGGTATCGGCGGGCAGGCCGGTGCGCGCTACCCATGCGGGCGTCAGCGTCCCGAGTATGTCGCCTGCACGGCGTAGCGGCGCGAGCCGGCCCGCCCATCCGCGCCGCTCGGCGAGGGCGGACGCCTTGCCGGTCAGCGGATTCCAGAGGTCGGTGTGACAGCCCAGGCTCGTCGCTTCGGATGCCGCGACGCCGCAAAGCAGCCAGCTCCAATATTGCGCCCACGGCAGGATCTGCGTGCCTCTGGTCAGGTCGGGATCGAGCGTTTCGAGCCGGAAGATCTGCGCGCCGAGATTCAAGCCGCCGGGAAGCCCGGGCGAACCGGTATCGGAAAAGGCGTCGCGTTCGGCGTCATAGCGCGCACGCAGGCCTTCGGGCATCGCGTCTTCATAATCGAGCGGCGGGCAGGCGAGGCGATCGGCGCGGATAATCGCGGCGGCGGCGCCATGGCCGACGGGGATGATCGCGCCGACATCGGCCAGTCTCGCAAAGTTGCGCAATGTTTCGGCGACCCATGCCTCGATCCCGGCGGCATCGAGCGCGATATAGCTCCCCGTCGCGATGCGCGCATTGGGGCGCACGCGGCGTTCGATCATCATACCATCAGCCGACCAAAGGCTCAGCTTTGCCAAGGTTTTCCCGCTATCGAGGACTATGGTAGCGCGGCCCTTCATCCTTCTCCCTTTGCTTCGTTGCGACCGAATTTGATTGAACTTTATCGAAACTGATTGCAGAGCGCCAGCGATTTCGATACACGTCTCCGCATAGTCGAAACAATGAGTTTCCTTCATGCCCGATCTTCTGGACGCCACACCTGAATCCCGCGCTGCCGCGCTGCTTTTCGCCATCCCGGCGAATCGCTGGTCGGACGAAGAGGCGGAAGGAAAGTCGCCCGAAGACCTGCTCCTCTATCGCTCGAACCGCCTCGGCTCCGACCTTACGGTCACCAATTTCGGCGGCGGCAACACCTCGGCCAAGCTCGATGCGCGCGATCCGCTGACCGGTGAAAGTGTTTCGGTCCTGTGGGTGAAGGGGTCGGGCGGCGACATCGGTTCGATGAAGCTCGACGGGTTTTCGACGCTCTACCAAGGCAAGCTGCTCGGGCTCGAACAGCTCTATCGCGGGCTGGAACATGAAGACGAGATGGTCGGCTATCTGCCGCACTGCACCTTCGCGCTCAATCCGCGCGCAGCGTCGATCGACACGCCGCTCCACAGCTATCTGCCGTTCGCGCAAGTCGACCATGTCCATCCCGATGCAATCATCGCGCTTGCGGCGTCGAGCGAAGGCGAGGCTGCGACGCAGGCGATCTGGGGCGGGGCGGTGGGTTGGCTGCCCTGGCAGCGCCCGGGTTTCGATCTCGGGCTGAAGCTGCGCGACTATGTTGCTGCGCATCCCGGCCTCCGCGGCGTGATGCTCGCGGGCCATGGCATCATTTGCTGGGGCGACAGCGCCAGGGGCTGCTACGACAATACGATCGCGCTGATCACCGACGCCGCCAATTATCTGAACGCGAAGCTGGCCGATCGGCCGGCGTTCGGCGGAGAGACCACCCCGCCGCGTCCGGCTGCCGAACGCGCAGCGGTCGCGGCAAAGCTGATGCCGTTGCTGCGCGGGCTGATGGGGGGACGCCGCGTCGGACATTTTGCGGACGATGCCGAAACGATCGAATTCACCGGCAGCCGTGATTTCGCGAAGCTCGCCGCGATCGGCACCTCGTGCCCCGACCATTTCCTGCGCACCAAGATCGCGCCGCTCGTGCTCGACCCCGCGCGGATCGACGACAGTGCCTATCTCGCCGAGCGGATCGATGCTTATCGCGCCGGTTACGCCGCCTATTACCAGCGTTGCGCGCGGCCGAACTCGCCCGCGATGCGCGATCCCAACCCGGTCGTCGTGCTTGTCCCCGGCATCGGCCGCATGACCTTTGCCGGCGACAAGACGACTGCGCGGCTTGCGGGCGAATTCTATGCGAATGCGATCAACGTGATGCGCGGTGCCGAGGCGATCGGCGCCTATGTCGGGCTCGACGAGCAGGAAGCGTTCGACATCGAATATTGGCTGCTCGAGGAAGCAAAGCTTCAGCGGATGTCCAAGCCGAAGCCGCTTGCGGGCCGCATCGCGCTCGTCACCGGCGGCGCCGGCGGTATCGGCGCCGCCACGGCAGAGCGTCTGGCCGCCGACGATGCGTGCGTCATGCTTGTCGACCGTGATGCCGACGCGTTGATCAAGGCCGCGAACGAACTCGAAGGCCGCTTCGGCCACGACCGGATCCGCTCGGCGGTGTGCGACGTGACCGACGAAGCGCAGGTCGCCGCGGCGTTTGCGGCGTGCGCGCGCGAGTTCGGCGGGCTCGATATGCTCGTCGCAAATGCCGGCATCGCCTCGTCGGCGCCGATCGAGGATACGACGCTCGAGCTGTGGCAGCGCAATTACGACGTGCTCGCGCAGGGCTATTTCCTCACCGCACGCGCGGCGTTTCCGCTGATGAAGGCGCAGGGCAGCGGCTCGATCGTCTTTATCGGGTCGAAGAACGGCATTGCGGCCGCGACCAATGCGTCGGCCTATGCCTCGGCAAAGGCGGCGGCACTGCACCTTGCGCGCTGCCTCGCGCTCGAAGGCGCCCCCTTCGGTATTCGCGTCAACACGGTCAATCCCGATGCGGTGATCAAGGGGTCGCGCATCTGGGACGGCGACTGGCGTCGCGAGCGCGCGGGTGCGCACGGAATCGATTCGGGCAGCGAGCTCGAAGAACATTATCGCAACCGCTCGATGCTCAAGCGCGACGTGCTGCCCGAGGATGTTGCCGAAGCCGTCTATTTCCTCGGCTGCGATATGTCGGCAAAGTCGACCGGCAACATGATCAACGTCGACGCGGGCAACGCGCAGGCCTTTACGCGATAAGTTACGGAATCAGGAGAGAGTTATGGCTGGCGATCTGCCGCTCGCACAAGATCATATCGAGCGGCTGAACGCAGGCCTCTCCGACGCGCTCGAGGATGATTATGGCAGCCTTGGCCGCCAGCTCGGCCGCCGCGGGATCGATATCGACGCGGTGAAGGCGAAGGTCTCGGGTTTTTCGGTCGCGGTGCCGAGCTGGGGCGCGGGCCGCGGCGGCACACGCTTCGCCAAATTCCCGATCGCGGGCGAGCCGACCAATATCCACGAAAAACTCGAGGATTGCGCGGTCATCCAGCAGCTCGGCCGCGCGACGCCGCGCGTCAGCCCGCATTTCCCGTGGGATAAGGTCAGCGACTATCGCGCTTTGCGCGAGGAAGCCGCGGCGCTCGGGCTTGGCTTCGACGCGGTGAACAGCAACACCTTCCAGGACCAGCCGGGACAGGCGGCGAGCTATGCGACCGGCTCGCTGTCCTCGACCCGCGCCGAGGTCCGCGAGCAGGCGGTCGTGCATAACATCGAATGCATCGACATCGGCCGGCAGCTCGGCGTCACCGACCTCACCGTCTGGGTTGGCGACGGCACCAATTTTCCGGGGCAGCAGGATCTGGGGCGTTCGCTCGATCGCTATCTCGATGCGGCGGCGGAGGTCTATGCCGCGCTCCCCGCCGATTGGCGGATGCTGATCGAGCACAAGATGTTCGAGCCGGCCTTCTACTCGACCGTGATTTCGGACTGGGGCAGCTCGATCCTCGTCGCGCAGGAACTCGGCGACAAGGCGAAATGCCTCGTCGACCTCGGCCATCACGCGCCGAACGTGAATATCGAGCAGATCGTCGCGCGGCTGCACCGCTTCGGAAAGCTCGGCGGTTTCCACTTCAACGACAGCAAATATGGCGACGACGATCTCGACTCGGGGTCGATCAATCCGCATCAGCTCTTCCTCGTCTTCAACGAACTGATCGAGGCCGAGATGAGCCCGCGCGGCGATTTCCGTCCCGCCTATATGATCGACCAGTCGCACAATGTGACC
>JALDYH010000332.1:0-3225 GCA_032154175.1 Sphingopyxis sp. | reverse complement strand
AGGAGACGACCCGCGTTCTCACCGAGGCTTCGGTGCAGGGCAAGATCGACTCGCTCCAGGGCCTCAAGGAGAATGTCATCGTCGGCCGTCTCATCCCGGCGGGTACCGGCGCCGCCATGAACCGCGTCCGCGTCACCGCCTCGTCGAAGGATGCTGCCCTCCGCGCCGCCATGCGCGCCGCGAACCAGGAGCATCTGATCGCCCCGGCGACGGCCGCCGAAGAACATGCTGCCGAACTGGCGCAGGGCCCCGAAGCGGCTATCGGCGACGATCCGCTGGGCAAGGTCCAGGGCGAGGACTTCACCGTCGGTGAAGTGCTGGTCGAAGAGCGTCCCGAAGGCGAAGGCGAGGAATAAGCCCCTCGGCCCTTGGCTGACAGAAATGAGCCCCGCCGGAGCGATCCGGCGGGGCTTTTTCTTTGCCGGCTTCGGGGTGGCTTCCAGACATTCGTCATCCCGGACTTGATCCGGGATCCACCGCGGCGCCGAAGTCATGGACCCCTGGATCAAGTCCGGGGTGACATCCTGCCTGTCGCGCAGCGACAGGGACGTGGACCGCCGCCGCAGGCGGTGGTGGAGGGCTGCGACGGCGGCGTCAAAGCCCCACCGTCGGCGCTGCGCCAAAACGCTGTCTATCCCGAGCGCCTGCAGGACAGTCGAAGGGCGCTACCCTTCCCCATGGCCCCACCACGGGGAGGATAATGGTCGCTACCCGCCGCTAACGGACCACTCAATAAATCCCGCTGGTCCCCGGCGTCGTCGCGCGCACTGTCGTGACCGTTGGCACCACTTCCGGCGGCTTTGGCGCGATGATCGTGGCGGTCGGGCGGCCGGGCTTGGCAAAGCTCGCTACCACGGGCGCATCGCGGCCATAGATGTCGGCGAGTTTCTTCACGCCGCCCTTGCTGTCGGGAATGACGGTCCAATAGGCGACATAGACGGGGAAGGGGCTGTCGAAGCCGAAGCGCGTCGTTTTGCCGCTCGCGATCGCCTCGCCGAATTCCTCGGGGCTTTTGCCTGCGAACATCACGGCCATCAGGCCCGAGAAGTGCAGCGCGCGCTCGGTGCGGATGCATCCGTGGCTGAAGGCGCGGGCCGCGGCGCCGAACGCGCCCTTCGACGGCGTGTCGTGAAGGTAGATGGCATGCGGGTTCAGCATCTCCATCTTCATCACGCCCAACGCATTGTTCGCGCCCGGCTGCTGTACCACCGACAGCGTCTTGCCGCTGCCCGTCCAGGTATAGCCCTGCCGCCGCGCCGATGCGGGGTTGTTGGCGATAGTCGCGCCGATGCCCTCGTTGATGATGCTGCGCGGCAGCGTCCACGTCGGGTTGACGATGATGCCGGTCGCCATCGGGTTGAGCTGGGGTGTCGCGGTCGCCGCCTTGCCGACGACGGCCTTGTGCGTCGCGATGATCGTGCCGCCATGGACGACGCGGGTCAGATATTCGGGCACATTGCTGACGACATAGCGCTCGCCGAGCGCGCGGGGCATCCAGCGCCAGCGTTCCATGTTGACGCGGATCGCATTGGCGTCGGCGGGGGTCTTCGCCTTGGCGAGCGAAGCCTTCAACACCGCGAAGTCTGGGTGTACGGGGTCGAGGCTGGCCAGCGTCTCGCTGACGGTGCCGGCGCCGAGCGCCGCTGCGAGGAGCGACAGCAGAGGTTCGCTATCGCTGTCGCTGTCGACCATGAACCATTGTTTGCGGGCGGCATTGGGGGTGCGCCCGTCGCGCAGGTGCGTCGCGAGCAGCAGGAAGGTGTCGGTCGCGACCTTGTCGAGCCGCGCCTGGTCGCCGCCCATGATCGCGGCGGCCAGCGCATCGGGACTATAATCCTTGGCGAACAGGCCCTCGGCGCCGATGCCTTCGATCGAAACCAGCAGTGCTTCCGCATTCTGTTTCGACCAGTTCGGCAAATCTGCTTCGGCTGCGGTTTCGACGACGGGTGCGTCGTCCTTCACCTTGTCGGGTTGAAGGACCACCGAATCCTCCTTGACCTCCTGCGCGACGGCGGGTGCCGCGAGCAGGCTCAGCGGGAGGAAAAGCGCCACAGCAGGACGCGCCGAAAAAGGAGAGTTTTTGACCATGGTTAAAGCCCATAGCCAAAAACTTTCCGCAGTTAAAGTGAGCTGCCGCACACTCTGCCGCAAGAACAGATGTCAGGCTTTCGCCTCTTCATCGTGCCGCGCCAGCCATTCTTCGAGCCATTTGATCGTATAGTCGCCGTGGATGACATCGGGGTCGGCAAGCAGCGCCTGATGCAGCGGGATGTTCGTCTTGACCCCGCCGATCACCATTTCCTCGAGCGCGCGGCGCATCCGCATCATGCAGCTTTCGCGGCTGCGGCCATAAACGATCAGCTTGCCGATCATGCTGTCGTAATAGGGCGGGATCGAATAGCCGGCATAGAGCCCGCTATCGACGCGCACGTGCATGCCGCCTGCGGCGTGATAGCTTGTCACCTTGCCCGGCGAGGGCAGGAAGCTGCGCGGATCCTCCGCATTGATGCGGCATTCCATCGCATGGCCGCGGAACTCGAGGTCTTCCTGGCGGACCGAAAGGCCCGCGCCGCCCGCGATGCGGATCTGTTCGCGGACGAGGTCGAAGCCGGTGATCATTTCGGTAACCGGATGCTCGACCTGGATGCGGGTGTTCATCTCGATGAAGAAGAATTCGCCATTTTCCCAGAGAAACTCGATCGTTCCGGCGCCGCGATAGCCCATCTTGGCCATCGCATCGGCGCAGATACCGCCCATGCGTGCGCGTTCCTCGGCCGAGATGATCGGCGAGGGAGCTTCTTCGAGCACCTTCTGGTGGCGGCGCTGGAGCGAGCAGTCGCGCTCGCCCAGATGGATGGCATTGCCCTTGCCGTCGCCGAACACCTGGAATTCGATGTGGCGCGGGTTGCCGAGATATTTTTCCATATAGACGGTCGGGTCGCCGAACGCCGCCGCCGCCTCGCTCGACGCCTGACCCATCAGGCTTTCGAGGCTGTCCGCGTCGGGGACGACCTTCATGCCGCGCCCGCCGCCGCCCGAGGCCGCCTTGATCAGTACCGGATAGCCGATACCTTCGGCAATCTTGCGCGCCTCGTCGCCGTAGGTGACGGCGCCGGGCGAGCCCGGGACGACCGGCAGGCCGAGCGCGACCGCGGTGCGTTTCGCCTCGACCTTGTCGCCCATCGTGCGGATATGCTCGGGCTTCGGCCCGACGAAGATCATGTC
>JALDYH010000090.1:0-14922 GCA_032154175.1 Sphingopyxis sp. | reverse complement strand
CACGAAGGGAAGCTAACCACCCCAAAACAGACACCGGACTATCGCGCACCTTGCCCGTCACCCGGCGGCCCACGCGCGCTGTTGCCACCATCGGACGCGTCATCCCGCAAGGCGACATCGCGCCGCAATGGCTTCAGCATCAGCGTTCCCAGCCGCACACGCGGCGTCGCCTTGCCCGGTACCGCGCTCACCGCAAACGCGCTGTCGAGCCGCAGCGCGCCCGCCGACGCTTTCCCGATCCGCACGGCGTAACGCCCGTAAGCCACTCCCTCGAAAAGGAAATATCCGTCGAACTCGGTGATCGTCGTGGCACGCACCCGCCCTTCGGCATCTAGCAGTTCGACGTTCAGCCCCTCGACCGGATTGCCCCCGTCGCGCCGGAACACGCCCTCGATTTCGCCCGCCGCCGTCATGGGCAGCATGACATGCGTCGCGACCCCCGGCCGCGGCGATACGACGACGCCGGGCAGCGCCGGCTGGACATAGGGATCGGGCAGGCTGCCGGCATCGATCCCGATCATCACGGGCCGGAAGGGTTCGAGTCCGTCGATCGTGCCGCGACCGTCCTTGTTCGTCGCGGCATCGACAAAGGTGTTGCCCGCGGTCAGCGGGACATCGGGCAGCGCCGCTTCACCCCGCTGGCGGATGCCGTCGCCATTCTCGTCCATCCACACTTCGGCGACCACCTGCCCCCGGCTCGCAAGCTTCTCGCTCGACACGCGCCAGCCGCCGTTCGTCCTGGGCCCGAAGCTGAACGCGAGCGCAAGCGACGCCGCAACCGATCCGTCGCTCGCGACCTCGCCGAACCCCGTCATCTGCAACTTTTTGAAACGGCGCGTATATCCCAGCCCGGCCCGCGCACGAGCGAGCCCGCGGTCATAACCGAGCTCGGTGCGCCATTCGGCGTCGCCCTTCCCCGCCCATTCGCCGATGACCGCGACGCGCGTATCGCCATTGTCGCCCGACAGCGCAAAACGCGCCTCACCGCGGACGCGAACCCGCCCGATCCGGGCGTTGGCGAGCAGGCTGGCGGTGAGATTGTCGGGCGGATCGGGACCGACCGGCACCTTCGTCCGGCTCCAGTCGAGCTGGCCGGTAAAGGTCAGCGCGCGAAAACTCGCCGACGCGCGCGCGCTCGCCTCGATGCTGTCGATTCCCGACGATCGCTCGACCTGCCGCACGTCGAAATGCAGCGGCAGTACCGTGCGCCCCAGCTTGACCGACTGGTCGACCGATACCGAGGTGATGCCGTTGATATCATTGATCAAACGGTCCGAGACGAACCCGCCCCACCCGCGTATCGCATCGGCACGCACATAGGTTTCGCCGAACGCCGCGAGCCAGCTTGCCCGCGCCGCAATGCCACCATTGTCGGCGTAGCTTGCGCCGACCTCGAGCAGGGTCGGCCCGATCGAACGCCGCAGCGCGACCTCGCCATAATGATAGCGGATATTCTCGATCATCAGGCTGTGGAAATAAGCCGCGGCCGACGTCCGGGTATCAAGCCCCCGCTCGATGCCCGCCGTCCCGCGCCAGCCGCGCCGGAACGCGCCGCGCCGCCGGCTGCCGAATTCGATCAGATCGGCATTTTCCTGCGCGAGGCCCGCCCAATACCAGGTCTGCTGCGGCGGGATCGAATCCATCCCGACCTGCACCTGCCGGATTTCGCGCCTGATCTGTCCCTGCGGCCCGTAGAGCACGATCTCGAAGCGGTTCGCGCCATATTGCAGCGGCACATCGATGAACTCGTAGCGCCCGTCGCCATTCGGGTTCATGAACGCGAGGAGCTGCCCGTTGCGATAGAGTTCGGCATCCCAGCCCGCGGGGAGGTCGCCGCGAAAATTCGTCTTGTCGAACGCATCGGGGCGCTCGACCGGGCGATTGGTCAGCACCGCACCGCGCCCCGGCGCCGAAGCCGCGACGATACCCGTCGACAGCAGGCCGACATCGCCCACGCCATAATGCGTCGCCCTCAGCGGACCGAGCAGCTGCCCCTGCGGATCGGTGCGATAGAGCCGCATCCGCAGGCTGTCGGGCACGCCCTCATTGTCCGACGACAGCCGGGCGTCGAAACTCTGGCCGACCACCTCGCCCGCCGCGAAAATCTCGTAGCGACCCTGCACATAGGACCCGCCGCGCTTGTCCGACACGAAACCCGCCGCGGCGACGACATCGACCGACGGCGTCGCCCACGCCTGATACGGCCGCGCCGCCTGCGGCAGGGTCGCGAGATCGAATGCGGCTTGCGGGCGGATCGCCGCCGCCCGCGCGCGGCGTTCGGCGGCGAGCTGGAACGGCAGCTTGTCCTTCGAATCGATCCGCAGCACCGCGTTCGACAGGTCGACGGCGAGCGGCACACCGAGCCAGATGTTGAGGCTGTCCAGATCGACGCACCAACCCGCGGGCGTGTCGCGGATCGTCGCCGCATTCAGCCGGAAGCTCTGGCTCCCCGCGCGCACTTCGCCCGCGTCGCGATCGATCGTCAGGCTACGCCGCTCGTCGAACACCCAGCCGGTTGCGCGGCGCAACTTCTTGTCGACGCGTACCGCGAGGTCGAGCGCGAGCACGACGTCGGCCAGGTCGACGCAAATCCCCTGCGGCGTCTGGTAACCCCGCACCCCGTCCCCCAGCCGGTACTGCCCCGACCGCACGTCGAACAGCCAGCTGTCGTCCTCGTTCGGCGCCCAGCTATCGACGCCGATCGAGACAGGCGCCTTGTCGACGGCCTGAACGCCGGCGGGGATCATCCCCGCCAGCGTCAGGCCGGCCAGTATCGCCGGTTTCCATCGGGACAGCGCCGCGCGGATCATCGCCCAGCCCGTTCGCTCCGGTTTACGCCGTCATTTCACCATCCGCTCGGCCTCGTCGATCGTGCCGCCGCCGATTTCGCGGTCTTCGCTGTAACGAATATGCACCGGCCCCTTCAGCTTTGCCGCGAGCTCGCCGGGCACCCGCAGCGACACCTTGCGCGCGCCGACTTCGGGATAGACCGCGATGCCGCGCGCCACGAGCAGCGGCTCGGGCACGCCCGGGCGCGTCACCTCGATATCGCCATAGACCGAGCGATTGCCCGTCCGCGTCAGGTCGAAATTGAACGCGGGGCCGTCGGCGCCCTCGCTCACCCACGCCTCACCGATCGCCGCCTCGGCGCCGAGGTCGCCGACGCGGACGATCACCGGGATGGTGATCCCATAGATCGGAGTCAGCGCGATCGACACACCATCGCTGGACGCTTTGGGTTCGGCGGGCACCGCCGCCGCGTCGGGCACCGCGCGGAACAGCATATGCGCGCGATATTCGCCCGGCGGCGTCCCTTCGGGAACGCGGACGCCGACTCGCACCACCTGCGGCTGGTTCGGCGGCAGCGTGACGCGGCGCGGGCTGAACGCGATCATGTCGAGCGCCGTCCTTTCGGCGGCGCTGGCATTTTCCTCGGCGATCTCGTCGAGCCCGCCCTCGGCGGTCATCCGCTTGATCTCGAGGCTGATGCGATAGGTCGCGGGTTCGGCGCCGATATTGTTCAGCACCACCTCGGTTCCGCGCGATCCGTCGAGAATCACGCGCGTCGGCGCGACGAGCAGGTCGCCCGCCGCACAAGCGGGCGAAGCCGCGGCGCCGAGCGCGACCGCGGTAAACAGGCCGAAGCCCTTCAAAAAGCGCAACATCGATACGATCCCCACAATCGTTTCGGGAAACGGCCCCACACCGTCCCGATGGTCGCACCCTGCCTGCGCCAACATGGTTGATATTTCGCTAACCACAGGCCCCGCTTGCGCAAAAAGAGGCCGCCGGACCTGCGCCCGGCGACCCCATTTTACCGCTGGCGGGTCTCAAGCCCGCCAGGCCCCCCAACCCTATTGATAATTGGCGGTGACATTGAACGTTCCCGAATAGTCGCCCGAAGCCTGATTGGCCCCGACACTCAGCGTGCCGCCGACCTGGAAGCTGCCGCCGGTGGCGGTCAGCGTGATGTTCGGCGACGAATAGGTCAGCGTCGACGCCATCGTGCCGCCGAGCGAACCCGTGAGCGTGACGCTCGAATCGCCGCCGACCAGCACCACGGCGCCGTCGGTGCCTGCAACGTTGAAGTTGGCCGACGTCGCCGTGCCGGTGCAGGTCAGCGCCGCGCCGCAGGTGCGCGTGCCGGCCGTCGACACCGCGACGGTCGAAGCGGTCGCGCCGCTGATGATCGTCGCATATTGCAGGTCGCTGGTGTTGCTGAGCGTGATCTGGCGCAGGATCTTGGCCTTCGCCGTACCCGTGGCCGACGCTGCCTGCGCCGCCGGGGCGTTCATCGCGAGGGCAGCAATCGCGGCACCCAGAAGGGCGCGCTTCATTCCAAATTTGCGCATATGTTTGGTCCCTTGAAACAGTCGAATTTCGAATGGATTTCCCACCCCATTCGCCGACCTCTTTAAGGGGCGACCTGTTCAGGCTTTGCCAGCAAGCTTGGTTAACAGCATAATAGGAATTGGCCCGGACTACACCTGTTAGCCGGGTTAAATCAGGATCTTAGATCTGCAAGCGGGTGGTGGTGGGGACCGCCTGTTCGTCTTTAACGGCCCGGACTGGCACAAATTGAGGCGCGATCAGATCGATTCGCCACTCAGCCGCTGGCAGATCATGTCGAGCTGATCGAGCGATGCGAATTTGAGCGTCAGCGCCCCCTTTCCACTGCCCACATATTGAATCGCGACAGCGATCCCAAGCAGCTCCGACAGATGACGCTCGACCGCGACGATATCGGGATCGCGGCCACCGTCGGCACTCTTATATTCGAGCGGCACCTTGCGCTGCGCGCCGCCGTCCTTGCCCGTCCGCACCAGCGCTTCGACCGCGCGGACCGACAAACCTTCCTTCGCGACGCGACGCGCGATTGCCTCGGCATCGTCCGCGCCGATCAGCGCGCGCGCATGGCCCATGGCAAGCGAGCCATCGCCGACCAGTGCCTGCACACTCGCGGGCAGGTCAAGCAGGCGCATCAGATTCGCGACATGGCTGCGCGATTTGCCGACGAGCTTCGCCAGCGCCTCCTGATTATGGCCGAAATCCTCGATCAGCCGGCGATAGGCGCTCGCCTCTTCGATCGCATTGAGATCCTGACGCTGGATATTCTCGACAAGCGCGATTTCGTAGGTCGCCGCGTCATCAAGCTCGCGTACAAGTGCGGGGATATGGTGCAAACCCGCGCGCTGCGCCGCACGCCAACGCCGTTCGCCGGCCACGAGCTGATAGCCATCGCCATCGGGTGCGCGACGGACGATGATCGGCTGCAAAAGCCCGCGCAGCCCGATCGAATCAGCGAGCTCTGCAATCGCATTTTCATCGAAATAGCGGCGCGGCTGGCCCGGCAGTGGCCGGATCGATCCGACGCCGACGTGCTGCACCGCATCCCCCGTTTCCGGCGTGGCTTTTGCCGCCCCCCCGGGGGTCGCGAGCACCGGGGCCTCGACCGCAACATCGCCGAACAAGGCATTCAGCCCGCGCCCCAACCCCGACGGCCGCTTGCGGGTTGGCACCGATTCCGATCCATTTTCGTCTTTATTATCAGCCATTTATGCAGCCTTGCGGACGTTGGGAAGCCGGTCGATCAGCTCACGCGCAAGCGCGATATAGGCGGCAGACCCCGCACAGCGATGATCATAGATCAGCGCGGGAAGGCCATGGCTCGGCGCTTCGGACAGGCGGACGTTGCGCGGAATCACCGTTTCGAACACCACGGGGCCGAGCACCTCGCGGACATCGTCCGAAACCTGATCGGTCAGCCGGTTGCGCCGGTCGAACATGGTGAGCGCAACGCCGAGGATCGACAATTTCTGGTTGAAGCGCTCGCGCACGCGCTCGACCGTCGTGAGCAGCTGGCTCAGTCCTTCGAGCGCGAAAAATTCGCATTGCAATGGCACGATCAGCGATTCGGCGGCGATCAACGCATTGAGCGTCAGCATTCCCAGCGACGGTGGGCAATCGATCAGGCAAATGTCCCACTGCCCTGCCTCGGCGCCCGACAGGGCCTGCTGCAAACGGTGGAGTCGGTCCTGAAATTCGATCAGCTCGATCTCGGCGCCTGATAGATCGACCGTTGCGGTGACGATATCGAGCCGTGGAACTGCGGTCGGAATCGCGCATTCGGCGAGCGTTGCGTCGCCGCGCAGCAACTCGTAGCTCGAACATTCGCGTTGCGACTGCTTGATACCCAGCCCTGTCGACGCATTGCCTTGGGGATCGAGGTCGATAATCAGCGTGCGCCAGCCCGTTGCCGCGAGTGCGGTCGCCAGATTGATCGCCGTCGTTGTTTTGCCGACCCCGCCCTTCTGGTTCGCCACGGCAATGCGGATCATCGCTTCCCTCGCTGTTTTGCCGCGATTTTTCCGCGCCCTACCAAAATCTGGCTCTCGGCGTCGGTGCGGCTCTGTTCCACGTGGAACATTCTCTGCCATGGCTGAGGCAGCAAAGCCAGTTCCTTAACCGCGTTTCGGCCTTTCGGCAGCAACCATTGCGTCGATTCGGTGGAAAAACGGGCGGATAAGTCGAGCAGCTTGTCCAGCGGCGCGAACGCCCGTGCGCTGATCGTTGCGGCAAGCCGCGCCGCGACGCGCTCCAGCGGGGCTTCAGCAACCTCGACATGCTTCAAATCAAGTTCGCCCACGACCGAGCGCAGGAAGTCGCACCGCCGCTTGCGCGATTCCACCAGCAGCATCGGTCGGGAACTCAGGATCGCGACGACCAACCCCGGTAAGCCCGGCCCGCTGCCCAGATCGATCCAGAGCCCGTCGCCATCGCGCGTGTCGAACGAAAGAAGCTGCGCGCTGTCTGCGATATGCCGGACCCACATCGTCGGAATCGTCGAGGCCGCGATCAGATTCTGCTGCGCACTTTCGGCGACGAGCATTTCGACGAACCGGTCGAGCTTGGCCCATTGGCTTGTCGTCGGTGCGAATGCCCCGCCGATCCAGGCGCGCGCGGCGTCTTCGCTGTCCAGAATCTCTGTCGTCAAGCTGAAGCTGTTCCTTTTATCCGCTCGTGCCGAGCCGCCGAAGCACCATCCTTCGTTCTTTCGCGTTAGAAGAAAGAACAGCCCTTCGACAAGCCCGGGGGCAACGGCTTGTGTCGGTCGCGACAACTTACGCCGCACGCCGCCGGCTGTGCACCATGATCGCTGTCAGCGCCGCAGGGGTTACACCATCGATCCGCGCCGCCTGGCCCAGCGTTTCAGGCTGCGCCTTCATCAATCGCTCAACCATCTCGCGCGAGAGGCCGCCGATCGCCGCATAGTCGAGCGCCGGATCGAGCATGATCGCCTCGTTCGCGGCAAGCGCGCGTAGTTCGGCATCCTGCCGCGCGATATAGGGGGCATAGTGGGCATCCTCGGCGATCTCCGACAGGATTGCCGAATCGATCGATTCGAGTTCGGGCGCCAGCAGCGCGAGCCGCGCGATTATCATATCGGGATAGCGCAGCAGGTCGATCCGACGCCGCGCGATCCCGTCACCGGGAAGAGCGAGCCCGACAGCGCCATAATCGGCCGTTGCAACAGGTACATCGAGCAAGGCTTCCGCTCGCTTCCGCTCCGCCAGCCTCTTGCTGAACAGCGCCGCGGTCGCGGGACGCACCAGTCCCAGTTCGATCCCTTTCGGCGTCAACCGCGTCGCGGCATTGTCGGCGCGAAGCCGTAGCCGATATTCGGCGCGCGCGGTGAGCATGCGATAGGGTTCGGTAACGCCCTGCAAAACAAGATCGTCGACCATCACCCCGATATAGGATTCGGAGCGATCAAGGATCAGCGGTGCCCCTCCCTGCACGGCGAGCGCGGCATTGGCGCCCGCGATCAGCCCTTGCGCCGCCGCTTCTTCATAGCCCGTGGTGCCGTTGATCTGCCCAGCGCAATAGAGCCCGCCGATCGCGCGCACCTGCAACGTCCGGTCGAGTGCGCGCGGATCGATATGATCATATTCGACCGCATAGCCAGGTACGACCATTTCGACCGCCTCGAGCCCTTCCATCGTGCGCAGCATCGCAAGCTGGACATCGGCAGGGAGCGAGGTCGAGATGCCGTTCGGATAGACGAGAAACGAATCTAGCCCTTCGGGCTCGAGAAAGACCTGATGCCCGTCGCGGTCGGCAAAGCGATGGATCTTGTCCTCGATCGACGGACAATAGCGCGGTCCCGCCGCGCCGATCGCGCCGGTGAACAGCGGCGAGCGATCGAGATTCGCCGCGATGATCGCATGGCTTTCGGTATTGGTGCGCGTGATCGCGCAAAAAATCTGCGGTACCGTCCGCACACTGTTCCACGTGGAACAGGTCCACGTCGCGCCCTCGGCGCTGTCCGACGGCTGGTCGTCGAGCCGTGCCCAGTCGATCGTCCGCCCGTCGAGCCGCGGCGGCGTCCCCGTCTTGAGGCGCGCCATCGGCAAATCGGCGGCGCGCAATTGTTCGGCGAGCCGATGCGCGCCCGCCTCGCCGATGCGCCCGCCCTCCATCCGCTCTTCGCCGCGGAACAATTTTCCACCGAGAAAGGTGCCGGTGGCGAGCACGATCGCACCCGCCGTCAGAGCCGAGCCGTCGGCCAGATCGAGCCCTTCGACTCGCCCATCCTCCGACAACCGCAAGGCTTCAGCCTCGCCTGCGACGACGGTGATCCGATCCTCCCCCGCGAGCAATGCCTGGATCGCCTCGCGATAGAGTTTGCGGTCGGCCTGGATACGCGGCCCCTGCACCGCCGCGCCCTTCGATGCGTTGAGCATGCGATAATGGATCGCCGCGCTGTCGGCCGCGCGCGCCATCCAGCCGTCGAGCGCATCGACCTCGCGCATCAAATGGCCCTTGCCGAGCCCGCCGATCGCCGGGTTGCAAGACATCGTCCCGATCAGCGCGGGGTCGAAACTGACGAGCGCGACGCGCGCACCGAGTCGCGCCGCGGCCGCCGCAGCCTCGGTTCCGGCGTGCCCACCGCCAACGATGACGACATCGAAAATTTCGTTGCTGTGCATGATTACAGCGGCCCTTACCGCAAAGATGCGCGCGAATCCACCGTGGCGCGATCAGAGCGATGTTTCACGTGGAACATCATTTTCCGATGCAGAAACGCCCAAACAATGCGTCGAGCATCTCCTCGACCCCGGCGCGCCCGGTTATCCGGTCGAGCGCGCCGCCGGCAAGCCTAAGCCGTTCAGCGAGCAGAATTAAATCGCCCGCCTCGCGTGTCCCCGCCTCGATCATCAACCAGTCACGCGCCTCGGCGAGCGCCGCGCGTTGGCGTTGGCGCAGCGCCGCCTCGCCTTCGCGCGGCAACAGCGTGCGCGCCATGTCGACGATATAGCGGTGAAGCTTGTCCATCCCCTCGCCCGTCGTCGCCGACAGCGTCAGGTCGCAGTGCGCCGCCTCGGCCTCGGCCGCCGCATCGCCGCGCCGGCGATCGGCCTGCGCCGCGATCAGGATCGCACGCGGATGGTCGGGCACCTCTTTGGGCCGTCCGAGCCACAGCAGGATATCGGCCGCCGCCACCGCGGCCTTCGCGCGGTCGATCCCGATCGCCTCGATAACATCGGCACCTTCGCCGCGAAGGCCCGCGGTATCCGAAAAGCGCATCGCAATCCCATCGAGCGCGAGCGACGTCTCGATCACATCGCGCGTGGTTCCTGCGACCGGCGACACGATCGCCAGCTCGCGCTGCGCCAAAGCATTGATCAACGTCGATTTTCCTGCATTCGGCGGCCCGGCAATCACTACCGACAGCCCCTCGGCAATCACCTCCGCCGCCGGCCGCGCCAGCCACGCGTCCAGTTCGCGCGCAAGCGACGCCATTCCCGAAATCAGGCGCGCTGCAACCGCTTCGCCGACCTCGACATCATCCTCGTCGGCAAAGTTCAGCTCGGCCTCGGCACCCGCCATCAACGTGAGCAACTGGTCCTGCCAATTCGCAACCGCGCGCGACACATGCCCGCTCGCCAGGCCGAGCGCCTGCACCCGCTGGCTCTCGGTCTCTGCCGCAAGCAGATCGGCGAGCCCCTCGGCCTCGGCGAGGTCGATCCGGCCGTTGCCGAATGCCCGGCGCGTAAATTCCCCGGCAATTGCCGGACGCAGACCCGGCAGGCCCGCCAGCGCGGCCTCGACCGCCGCAACCACCGCACGCCCACCATGCAAATGCAGTTCGGCAAGATCTTCGCCGGTCGCCGTCGCGGGTCCGGGAAACCACAGGATCAACGCGCGGTCGAGTGGCGTCCCGTCGGCTGCCTTGAGCTCGGCCAGCGACGCGTGGCGCGGCGTCGGCAGTCGTCCCGCCAGCGCTTTCAGCGCCGCTCCAGCCTGTGGCCCGCTGACGCGCACGACGCCGATCGCCGCCGGCGGCATCCCGCTCGATAGCGCAAAAATCGTATCTCTTACAACGGCTTGGTTCAGCTTTTGCGTCCCCGCGCGGGCTTGTCATCGTCGCTCGTGCCCGCGGTTTTGTTCGCGCCGCCCATCAACCCGCCGCCAAACTGGCCGAGCAGCGACTGGACGAGGCCAAGCCCGCTTTCGCCCATCGGAACCCACGTCTTGACCATCTGCTGGACCATGTCGGGGGTGATCCCCTTCGCCATCAATTCCTTCACGCGGTCGAGATAGATGTCGTGCAGCGGCTCGAGGTCGGGAAGGCCAACCAGACGCCGCGCCTCTTCGGGGGTGCAATCGATCTCGATATTGAACTTCATCGCCTGTCTCCGCCCCGAAATGCCGGTTAGCCGCTTGAGCCATGCCCGCGGCCCCGCTAGCTTTGCGCTTTCACAGCAAAGAAGCAAGAGACAGGAGAGCTCCCCACATGGCCGCGACCAACACCTCGATCCCCGCACTCGACGGGACAAACGAAATTCCCGCTTATGTCGCACGTCCCGACGCCGACAGCCCGCGCGCGATCGTCGTCATCCCCGAAATTTTCGGAGTGAACGCCGGTATCCGCAAGAAATGCGACGACTGGGCGGCCGAAGGCTATCTGGCGATCGCCCCCGACATCTTCTGGCGCTTTGCTCCCGGCGTCGAACTCAATCCCGATGTCGAGGCCGAACTGCAGGAAGCATTCGGCTATTTCGGCCAGTATGACGCCGACGACGGGGTCAAGGATATCGAAGCGGCGATCCGCTGGCTGCACGGCCAAGGCGCGACCAAGGTCGGCGCCGTCGGCTTCTGCCTCGGCGGGCGGCTCGCCTATATGACGGCGGCGCGCACCGACGTCGACGCGTCGGTCGGCTATTATGGGGTGATGATCGACCAGATGCTGAACGAAAGCCACGCCATCGCGCATCCGTTGATGCTCCACATCCCGACCGAAGACCATCTCGTCGACCATGACGCGCAAAAGAAGATCCATGAAGGGCTCGATCCGCATCCCAAGGTGACCCTGCACGATTATCAGGGGCTCGATCACGGCTTTGCCGCGACGATGGGCAATCGCCGCAATGAGGAAGGCGCGCAGCTCGCCGATGGCCGCACCCGCGCCTTCTTCGCCGAGCATCTCGCATGAGTACGCACCCCGGTCTCGCCGCCTGGCACGCCTATATGGCAGGCGGCGGCGACCCGCAGGGCTTGCGCGATCTGCTCGCCGAGGATGCGGTATTCCACTCGCCCGTCGTCCACACCCCGCAGGCGGGGCGCGACAAGGTCTTCGCCTATCTCCACGCCGCAAGCCACGTGCTTGGCGGCGACGATTTCCGCTATCTGCGCGAGATCGTCGACGGCGATCAGGCGATGCTCGAATTCCAGAGCGAGCTTGATGGCATCCAGATCAACGGCGTCGACATCATCTCGTGGAACGGCGACGGAAAGATCAGTGATTTCAAGGTGATGGTTCGCCCGCTCAAGGCGATCAACAAGGTCTGGGAAAAAATGGGCGAGATGCTCGCGGCGCAAGCGGGCTGATCGCGGGCAGCCCGGTGCTCCGCTGGATCGCTTTCCCAATCCTCCTCGCCGCGGCGGCGTTCGCGGCGTGGTGGGGTCCTGCGCGCTGGACGCTGCTGCTTTGGATCCCGCTCCTTCTGATCGCCGCCTATGACGCGGTTCAACGCCACCACAGTCTCCGCCGGAACTTTCCGCTGATTGCGCGCATCCGCTGGCTGTTCGAGGAAGTACGGCCCTTTCTTTACGCCTATGTCGTCGAGGGCCCGTTCGACGGACGCCCCTTTACGCGTGCCGAACGCGACATCGTCTATGCCCGCGCCAAGGGCGAACTCGACAGCCACCCCTTTGGCACCGAACTCGACGTCTATTCGGACGAATATGAGTGGATGAGCCACAGCATCGCGCCGGCAGCCGAACCCGACCGGACGCAGCGCGTGACGGTCGGCGGACCGCAATGCACACGGCCCTACGCCGCAGCGCCGCTCAATATCTCGGCGATGAGCTTCGGTTCGCTCGGCGCGAATGCGATCGAAGCGCTCAACCTCGGCGCACGGACGGGCAATTTCTACCACGACACCGGCGAAGGGGGATTCAGCCCCTATCACCGCATCCATGGCGGCGACATCGTCTGGGAACTTGGCAGCGGCTATTTCGGCTGCCGCGACGAGGAAGGCGGTTTCGATCCCGAACGCTTCCGCGACACCGCGCAAAACGACCAGGTCAGGATGATTGAAATCAAGCTCAGCCAGGGCGCCAAGCCCGGCCACGGCGGCGTGCTTCCCGGGCCTAAGGTCAGTAGCGAAATCGCGGCGACGCGCGGCGTTCGCGAGGGCCATGACTGCATTTCGCCCGCCGCACATTCGGCGTTCACCACCCCGATCGAGATGGTCGAATGGGCGGCAAAATTGCGCGAATATTCGGGTGGAAAGCCCGTCGGAATCAAATTGTGCGTCGGCCAGCCGCACGAAATCTATGCCGTCATGAAGGCGATGATCGAAACCGGCATCCGCCTCGACTTCATCGTCGTCGACGGCGCCGAGGGCGGTACCGGCGCCGCGCCGGTCGAATTTTCGAACAGCATCGGCATGCCTTTGAGAGAAGGCCTCATCTTCGTGCGCAACGCGCTCGTCGGCTGCGGGCTCAAGGAGGAGATCAAGGTCGCGGCGTCGGGCAAGGTCCATTCGGGCGCGGGGCTCGCGATGAATTGCGCGCTCGGCGCCGACTGGTCGAACGCCGCGCGCGCCTTCATGTTCACATTGGGCTGCGTCCAGTCGCTCAAATGCCACACCGATCAATGCCCGACCGGCGTTGCGACGCAGGATCCCGGCCGCCAGCGCGGGCTGGTCGTCGAGGACAAGGCCGAACGCGTGCGCCGTTTCCAGGCAGCAACGGTCAACGCCCTGTGGGACATTAGCTGCGCGATGGGGCTCGAATCGCCATGGCAGATCCAGCCGCACCATCTTCATGAGCGGCTGAACTCGGCACGCTCGGATTCGATCGACCGCATCTATAAATTCTACCAGCGCGGCGTGCTGCTTGAGGATCCGGGATCGGTCGCGGGCGCCCGCTACTGGGCGATGGCCCGCGCCGACAGCTTCCGCGCGGCGTTCTAGATGAGGCTGAGTTCCGCCAGTTCGCGATAGAGTTCGGGCGGCAGATCGGCGAGCCCGTCGCTCCCGTCGACTCCCTTCGGCGCATCGCTGTCAGCGAGGTAACGCCAACCCTGATGCGCGCGTTTCGGCTGCGGATGAATGCGTTCGAGCGCCGCCACGCAAACGATATCGATCCGGCCGTCGCTACGATCCTCGAAGCGCAATATCTCGACGCGCGCCACGAGCGTATGTTTAACGATGAAATGCAGCTTGCCGCCGATCAGTTCGTCGGCGCGCTTGGGCTTGAACCGTGTCGTGAAACGGATTTCGCCATCCTGGGCATGGTTGGCGATCCGCGCCTGCAGCGCCGGATAGTCGGCGCAGCCGACGGCGACGCGGGTCATGTGAAGCGGGGGCATGCCCACCAGATGGGGAGCCATTTCGACTTGCCAAGTCTAAGAGGATAAAAAGCCTCGGCGCAGAGACTAACCAGCCGCTGGGAACACAAACTCTGGCTGCTCGACGACTTTCAACCCCATGTCGCCTCGCAGCTCAGTATGAAGGTTATCCAAATCGATGATGAACGAGAAGGTAAGCTGTCCGCTTTTACACATATCAATCAATATGTTGGGATCGCGCTTCAGGTAAACGGAATCTCCGCTGACAATGAGATATCTTACGACGCCTTCTCTATCTTCTAGCGACGCTTCGTCCGCGGACCATTTCATCTTTTGAAAATTAGATAGTGATTTCTTTAGGTTAGAGACAGATGCTCCTGAATCGAGAAGCCTCTTTATCGCCTTAAGAACGAGAATGTCCCGAAAATCATATCTGCGCTTTTTCCCACGGCGCTTTCCGTCTTTTCGCGACGCGACAAACACTCCGGATCGCTGGAGATAGTCGAGCATTGCAACAGATTTGAACCCCGCAAGCTTAGCGGCCACCTTGGCTTCGCAGGGGACAATAATAATAGTCATGCTCAGAACTATGATTTGGAATTATTGAAAATCCAACAAGATTCACCGACCTTGATCTCTAATCGCACAAATTGTGGTTAATAGTTATTTGACATACAATATATTGTTATCGGATAAGGTCAGCGCAACTTCGCTAGGAAGGAGGAATAAGCCGATGTACTTCGAAAAATATCAGCAAGCTGGCCAATGGCGCTGGCGACTGAAGGGCGCCAATCACGAGATCGTCGCCTCGGGCGAGTCATACATTTACGAGCGTGACTGCGACCATGCGATCGATCTCGTGAAGGGTACGAACAGCAACACGCCGGTCTACCGACGCTAACGCGTACAGATCGAGGGTAAACAAAGGGCCGGGCGATTCAAGATCTCCCGGCCCTATTTCTATTTAGTCGTTCAGCCGAAGAGCGTCCCGATCCCGACGCCGGGATCGATCCAGCCTTCGTAGATCATCTTGACCGCGACATAGAGGATCACGGCGAGGC
>JALDYH010000331.1:0-3251 GCA_032154175.1 Sphingopyxis sp. | reverse complement strand
AGACCCCCGACGCGTCGCTGATCGGGCAGGCGATCGGCGGCACGATCGACATGCGGACGGTGCGCCCGCTCGCTTATGGCAAGCGCACGATCGCCGCCGGCGCCCGTTTCGAGGTCAACGACCTCGGCAAGCTCAACCCCGATATTTCGAACAAGGGCTATCGCGCCAACATCTCCTACATCGACCAGAATGCCGACGGCACGCTCGGCTGGGCGATCGGCTATGCGCGCATGCAGTCGCCGACGGCCGAGGAACGCTTCAACGCGTGGGGCTATCCCGAGGTCACCGACGGAACGAACACCGCCTTCCTGATCGGCGGCGCCAAGCCCTATGTGAAATCGAACGAGCTGAAGCGCGACGGGGTGATGGCGGTCGTCGAATGGGAGCCGAGCGACAAGTTTCACACGACGATCGACGGATACTGGTCGAAGTTCAAGGATGAGCAGCGCCTGCGCGGCATCGAATTCCCGCTCGCCTGGGGCAATTCGACGCTGCAGCCGGGCTTCACCGTCGAAGACGGCCTCGTGACGAAGGGCGTCTGGACGGGCACCGAGGCGGTGATGCGCAACGACGTCGTCCATCGCAATTCGACGATCATCGCCGGCGGCTGGAACACGCAGTTCAAACCCAATGATAAACTGACGCTCGAACTCGACCTCGGCTATTCGCGGATCAAGAAGACCGAGGAAAATCTCGAAATCTACCTCGGCACCGGCCGCGGCGCCGGCGTTGGCGCGCGCGAAACCGCGCTGGGCTTCGAGATGCGCCCGAACGGCGGGATCATGTTCGATCCGTCGCTCGACTATGCCGATCCCGATCTGTTCGTGATCACCGATCCGCAGGGCTGGAACAGCTGCGGCGGCGCTGTCGCGAACTGCCAGGACGGCTTCGTCAACACGCCGCGCGTCAAGGACCAGCTGAAGTCGCTGCGCCTGCAGGCGACACAGGAACTGGGCGGCGTGATCAGCAGCATCCGCGTCGGCGCCAATTATTCGGACCGCAAGAAGAGCCTCGACGACCGCGGCTTCGTGCTGACCAGCAAGGATTATCCGGCGAATACGCCCGTTCCCGCCGACTATCTCTATGATCCGGTGTCGCTCGACTTCATCGGCATCCCCGGCATGGTCGCGTTCGACAGCTGGCGTTTCTACAATGACGGCAATTATACGCTGACCGACGGCGCGGGCTTCGATCCGGCGCGCGTGTTCAACGATTATACGATCCGCGAGAAGGTCCTGACCGGCTTCGTACAGGCGAATTTCGACGCCGATACGGGCAACACGCCGATCCGCGGCAATGTCGGCGTCCAGATCGTCCATTCGGACCAGACGGGGTCGAGCTTCTATGCGCAGGTCGTCGGCGGCGTCACCCAGTCGACGCCGGTCACCGATGGCGACAAATATACCGACATCCTGCCCAGTCTGAACCTGTCGGTCGAATTCGCCGACAACACCTTCCTTCGCTTCGGCGCCGCCCGCGTGCTGGCGCGCGCGCGCATGGATCAGCTGAAGCCGGGCGGCGGCGTCAATTTCGACACGTCGAAGCGTAACAACACCGACGTCAACGCCTCGCCCTGGTCGCTCGACCTCGGCAATGCGAAGCTGCGTCCGCTGATGGCCGATACGGTCGACATCGGGCTCGAGAAATATTTCGGGCAGGGCGGTTACGTCTCGATCGGCGGCTTCTACAAATATCTCGAAAATTACATCTATCGTCAGGTCAATCCGTTCGACTTCACCGATTTCGAGGTTCCCGATGGCGGAACGGTCGGGACGCGCGCGGGTCTCAGCAAGCAGTGGCTGAACGGCAATGCGGGGCGGGTCTACGGCGCCGAGGCGTCCTTCTCGCTGCCCTTCGCGAATCTGACGCAGTCGCTCGACGGCTTCGGCGTCCTCGGCAGCGCCTCCTATACCAAGAGCCGCGTGCGCGAAGGCGGCGAGGATCCGATTTCGATGCCCGGCCTGTCGAAATGGGTCATCAACGGAACCGCCTATTTCGAAAAGGACGGGTTCCAGGTGCGCGCGTCGGGCCGCTATCGTTCGAAATTCCTCGCCGAAGTTTCGACGATCAGCCTCGCGCGCGACATGTTCATGGCGAAGAGCGAGTTCGTCGTCGACGCGCAGGTCGGCTACACCTTCCAGAGCGGCACGCTCGAGGGGCTGGGCATCCTGCTGCAGGCGTCGAACCTGACCAACGAGCCGTTTGTGACCTATTATAACAACGACCCGCGCCAGATCCGCGACTATCAGAATTATGGTCGCAACTTCATGGCCGGTATCACCTACAAGTTCTGACGGGACGAGCGGGCCGTCCGGCAAGGCGGCCCGCTTCCGGACGAGAGGGAAGGAACAGCGTGGGCGACAGTCGCATCACGAAGGTGGTGATCGTCGGTGGCGGAACCGCGGGCTGGATGGCCGCTGCGGCGCTGTCGCGGACGATGGACCATCTGTCGATCCGGCTGGTCGAGAGCGACGCGATCGGCACCGTCGGGGTCGGCGAGGCGACGATTCCCGCAATCCGCCTGTTCAACGCGCTGATCGGCATCGACGAGGATGAATTCATCCGCGAGACGCGCGGGACGTTCAAGCTCGGCATCCAGTTCCATGACTGGGGCCGGATCGGCGACATCTATATGCACGCCTTCGGGCAAATCGGGCGCAGCCTCGGCATGCTGCCCTTCCAGCAATATTGGCTTCGCGGCCGGAACGAGGGCGTTGCGGCCCGGCTCGGCGATTATTCGCTGAACGAAACCGCGGGGGGGCAGAATCGCTTTGCCCGTCTGCCGCGGATACCGGACACCAGCCTCGACGGCATCGCCTATGCCTTTCATTTCGATGCCGCGCTTTACGCCGCCTATCTGCGCAAGCTGGCCGAAGGCGCCGGGGTCGCGCGCACCGAGGGCAAGATCGCCAGTGTCCGCAAGGACGGCGAAAGCGGCCATGTCGAAGCGGTCGTGCTGGAAGATGGCACGGCGATCGAGGGCGAGCTTTTCATCGACTGCTCGGGCTTTCGCGCGTTGCTGATCGAGCAGGCGCTCGAAACCGGCTTCGAGGATTGGATGCGCTGGCTGCCCTGCGACCGGGCGATCGCGGTGCCAAGCGAAAATGCGGGCCCTGCGCGGCCCTATACGCAGGCGATCGCGCACAAGGCCGGCTGGCAATGGCGCATTCCGCTCCAGCACCGCACCGGCAACGGCCATGTCTTTTGCAGCGACTTCATCAGCGAGGATGAGGCGACCGCGACCCTGCTCG
>JALDYH010000330.1:0-3253 GCA_032154175.1 Sphingopyxis sp. | reverse complement strand
CCGATGAGCCAGGTCGCGGGGCGCATGTCGATCCAGGCCGGCGCGACCGCGCTCGAAAAGGCGCATGGCGGCCGCGGCGTGCTGCTCGGCGGCGTGCCTGGTGTGGCGCCGGGCAAGGTGTGCGTGATCGGCGGCGGGGTCGTCGGCTTCAACGCGGCGCAGATGGCGGCGGGCCTTGGCGCCGACGTCACCATCCTCGATCGCGATCCCGAAGTGCTGGAACGCGTCGGCACCTTCTTCGAGGCGCGCGCCAAGACGCGCTTCTCGAACCGCGCGAACCTCGCCGAATGCGTCGCCGAGGCCGACCTTGTGATCGGTGCTGTGCTGATCCCCGGCGCCGAGGCGCCGAAACTCGTCACGCGCGATATGCTCGGTACGATGCAGGCGGGTTCGGTGCTCGTCGACGTTGCCATCGATCAGGGCGGTTGTTTCGAGACCAGTCACGCGACCACCCACGCCGATCCGACCTATGTCGTCGACGGCATCGTGCATTATGCGGTCGCCAACATGCCCGGCGGGGTCGCGCGCACCAGCACCTATGCGCTCAACAACGTCACGCTGCCGCACGCGCTGCGCATCGCCGATCTCGGCTGGAAGGAAGCTTTGAAACGCGACGTGCATCTTGCGCAGGGTTTGAACGTTTGGAATGGTAAGGTGACGTTCGAGGCCGTAGCCGAAGCGATCGGAACCGATTATGTGCCTGTCGAACAGGCACTCGCCTGACAGCAAGGACATAAGAGAGAAGATGACCGACCAAGCACCGCCTCCCCCCCCGATCCCGCCTTCGTCGGGCGACGACGAACCCGAGGAAAATGAAGTTCTGCGCGCTGCGCGCGAACGCCGTCAGCAACAGGAAGCGGCCGACGCTGCCGAAGCAGCCGAGAAGGAAGCGGCAGGCGGCAAGCGCGCCGGCTGGAAAACCGCCGCCGCCGCCGGCCTTGGTATCGGCTCGGCCGCGGTGATCGCAGCGCTGCTCTACGCGAACCGCGGCAAGATCAAGTGACCTGTTTCCCCGGACTTGCGGGCGGGCCGGGGATTATTTGGTGCGTGTGACGATCGGCTTTTGGGCTTTCATGGCCGGGCTCGGTTCGCTCCAGCCCGCCATGGCGGCGCCGGGCGCGTCCCCGCTTCCGTGGAGCGCGCCCGCCTCGACGCAGGTCGTCACCGAAGAACGCCGGTTCGTGAGCGGCGATACCGAGCTTTCGGGAACGCTTATCCTGCCGCAGAGCCGCAAGCCGGTGGCCGCGATTGTCGTGACGCACAGCGCGTCATCGCCGCTCCGCAATGCGTCTCTTTACGATCATCTTAAAGCGGCATTGCCGGCGCTCGGCATTGCGGTGTTCGTCTATGACCGGCGTGGATCGGGCCATTCGGGCACGAAAAATGCCGGTGGCGACTTCGCCGTGCTTGCCGACGATGCCATTGCTGCGGTGCGTAGCCTGAAGGCGGATCCACGCATTGACCCGCGCCGGATCGGTACGTGGGGGCTGAGCCAGGGCGGCTGGATATCTCCCCTCGCGGCATCGCGCAGTCCCGACATCGCTTTCGTGATCGCCGTATCGGCGCCCGTCGTCACCGCGGACGTGCAGATGCTCTTCTCCTCGACCAACCATCTCAGGGCGAATGGTCATTCGCAGGTCGAGATCGACCAGATGGTCGCGACGCGAAAAGCGGTCGACGATTATATGCGTGGCACGGGAAGCCGCGAGGCCGCGCAGAAGATGATCGATGCCGCCAAGACGAAGCCCTGGTTCAAATATACCTATATGGGCGAAACCGTGCGCGACCGGGAGGTTTCGGGGTGGCGACGCGAGATCGAGAACGACCCGCTGAAGAATCTGTCGGCGGTCACCGTCCCGACGCTGGTCCTCTATGGCGCTGACGATGCGGTGGTACCG
Source organism: Sphingopyxis sp. (assembly GCA_032154175.1). Classification (GTDB taxonomy): domain Bacteria; phylum Pseudomonadota; class Alphaproteobacteria; order Sphingomonadales; family Sphingomonadaceae; genus Sphingopyxis. The sequence goes on along the minus strand of JALDYH010000330.1, from coordinate 1,355 downwards.
GTCGCCGTTTCGGTCGAGCGCCTGAAGGCGGTCGCGGCGCGGATGCCGAACATGACGATGCGCACCGTTGCCGGCGCCGACCATGCGATGCAAATGTCCGCCGACCAGAAAATCTCGCTGGATCCCAAACATGACGGGACCGAAGGGCCGGATTCGCCCGAATATCTGGCCATTCTCTCGAGCTGGCTTGCCATTCAAGGGTTTGTCGCGACCTGACCCTCCGCGAATGCTGCCGATTTTTTTGCCTATGCTCCTAAGCAATTGCATATCGCGGCGGGAAGGCTTAACCGGCACCGCATCGACCGTTTAGAGTCAAGACAGGGCTGATATGGCTGGCAACGAACCGAGCGCGCGTCCGCGCTCCCCGCATCTACAGGTGTATAAATGGACCCCGGCGATGGCGGTCTCCATCTTTCATCGCGTCAGTGGCGACGGTCTCGCGATCGCCGGCGGACTGATGTTCCTCTGGTGGCTGGGCGCGCTTGCCGCGGGACCCGACGCCTATGCGGCATTCATCGCATGCGTCTGGCACGATCCCAGCCCCGAGATCGGCACACTCCACCAGATCACCAATATTCTCGGCAAGGTCGTGCTGATCGGGCTGACCTGGGCCTTCTTCCAGCATCTCTTTTCGGGACTGCGCCACTTCGTGCTCGACACCGGCGCGGGCTACGAGCTCAAGACCAACAAGCTCTGGTCGACGCTCGTTTTCATCGGTTCAATCACGGCGACCGCTGCGGTCTGGCTCTATGCATTTGCGGAGGCGCTCAATGGGTAACGGAACGCGTCTCGGCCGCGTGCGCGGGCTCGGCTCGTCGCATCACGGCTCGCACCACTGGATCCAGCAGCGGCTGACCGCGCTTGCCAACATCCTGCTCGTCACCTGGTTCGTCGTGTCGATGTTCCGTCTGCCGCTGACCGATCACGCCGCGGTGCTGCGCTGGGCCTCGAACCCCACCGTCGCGCTCGCGCTGATCCTGATGGTTGTCAGCGTCTTCTGGCACCTGCGCCTCGGCCTCCAGGTGATGATCGAGGACTATGTCCACGGCGAAGCGACCAAATTGCTGTCGCTCGTCCTTTTGAACTTCTACGCGATCGGCGGCGCCGCTTACGGTATCTTCGCCATCATCCGCATCGCGCTTGCGCCCGCCGCCGGGCTCGTTCCTGGGGGTATGTAAGATGACCGACGCCTACAAGATCATCGACCATGTGTACGACACCGTCGTCGTTGGCGCCGGCGGATCGGGCCTGCGCGCCACGATGGGCAGCGCCGAAGCGGGGCTCAAGACCGCCTGCATCACCAAGGTGTTCCCGACGCGCAGCCACACCGTCGCGGCGCAGGGCGGCATCGCCGC
>JALDYH010000089.1:0-14988 GCA_032154175.1 Sphingopyxis sp. | reverse complement strand
CGGCTCGCGGGCGGCCAATATGTCATCCACGCCGAGAGGCAGGTCACGACGCCCTGGCTGCCCGATGGGGCCGCGGGCGGGACGGCGATCCGTCCCGCGCCCGGACATGTGCTGCCCGGCGTAACCGGGGAGAAGGAACTGGGCCCCTCGTGCGTCATTCGCATGACCCCCTCGGAGCAGTTCGTTGTCCTGATCCGCAACGGTGAAAAATGGCCCGACAGCAGCGGGTTTCGTCTGATTCTCGCCGAACGCGAGGCCGCGATCACATCGCTGCCTTGCGCCGAGGAGTTTCCCGACGACGGCCCGCCGATATGGGACGAGGCGGCCCGCACGCTGACTTTCTTCGTGCCCAAGGGGCGCGTTGTGCGCCTCGTCTATGCGAGCTTTGCCGATCCCGATTTCATCAAGGGCTTCGGCATTCCGCAATGGACCGACGCCGGGGCGAACCGCAATTTCGTCTATCGCACCGCGATGCTCGGCGCGAACTGGCTGATCACACCGTTTCGCGACCTCGTGCTCGTTCATGCGACGCAGGCGCCGGTGTGCGAACCCGAGTTCGTCCTGATGACGCCGAACCGCCAGCAGGGCTCACACGACGTCAAGCTGTTCACGCGCGGGATCCGGCTCCACGGTCCGTCGACGGGCAAGTTCGAGATCGAGGCCGAGTGGAGCGAATGGGTCGACGATCTTGCCAAGCCCGGCCCCGAACGCGTCGTTCACAAGGGCCAGCTCGGTGAAATCAAGCTTGCCGAAAATCACCGCAACGAATTTACGCTGCAACAGGCCGTGGCCGCGCAGATGGTCGACCCGCAGGCGCAGCGCGGCGACGTTCATGCGCTCGGCGACACGCGTTTCCGCCTGATCCGCTATCGCATCCGCGCGACGACGCGCTTCCGCGAATATCTGCCCCCGGCGGTCTATGCCGAGCGCGATGCGGTAACCCGGCTGGGGCCGGTCGCGGTGGGCCGCGCGATGGCGCTGCCGCCGGAGGATGATGCGGGCGCGCCGGTGCTCCCCGATGATGCGGGAAGCGACCAGCAGTCCTTCGTCCCCGCGAGCGCGCCGCCCCGCGATCCGCGCGTCCTCTATGTCGTGCCGACCTTCCAATGGCAGGCAGCAAGCAACAACAACGCCAATAATCGCAGCGTGACGCGCCATGGCAACGGCCTGCGCGTATGGCTCGACCGGCCCTGGTTCTCGTCGGGCGACGGCGAATTGCTGGGCGTGGTGATCTTCAAGGATGGTGGCCGCTTTACCGACATACCCAAGGACTATCAGCCGCTGGTCACTCAATGGGGTGTCGATCCCTTCTGGGACAGCAGCCTGCCCAAGACGCTGACCAAGGTCACCGACTTTCCGGCACGTGTGACATCGGAGCAGGTTCACCTGCAGGAAAAATCGGGGCAGGGCGATCCGTCTGTCGAAATCGTCGGTCATCGCGTCCACTGGGACGCGGCGCGCAGCCTCTGGTACTGCGATATCGAGATCGAACCCGGCGCCACCTATACGCCCTTCGTCCGCCTCGCGCTGGTGCGATACCAGCCCAACGCCTTGCCCGATGCGAAGATTTCCAAAGTCGTGCTTGCCGATTTCGCGCAGCTTCTGCCGCGGCGCCGTGCGGTGGTGAAGCTGACGGGCAATCGCGTCGAGGCGGCGCTGCGCGGGCCAAATCCGCGGTCGGGCCCGATGCTGTTTCCGGTCGACAGCGAATATCAGGATATTTCCATCATACCGGGACCGCACGAAAACGGCCGCAATCGCGTCGAACTGGTTCTGCAGACCCGCGACCCCGCGATCGACAGCGACCTGGCGTGGGAGGACAGCAGCGTCCTTGCCAGCCATGTCGTGGGGACCGAGGCGAACAGTTCTTCGAGTGGCCTCCTGCTCGAACCCGTCGACCTTAGTTCCACCGTGCGCGAGCGGACCGCCATCCGGACCCGCATGGTCAAGGCGATGAAGGAAGCCGCCGTCAAAACATTTGAAACCCGCTCCGGCGGGACGGTGCGGCTCGACCCGTCGATCGAGCTTGAGCGAATTCCGGGTATCGACATTCCGACCTTCGAACTCGATCCACCCTTCTGGGAGGCGACGGTGACGCTTGGTCCCGCGAGCGATCGTCCGCGTCGGCTCATGCTCCGCGAGTTCGAGCGTTTCTATTCCGACCATATCCAGCCCCGGCAAGCGGCGGGGGCAACCCGCCAGCGCCGCGTCATCGAGGAACGCCTGGTCTTCGCCGACATTATCGCGCTCTAGCCGGACGGGACAGGGAGCGCCGCTTCTGGCCTATGCGAATGCGCAGGGCAGCGTCTATTCCCCGGTCCTCTGATATGATACCGCTGTACCAGGAATCCGAAATTTCTGTGCCGACGCGACCGAAAATGAGTCGCGCGGTATCGACTGCCTGAACCTTCCCGTGGGTATCCATGCCCATTGGCAAACAGAACAGAAACGGACGAATGCGATGCAGACTCCTGAAGAATTCGAGCTGTCACGGCGCGGTGTACTCGTGGGCGGCGCTGCGTCGGTGGCGACGGTGACGGTGACGCTTGTTCCCATCGGGGCCGCCGCGGCAGCCAACCCGGCCACGAAGACTCCGCCGACCGCCAAAGTGGCCTTTGAGGTGAACGGTACGGCCCGCGAGCTCGAACTCGACACGCGAACGTCGCTGCTCGACGCGCTGCGCGAGCATCTGCATCTGACCGGGACAAAGAAGGGCTGCGACCATGGCCAGTGCGGCGCGTGCACCGTCATCGTCGACGGGCGGCGCATCAACAGCTGCCTGACTTTGGCGGCGATGCACGATGGCGACAAGATCACGACGATCGAAGGGCTCGGCACCCCCGACAAGATGCACGCGATGCAAGATGCGTTCGTGATGCACGACGGCTATCAGTGCGGTTATTGTACGCCGGGGCAGATTTGCTCTGCGGTTGCGGTTCTCGACGAGATCAAGGCCGGCGTTCCGAGCCATGTCACCGCAGACCTGAGCGCCGCGCCGACGGTGACGAAGGTCGAACTGCGCGAACGGATGAGCGGTAATATCTGTCGCTGCGGCGCCTATTCGAACATCATCGATGCGATCACCGATGTGGCGGGAGTGAAGGCATGAAAAGCTTCACATATGAACGCGTCGACAGCGCTGCCGCCGCGACGGCCGCCTTCGCCCGGACGCCCGGTGCTCGCTTCATCGCGGGCGGCACCAACCTGCTCGACCTGATGAAGCTCGAGATCGAAACGCCGTCGCACCTAATCGATGTCAGCCGTCTCGCGCTCGACAGGATCGAGGCGACACCCGAAGGCGGGCTGCGCATCGGCGCAATGGTGCGCAACACCGATCTGGCCAGCGACGCCCGCGTGCGGCGCGACTATGGCCTGTTGACCCGCGCGCTGGTCGCGGGCGCGTCGGGGCAGCTTCGCAACAAGGCGACGACCGCGGGCAATCTGCTCCAGCGGACGCGCTGCCCCTATTTTTACGACACCAACCAGCCGTGCAACAAGCGCAAGCCCGGCAGTGGTTGTGCAGCGATCGGCGGCTTCAACCGGCTGCACGCGGTGGTCGGTGCCAGCGATGCGTGCATCGCCACCCACCCCAGCGATATGGCGGTCGCGATGCGCGCACTCGATGCGGCAGTCGAGACCGTCGATGCGGGGAGCAAAGTGCGCGCGATCCCGATCGCCGATTTCTATCGCGCGCCGGACAAAACGCCGCATCTGGAAACGGTGCTGGCGCCGGGCGAGTTGATCACGGCCGTCACGCTGCCAAAGCCCGTCGGCGGCACGCATATCTATCACAAGGTGCGCGACCGGGCGTCCTATGCCTTCGCGCTGATTTCTGTCGGTGCGGTCGTGCAGAAGGACGGGACCGGCCGCGTTGCGCTTGGCGGGGTCGGCTACAAGCCCTGGCGCGACGAAGCCGCCGAGGCCGAATTGCCGCGCGGCGCGAAAGCGGTAACCGCAAAGCTGCTCGCGGGCGCGAAAACCACCCATGAAAATGCCTATAAGCTGCCTTTGGTCGAGCGCACGCTCGCCGGGGTGCTGGCCCAAGCGAAGGGTTGAGCCATGAAGTTCGACACGCCCGCGACGACCAACCCGATCGACCAGATGAAGGTGGTCGGCAAACCCACCAGCCGTATCGAAGGCCCGCTCAAGACCACGGGCACTGCCCCTTATGCCTATGAGCGGCACGATGTCGCGGCAAACCAGGCCTATGGCTATGTCGTCGGATCGGCGATCGCCAAGGGGCGGATCGCGTCGATGACCCTCGACGAGGCGCGGGCTGCGCCCGGCGTCATCGCGATCGTCACCGCCGAGAATGCGGGCAAGCTGGGGAAGGGCGATTTCAACACTGCCAAGCTCCTCGGCGGTCCCGCGGTCGATCATTATCATCAGGCGATCGCGCTCGTCGTCGCGGACAGTTTCGAACAGGCGCGCGCCGCGGCTTCGCTCGTCCGCGTCGAATATGCCCGCGAAAAAGGCGCTTACGATCTCGCGGCCGCGATCGATACGGCGATCAAGCCCAAGGCATCCTTCGGCACCGAAGCCGATACCAGCGTCGGCGACTTCGCCGCCGCTTTCGCCGCCGCACCGGTGCAACTCGACGCGCGCTACACCACCCCCGACCACAGCCATGCGATGATGGAACCCCATGCGTCGATCGCCGCGTGGGAAGGCGACAGGCTGACGCTGTGGACGTCGAACCAGATGATCGCCTGGTCGGTCGGCGACATGGCCAAGACGCTTGGCATTCCAAAGGAGAATATCCGCTTTGACTCGCCCTATATCGGTGGCGGTTTCGGCGGGAAATTATTCAATCGCGCCGATGTGCTTCTGGCCGCGCTGGGGGCGAAGGCGGCGAAGCGCCCGGTCAAGGTCGCGCTGTCCCGGCCGTTGATGATCAATAATACGACGCACCGTCCTGCTACGATCCAGCGCGTCCGCCTTGGCGCGACTGCGGACGGCAAGCTGACCGCAGTCGGACATGAAAGCTGGTCGGGCGACCTGCCCGGGGGTGGTCCCGAAACGGCAGTGGCGCAGACGCGGCTGCTCTACGCGGGCGCAAATCGCATGACCGCGATGCGGCTCGCCGTGCTCGACCTGCCCGAAGGCAATGCAATGCGCGCGCCCGGCGAGGCGCCGGGGCTGATGGCGCTCGAGATCGCGGTCGACGAACTGGCCGAAAAGCTGGGCATCGATCCAGTTACGCTGCGTGTGCTCAACGACACGCAGGTTGATCCCGAAAAACCGGGCCGGCCCTTTTCGCAGCGCCAACTCAACAAATGCCTCGAGACCGGCGCCGCCAAATTCGGCTGGAGCAAGCGTGCCAAGCCGGGCGTTACCCGCGACGGACGCTGGCTGGTCGGCATGGGGGTTGCGGCGGCCTTCCGTAACAATCTCAACGGACCGTCGGCGGCGCGCGTTCGCCTCGACAAGTCGGGCGTCGTGACGGTCGAGACCGACATGACCGATATCGGCACGGGCAGCTACACGATCATCGCGCAGACCGCCGCCGAAATGATGGGCTTGCCGCTCGACAAGATTGTCGTGAAGCTTGGCGATTCCGCTTTTCCGGTTTCGGCTGGCTCGGGTGGGCAGTGGGGGGCGAACAGCTCGACCGCGGGCGTCTATGCCGCCTGCGTAAAGCTGCGCGAGGCGGTGGTACAGAAACTTGGTTTGGCATCCGATGCGGTCTTCGCCGATGGCAGGGTCAAGTCGGGCCGGCGCAGCGTCGCGCTCGGTGATGCAGCGGCCGACGGCGAACTCGTCGCCGAGGACAATATGGAATATGGCGACCTGGCCGAGAAATTTCAGCAATCGACTTTTGGCGCCCATTTCGCGGAAGTAGGCGTCGATGCGATGACCGGCGAGATCCGCGTCCGCCGCATGCTCGCGGTGTGCGCCGCCGGGCGCATCCTCAACCCCAAGGCGGCGCGCAGCCAGGTTATAGGCGCGATGACGATGGGTGCGGGCGCTGCATTGATGGAGGAACTGGCGGTCGACAAGCGTTTCGGCTTTTTCGTCAACCATGACCTTGCCGGCTATGAGGTCCCCGTTCACGCGGACATCCCGCACCAGGAGGTGATCTTCCTCGAAGAAGCCGATCCCACGACATCGCCGATGAAGGCGAAGGGCGTCGGCGAGCTCGGCATTTGCGGCGTCGCGGCGGCGGTCGCCAACGCGGTTTATAACGCGACCGGTGTGCGCATCCGCAATTATCCGATCACGCTCGACAAGCTGCTGGACAAACTGCCGGACGTCGCGTGATCGCGGAAATGTCCGGAGCGGATGCTCAGACCCGAAGATCGCCCGGCCGGTCAATGTCCGCCAGCTCACCGGCGCCGGCGTGGACGAGCGTGGCGTTCGCCAACAGGGCCCTGCCGCCACGGTCGCCTACGCCGCCGCGCAGGCGGCCGAACAGCGCGCGGGCAAATAATGCGGGAGGCATCGCTGCTTCGCCATTGGTGGATGCCACCAGGGGAGCGTTCGCGGGATCGAAGCGCGCCAGTACATTGCGCAGATGGCATGTGCTGACGAACGGCATGTCGGCGAGGCAGATCATCGCCGCCGCTTCCGTCCCGCGCGCGGCTTCGGCAATGCCGCACGCCAGGGACTGCGCCAGCCCGCGTTCGGTATGCGGATTGGCGACGATCCGGAAACCCTGCGCCGCCAGCAACTGCGCGAGCGCGCCACGGTCATCCCGGCAGACGGCGATCCTGCGCCCCGGCGCCAGTTCGACGATCCGCCGCGCCGCTTGCAGCACCAACGGCTCGCCGGCGAGCGATGCCAGCAGCTTGTCGTCGGCGCCGAATCGTCGCGATTCGCCCGCCGCAAGCAGGATGGCAGCGATATTTGCGGCGTCGACCATTGTGGCATCGGTCCCTTCGGGCGCGCTCTGCGCATTTGACAATCTCAGGACAAAATGGGGATGATAGCAACTACGCCGACCGATATTTTGCGCTTTGCCATCGCTCGCGCCGGCGAGGGTCTGAGGACAATCCTTGTTACCCTGACCGGAATCGAAGGATCGTCGCCGCGTGCGATCGGCGCCCAGATGGCGGTGGCAGAGGATGGCCGATATGCCGGATCTTTTTCGGGCGGCTGCATCGAGACGGCGGTCGTGGCCGAGGCGATCGGAACGCTGTCCGACGGCCGTGCCAAACGCGTCCGGTTCGGCGCGGGTTCCCCATATTTCGATATCCGTCTTCCCTGCGGCGGGGGGATCGACTTGCTATTCAATCCGCACCCCGATGCCGGGGCGATGACCCGGGCCCTGTCGCTGCACGATCGCCGGGAAATGGCCGTCTTGCGATTGTCGGACGACGGCGTGCATTTGGACGCTATGCCACACCGGGCCGACGCCACCGGTTGGCACGACGGAAGCTTTCGGGTTCATTATCCCCCGACGTTGCGTATCGTCGCGATGGGGCAGGGCGAAGAACTTACCGCGCTGGCGCGTCTCGGCGTCTCGTTCGGCGCCGATGTCAGCGTGCTTTCGCCCGATGAGCGGGCGTTGGCCGATCTCGGAGCCGAGGGTTTCGATACCGTCCGGCTGACCGCACGCACGGCCTTGCCGCCGATAGCCACCGATCCGTGGACCGCGATCATTTCCGTATTTCACGATCGTGACTGGGAAGAGGAATTGCTGCCGCGCGCGCTGCGCCTTCCCGGCTTTTACATCGGGGCTATCGGCAGCCCGCGAACGCAGGAGGTTCGGCTCGGCGCATTGCGGGAGGCGGGGGTGCCCGAGGACATTTGCGGAAAGCTCCATACATCGGTCGGTCTCATCCCCGCGACGCGCGATCCGGCGACGCTGGCGCTGTCGGCGTTGTCGCAGATCGTGCAGGAATATCACCGGGTCGACCGCCTGCCCCCTTCCACAGCCGCCGACGACGTGCCCCCGTCCGCGGGCGGCGATCGCGTGCGTGTCGGTTCGCTATTCGCGGCAGGCCCTAGCCAAAGGTAAAAGCGTCTACGCGAACGAAGGGATCAAGGAATTCGATTTCGAAGGCCCGTGCTCTTCGCGCCGCTATCGCGGTATCGCCTGATACCGGCTGTCCAGGTTGATCGCTCGCTTTTCGTCGAGGTCGGCGCGCCGCGCGTCGCCATTTTTTCGCAGGATAATGCTGCGGTTATAGTAAGCGCGTGCCGATTGCGGCGCATATTGCACCGCGCGGTCGAGATCGGCCATCGCGCGCGTGCCGTCGCCTTGTCGTTCATAGGCAAGGCCGCGGTTGAGATACGCGATCGACAGATCCGGTGCGACGGCAATCGCCCGATCGAAGGCGGCGATCGCTCCGTCCAGATCGCCTTCCCATGCCTGTTTCAGTCCGTCGGCAAGATCGGTGTCGACCTTGGCGCGGGCTTCTCTTGTGCCCTTGTTCGCCAGCTTCCTGCACCTGGACAGCGTCTGGCTCGGATCGTTCACTGTGCAGGCGTTCCAGTCGCCGCGCTTCGGGGGGCTACGCGGGGAAATACGGGTTCCGGTGACGACCACGCTGTCCTCGGCGAGGTCGCCCGACGAGATTGCCGAAATGGCGCTCGGCGCTTCGAGAGCGGGGCGCGACGCTCGCTGTGCCGAGACGACCAAAGCTTCGGGTTCTCTGGTTTTTTCGGCGGGTGCGATGATGTCGATTTGCGCCGTTTCTACCCGCTTTGCCGCCGGTACGGGGGGCGCCGAACGAGGAGTGGGGGCGACGGCTGCGGAATCGTCTTTGCCGGAAGACAAGGTTGTCGCGGGGGACGGAGCAGCCACTTCCGCAGTGTCGCGCGCAGTTGCCGGCGCATCTTCACGAAGAGGGGGCGAAAGCTGTTCGTCGGCTGCCGGTGCGCCCGGATCGAGCGTGGTCCAGGCAAAGGGCAGGCTGATCGCGGCGACCAGCGCGGCGGTCGCAAGCAGGCCCGCCTGTGGACGCTGAAGCATTTTCCACCATGATGCCTTCTCCGCACGAAGCCGGACCTGCGGCGCAGGTGTGCCGTCGAAGCGTGCCAGCGCCTCGGCGATCGCCGCCTCGCGCCGTTTCGGGGCGGGCGGCGGTGGCTCGGGCAGAAGCGCCTTCAGATCGTCATCGCCCGCCATGGACACTCCCGTACGCGCGGCATGACGTCGAATGAGGTCGAAACGGCGGACGCAAAGAGCAGGGCATGAGCATCGGTCTGCCTTATACGCAATATTGGGCGGCGGTCGAATATATCGATCATGCGCCGGATCGGGGAAAGGGGATGCGGCGGCGGGCGCCCGGACACGCCGCCGCACCTCGCTTAATGTTCGAGCTTCGCCATCGATCCGGCCGTTTTGGCGGCACGGACCATCTGTACCAGCTCCATACGATAGCCGAAGTCGTCGGGGCCGCGGGCGGCGCCAACGATCTGCAGCACATCGTCATAGGTCATCGATCCGCTGTAGCGACCGCCGCGAAGCAGTTCGGCGAAGGCTGCGACCCCGGTCGCAAACCGTGCATCCTGCGGTGCGTCGGCGAAGCGGGCGAATTCGACGCGGCGGTCGATCGGTGTCGAAATGAGTTGGCTGCGATCCGATTTGGGCAGTTTGTAGCGGATTTTCACAAAGCCATATTCGCTCGACCGCCCCGCGACGGGGCCCGGACGCGGGGCGGAGCGGCTGTACCGCAGGTCGCCCATCGTGCGCGGTCCGCCGACGGGGACGATTTCGTAAAGCGCGGTGACCGTCTGCCCGGATCCGACATCGCCCGCATCGACCTTGTCATTGTCGAAATCGTCGCGGTTCAGCATGCGCGTTTCATAGCCGATAAGGCGATATTCGGCGACGATGGCGGGGTTGAACTCGACCTGGATCTTTACGTCCTTTGCGATCGGGAACAGCGTTGATATCGCTTCGTCGACCAGCGTTTTGCGGGCTTCGCCGAGCGTGTCGATATAGGCGGCGGCGCCATTGCCGTTCTGGGCGAGCGTCTGCATCAACGCGTCGTTGTAATTGCCCATACCGAAGCCGAGGACCGACAGGAAAATGCCCTTGCCGCGCTCGCGCTCGATATAGCCTTTCAATTCGTTCTGGTCGGTGATGCCGACGTTGAAGTCGCCATCGGTTGCCAGGATGACGCGGTTGACGCCGTTCGGGTCGAGGTTGCGCCCGGCCAGCGCATAGGCCTGGCGGATACCCTCGGCGCCCGCCGTGCTCCCGCCCGCGCCGAGTTGGTCGATCACCGCCAGAATTTTGCCCTTCTGGCTCGCCGGCGTCGGCTCGAGCGCGGTGCCCGCGCTACCGGCATAGGTCACGATCGCCACACGATCGTCGCGATCGAGTTGGTCGAGCAGGAGGCCGAGTGACTTCCTCACAAGCGGCAGCTTGTTGGGCGCGTTCATAGATCCCGACGTGTCGATCAGGAAGACGAGGTTCGCGCGTGGACGGGTCGCTCGTTCGATCGCATAGCCCTTGATGCCGATGCGGACGAGCTTGCGCCCCTCGGTGAACGGGCTTGGAAAGACAGCGATGTTCGAGGTGAAGGGCTGCTGCGCAGTGCGCGGCGCGGCATAATCATAGGGGAAATAGTTGATCAGCTCTTCGGTTCGCACCGCCGCCGGCTGCGGAAGGGCATTGTTGTTCAGCGACGCGCGGACGAAGGCATAGGAAGCGGTGTCGACATCGATCGAAAAGGTCGACACGGGTTCGTCGCGCGCGATCTGGAACGCATTTTCCCGGGTCGAAGTGAATTTGTCGCGGCCGACGTCCTGATAATAGGGCATGATTCGATCGGGGTACTGCGTGCGTATGGTGCTGCCCGTCGCGGCCATTTTTCGGGGCTGTGCAGGTGGCGGCGACGCGACACGTTCCGAACCGATCATCGAGATCGCAACGGGCGTGTCCATCACGGGTGCGGCTATCCTCTGCCCCGTGACGACAATCGCCGAAGCATCCTCCTCAGGTTCGAACTTCGGGATCGGCGCCGAAGCTTCCGATGACGGCGACGCGACATCGGGCTCGTTCGATTGCGAGCATGCGGTGACGAGCGTGATCGACAGCCCTGCGGTAAGCGTCAGATAGAAACGGGACATGGAATGTCTCCCTGGCAACAGCGGCGCACAATCGCCCGCATGTCACTGGGACGCGCGGGCGCGGGGAATCCTTGGCGGCGCGCCGAAGAAATTTTTGCGCGTGGTACGCCGTCAGTCGTCGGGGCCGGAATTCGCCGCGAGCTGGCGCCGAATTTCGTGCATCCGCCAGGACACGGTTGCCTCGGCGATCCCCAGGATCTGTGCCGCTTCGGCATGGGTCAGCTGTTGCCCGGCAATCAGGACCGCGGTCTCGCGAAGGTCGGGTTTCAGCCGGGCGATGGCGCTTTCGATCCAGATTGCATCATAAAGGTCGCGGCCGTCTGGACCGTGCGAGAGTCCGGCCATGATGCTCAGCCGGCCAGTGAACCGTGTGAATGCCGACTGCCGCCGATGGAAATCGCGGCAGGCGTTGTAAACGATGCTGCACAGCCAGGTCGTGAATTTTGCATCGCCCCGAAAGGCGGAAAGCTTTTCCGCCAGGATGCAGCAGACGTCCTGCGCGATATCGTCGGCGTCGGCGCGCGATCCGGTCAACTGCCAGGCGAGGCCGTGGATGCGATCATAATGGTGCCGCAGCAGCGCGGCGAATGCGTCGCGGTCGCCTGCGATGGCCGCGGCGATGATATCCGCATCGTCGCGGGCGGCCATGGCTCAGGTTCGCATGCAGAGTGCGTCAGGACGATATCCCGGTCCGGAATCGGTGCCATCGGCGGACAGAAGGTCGCTCGCCGGCCAGATTGATCCCCCGCATTCTGTCATCGCGACGATTGTGCCTTATTCACCGCGTGAAGGCCATCATTGACTTGGGGTTGTGTCAGCCGGGACTGGACTGGACTTCTTCGACTTCCGGCTGAAAGGGATCGCCGGCGGGCCGGCCGAAATAATAGCCTTGCGCTTGCGGGCATCCCTCGTCGAGCAGCATCTGGCGCTGCTCCTCGGTTTCGACCCCTTCGGCGACGATCGGCATGTTGAAGCTGCGGCCGAGGCCGACGATCGCGCGCACGATCGACCGCGCCGCCTCATCGTCCGAAATCGAGGCGACGAAGCTTTTGTCGATCTTGATCTTGTCGAACGGAAAGGCCTTGAGGTTGCTTAGCGACGAATAGCCCGTTCCGAAATCGTCCATCGCGATCCGTACGCCGAGCGCGCGGATTTCGTGCAGTGCGGTCAGCGCACTGTGGCGGTTGCGCAGGAAGGCCGTTTCGGTGATTTCGAGCTCGAGCCGATGGGCCTCCAGCCCCGATTGAGACAGCGCGTCGCGAACGACCGCCGGCAGGTTCGGCACCTGGAACTGGACTGTCGACACATTGACGGCGATCGAGACATTTTTCGGCCAGCTTGCGGCGGTCCTGCATGCCTCGCGCAATACCCATTCGCCGATCGGGACGATGGCGCCGATTTCCTCGGCGACCGGGATGAAATCGTCGGGCGCGATTTCGCCGCGGTCGGGATGATTCCAGCGGAGCAGGGCTTCATAGCCGATGACCGAGGCAAAAGCCGTCGCGACGAGCGGCTGGTATACGACATAGAGCTGGCCACGGGCTATGGCGTGCCGCAGGTCGTGCTCGAGCGCCCGGCGTTCCTGTGCGAGCTCGTCCATCTCCTGATCGAAGAAGGCGGCATTGCCCTTTCCGTTATTCTTGGCACGATAGAGTGCCGTGTCGGCATTGCGCTGAAGCACTTCGGCCTCGCTACCGTCCTGCGGGAAAAGCGCGACGCCGATGCTGACCCCGACCGCCATCGGATCGCGCGCGACGTCCATTTCGATCGCCAGCGTCTCGAGGATACGCGCCGATAGCTTGCGGGCATCGTCGGGTCCGGTGACCGCGGTCTGGATAACCAGGAATTCGTCGCCGCCTATCCGCGCGACGATATCGTCGGCGCGCACTGCGGACCGGAGGATGTCGGCGATACGGCGCAGGATTTCGTCACCGGCGCCGTGACCGAATATGTCATTCACCGCCTTGAACCGGTCGAGGTCGAGCGCGAGAAGCGCGAAGGGCTTCTTCGCGGCGATGGCCGTGTCGAGCGCCCGGACGAAGTGGGCACGGTTCGACAGGTCGGTGAGCGCGTCGTGCGAGGCGAGATGCTCGATCGCCCGCTGCGCCCGCTTGCGGTCGGACAGGTCGCGGATCGCGAGCACCTGGCAGCTGCGGCCCCGATATTCGATCGTTTGGGTCGCGATCTCCAATATATGATCTTCGTCGTGGCTGTTCCGGATGCGTGCCTCGACGGAATGACCGTCGGGCGGTTCGAACGAAGTGCCATCTGCGGCGACAAACCAGTCGGATGGCGTGCCGCCCACGATTGCGCCGCCGCTGACACCAAGGAGCGCGCAAAGTCGCGCGTTCACTTCGACGATGCGGCCATTATGGGTGATCGCCAGCGCTTCGAGCGTTGCATCGGCAAGACCGTGGGCGTCAGTAAGCCAGCGGTCGACGAGCGAGCCGGTCAGGGCAAGCGCCACCAGCGCGGCATTGGCGATCACGATCGCCGGTACGAGCCAGTCGCGGCTGCTGGTCGTTCCCAATATGCCGCCGCGCGCCGGATCGGGGACGAGCGTGGTGGCTGACATCGCGGTGAAATGCATGACGACGATGGCGAGCACCGCGAAGCCAGCGGGCAGGACGACTTTTTTCAAGCCTCTTGTCCGCGTAAAAGCCAGGAAAGCGACAAAGAAGCAGAATGACGACAGAAGCACCGAGATAGTGATCGGTGCCCAGTCATAGCTTATACGTGCGGGCGCGATTATCGAAGCCATGCCTGTGAAATGCATCGCCGCGACGCCGATGGCCGCCCCCGCGGCGGCGGCGGCGCAGCGCCCTGCATCCGGCGCCTTGCCCAGCCAGCGAAAGCTGCACCAGAAGAAGCCGATCGCGATCGCGACCGAAAGGATGGTGAGGCCGACGTCGAAGCGGATCGGCATCGATCCGCGATAAGCGAGCATCGCGACGAAGTGCGTCGCCCATACGCCGACGCCTTCGGCGACCGCGGCGACGACGAGCCAATGCCGCCGGCGGGTCTCAACGCAGTGCGTGGACCGGTTGAGGACGACGAAAAGACTGATGTTCCCAAGGATGCAGACGAGCGCGGCAATCAGGACAAATCGCAGGTCGTGCTGATGAATAACGCATTCGAGGACGTTGAACATGCATATTCCCTCTGGTCCCCGTCGCCCTTTTGCCTTTCAATTCTAAAGATTGCCTTAGTGTGTGATCGGTGGCGGCATCAGGGCACGGCCATGTCCGCGGCGGGAACGAGCAGCGGCTTGCCTTTCTCCACGATGTAGGTCGCAAGTTCGGCGCCGTTGGCGGCGGTGCGATTGCGGGCCCTGTGCGCGACGCCTGCGGGCACGAACAGCACCTCGCCAGCCTTCAGCGTGACGGGAGCTTCGCCTTCGAGCTGATATTCGAGCGTGCCCTCGATAATATAGATCACCTCCTCGCCAGGGTGCCGATGCCACGCCGCCACCGCGCCCGGCGCGATGTCGATGCGCGCCTGGATCGTCTCGCGGCCGGGGATCGAGAGGTCGTGACGCTGCAGGTCGGTTCGGGTGACGCCTTCCGGGGCGGGCGGCGTTGCCACGACTGGAGTTGCAAGCACGAGTGCGGCGGCGAGCAGGGTCCGGATATGTCGGGTCATGGTCGGCTCCTTGCGGGTGTGGCGGAACGGAAGAATGCAGCCTTTTGTCGCATCGGACGAAGTTCGTGGTCAGCCTCGTTCAGGTTACTTGCCTGGAGTGAATTCATGACATATAGTTAGTATACTAAGTAAAATGCATGCGTAGGGACATGGGCATGACAGAGGTTTTTGTAACATATTCGCGGAACGTCGCCTTGCATCGGATGCCTGTCGCATGACGGATCCAGTTACGTTTCTCCCGGCGTTGATGACGCGTGTTTGTGGAGCTGGTGTTTTGACGGGTTTGCGGCGTTTGTCTGGCGGGGCGAACATGGAGAGCTT
>JALDYH010000329.1:0-3259 GCA_032154175.1 Sphingopyxis sp. | reverse complement strand
CAGCACGAGCGCGAGCACCATCACCAGATCCTCGACGATCAGCCAGCCGACCGCGATCCGCCCCTTTTCGGTCTCGACCATGTCGCGCGCCTGCAGCGCGCGCAGCAGCACGACCGTCGACGCGACCGACAGCGCCAGCCCGAAGACGATGCTGCCCTCGACCGACCAGCCGAGCCACAGTCCGAGCATCATGCCGAGCGCGGTCGCGACGGCGATCTGCGCGATCGCCCCCGGCACCGCAATCTTGCGCACCGAGAGCAGGTCCTTCAGCGAAAAATGGAGTCCGACCCCGAACATCAGCAGGATCACGCCGATCTCGGCAAGCTGAAGCGCGAGCCCGGTATCGGCGACAAAGCCCGGGGTGAACGGCCCGACCATCACCCCCGCGAGCAGATAGCCCGCGATCGGCGAGATTTTGAGCCGGTGCGCGAGCGCCCCCATCAGGAAGGCGACGCCCAGACCGGCGACGATGGTTCCGATCAGGCTGGTGTCATGTGGCATGACCCCTTGCGTAAAGGGCGCGGGCGCGGGGGGTCAACCCAACACAACCAATTTAGTTACGATTTCGCCGCGGAAAATATAATTAAACGATGCGGCCTTGTTCGAATAACGCCCGCGAGAGGTTCAAACCGTCCCCTCCTCCTTCTCCGCCTGCTGCCGCGCCCACATGTCGGCGTACAGCCCGCGCATCCGCAGCAGCTGATCGTGCGTCCCCGTTTCCGCCACGCGCCCCCTGTCGAGCACGATGATCCGGTCCGCGCCCGTCACCGTCGACAGGCGGTGCGCGATCACCAGCGTCGTGCGCCGCGCGGCGATGCGCTCGAGCGTCGACTGGATCGCCGCCTCGGTGCGGCTGTCGAGCGCGCTCGTTGCTTCATCCAATATCAGCACCGGCGGGTTCTTGAGCAATGTCCGCGCGATCGCGACGCGCTGCTTCTCGCCGCCCGACAGCTTCAGCCCGCGCTCGCCGACCTCGGTGTCATAGCCCTGCGGCAGCAGCGCGATAAAGCCGTCGATCGCCGCGCCCTCGGCGGCCGCCGCGATCTCCCCGGCGCTCGCGCCCTCGCGGCCATAGGCGATATTATAGCCGATGCTGTCGTTGAACAGCACGGTGTCCTGCGGGACGATGCCGATCTCGGCGCGCAGGCTCTTTTGCGTCACCTGCGAAATATCCTGATCGTCGATCAGCACGCGCCCGCCCTGCGGGTCGTAGAAACGAAAGAGCAACCTTGCGATCGTCGACTTGCCCGCGCCCGACGGGCCGACGATCGCCAGCGTCTCGCCCGCGCCCACGGCAAAGCTCACGCCGTTCAGGATGGTGCGGTCGGGCTCGTAACCGAAGACGACATTCTCGAACGCCACCGCGCCGCCGTTCACGACCAGCGGCCATGCGCCCTCGACGTCGCTGATCTCGGCCGGGGTGTCAATCAGGCGGAACATCGCCTCCATGTCGATCAGCCCCTGCCGGATCACGCGATAGACCATGCCGAGCATGTCGAGCGGGCGGAAGAGCTGCGCGAGCAAGGTGTTCACGAGCACCACGTCGCCGACCTTGTATTCGCCGGTCGACCAGCCCCACACGGTATAGGCCATCGCCCCCGCCAGCGCGGCGTTGGTCACTAGGCTCTGCCCGATGTTCAGCCAGGCGAGGCTGTTCTCGCTCTTCACCGCGGCGCGCGCATATTGGTCGGCGACGTCGCGATAGCGCGCCGCCTCGCGCTCCTCGGCGCCGAAATATTTGACCGTCTCGTAATTGAGCAGGCTGTCGACGCTGCGCCCGATCGTCAGCGTGTCGAGGTCGTTCATCCGCGTGCGCAGCGCGTTGCGCCAGTCGGTCACCTTGCGCGTGAAGATGATATAGACGATCACCATCAGCGCGGTCGCGCTGGCGAGGCCAAAGCTGAACTTGGTCCAGAAGATGATCAGCACCGCGGCGAGTTCGACGATCGTCGGCGCGATGTTGAACAGCAGGAAGTACAGCATCGTGTCGATGCTCTTGGTCCCGCGCTCGATCACCTTGGTGACCTCGCCGGTCCGCCGCGCGAGGTGGAAGCGCAGGCTCAGCGCGTGGAGGTGGCTGAAGGTCGTGATCGCCAGCTCGCGCGTCGCATCCTGCCCGACGCGCTCGAACACGACGTTGCGCAAATTATCGAACAGCACCCCGGCAAAACGCGCGCCGGCATAGGCGAGCACCAGCCCGATCGCGAGCGCGACGCCCTCTTCCATCCCCGGCGCCATCTTGTCGATCGCGGCGCCATAAAGGAAACCCATCGACAGCTGCACGCCCTTCGACGCAAGCACGATCAGGCCTGCAAGGGCGATGCGGACCTTATGCTCGGTCTGCCCCGCCGGCCACAGATAGGGCAGGAAGCGCTTCAGCGTCGCAAGGACGGGCGGTTCGCGCGAAGCGTCGGCGGAAGTTGCGGTGTCGGGAGGCATGGACGCCCCATGTAGGGGTGAACCGCCGCTCTAACAACGCTTGGTGTTCAG
This sequence comes from Sphingopyxis sp., assembly GCA_032154175.1. Lineage (GTDB taxonomy): Bacteria > Pseudomonadota > Alphaproteobacteria > Sphingomonadales > Sphingomonadaceae > Sphingopyxis. Next base: position 769 of record JALDYH010000329.1, on the reverse strand, counting down.
CGCGATTCGCGAAGCCCCGCGTGACGGATGATCCGGTCGATCAGCCGTCGCTCTTCGGATGTCGGAGTGGGAATGATCGCGGCGGGCGGCTCCTGGCGCCGGCCGAAGAGCGGACGCCGGGGCGGAACGAGGGGGGAAAAGCGCATGGGGGGTTCGCTTCCATTGAGCGGCATCGCCCCCCGGCGCCGCGGTGATCTGGTCCCGCCTTCCTTGGTGAAGGCGCGTGGTTGCAGATCCGTCAACCGGCGTGGTTACTGCTTTCTTTCCGGTACCGTGAAGGTGCCGGTCACACGCCCGCCGGTGCCGCCCTGGACCGGATTGCCGTCGGGGCCGCGCGCCGCGCCCTTTCCGTCGACCGTCGCGCGCCCGCTGTTGAGGTCGATCACCATCCGCCCGCCACGCAGATTGTTGCCGCGCTGGCGCAGCTCGACATTGCCGACCATCGTGATCAGCCGCCGGTCGAGATCATAGATCGCGACATTGCCCGACGCGCGTTCGTCGCCCTTGGTCACCACGACGCCGCCGGTCGCGTCGAGCCGGTTGACGTCGGTGCCGCCCTGGCGGCTGTAGGCGACGGTCATCCGCTGCGAGGTGACGGTCATCCCCGCCTGCGTCACGCGCACCCCGCCCGCCAGGATCACGCGGTCGGCGCGGTCCTGCACCTCGATGCTGCCCGCGTCGAAATCGACCGGCGCGTTGCTGTTGTGGTTGGCGAGCGCCTGCGCCTGCGCCGCGTCGCCGCCATGGCCCGCGGACAGGATGGCCATGC
>JALDYH010000328.1:0-3332 GCA_032154175.1 Sphingopyxis sp. | reverse complement strand
GGCCGTCGTGGAGGATGAACTGGTCGCGGCCCTTGCGGCTTTCGCGAATCTGCCCTTCGAGATTGCCCTCGATCCATTTGGCGAGAATCAGCGGTTCTTTCTGCGGCAGGCCGGCCTTCATCGGAAAGTCGGTCCTGGGCAGGAAGACGGTGTCGCGATAGTCGCGCTGCTCGGCGGCGGAGGGCGTGTCAGTCATGGTCGCGGCGCTTAGCGCAGATTCGCGTGGGAGCAAACCTTCACAATCATGCGGTGGCGCGCTGGGCCCCGGCTTTCGCCGGGGATCACAAAAGGACTGCTCGCCCGTGAACCCCGACGAAAGCCGGGGCCTAGCAGGCTAGCGCAAAAGTTCGAAATATGGATCGCGCCATTCGGGATTAGCGGTTTCGATGAGTTCGGTCTTCCACGCGCGTTTCCATTCCTTCATTTGGACTTCGCGCTGGCGGGCATCGTGGAGATTGTCGAAATGCTGGTGCCAGACGAGCATCTTGAGGCCGTATTTCTTCGCAAAACCACCGACCTGTCCTTCGCGATGCTGCTCTACGCGCTGCGGAAGGTCGCTGGTAACGCCGATGTAAAGCGTCCCGTTGCGCTTGTTCGTCAGGATATAGACCCAGCCTTGCTTCATGCTGTGACGTTGTAATGGGCCCCGGCTTGCGCCGGGGATCACCTTTGTCCGTACTGGAGCAACCTTTCTCGCCAGCCTATTTCTGCCGCGGCCTGAGCGCCGGGCCGACCTCGCGAATGTCCTCGACCCAGATATAGCCGTTGAAGCTGGCGGGCACCTTCGCGAGTTGCTGCGGCGTGGTCAGGCCTTCGTTCGACTTGCCGCTTTCATACGGGCCAAGGACGATGATGCGCGCGCCGACGCTGTCCATCCGCGCGATCAGCCGGTCGGGCCAGCCCCAGAAGGCCCATTGATAGTTGATCGGGATCGCAATCACGCCGTTCCGGCAGCTTTCGGGGACGATGCCGGTCCAGCCCCATGCGACATAGTCTTTGGTGCAGGCCTTTGCGCCGCTCTTGAGGTCGAAGGACCAGTTGTTCGGGAGCAGTTCGCGCATCCGCTTTATGGGGCGTTCGCCGCCGTAGAAGGCATCGCCGAGCATGGCGCTGTCGCGGCCCGACGCCTTGAGGATAGCGAACAGCCGGTCAGCCTCGGCGGCGTCGTTCGACTTGAAGTTGAACAGGATCGGGTGGACGGGGAGCGCGGCGAGGCCTTCCTCGACGGTCGGCATCTTGCCGATGCCCTTGCCGCGCAGGGGGAAGCTCGTGCCGCCGTCGGCGGTATAGCCGTAACCGATGTCGAGCGCCTTGAGCTGTGCCAGCGTCAGGTCGCGCGTGTGGCCCTTGCCGTCGGTACGGCAATCGACGGTCCAGTCGTGGAACAGGACCATGCGGCCGTCCTTCGTCGGTGCGACGTCGACCTCGACCATTGCCGCGCCGAGCCCGACCGCCCAGCGCATCGATTCGGGGGTGTTTTCGAATACGTCATGCTGCGGCGGCAGCGCGTGCGCGGCGGTGCAGGTGTCGCGGCCGGCGGCGGCGCGCTTGTCATAGAGGTGATAGACGCCGCGGTGCGCGATGAGCCGGGGCTTGCCTTGCGGATCGGGCGCGAGGAAGCTGGCGTTGCTGAGCGTTGCCCATGCGACGAAAGCGGCGAAGAGCCAAAGGAGGATCTTCGTGCGGCGCTTCATCGGCTTTTTCTTCGGGCCCTCAAGCGCGCTCGCCCAATCCTCTTCGTCCGTCATTATCCCCCCAATCGTCATTCCGGACTTGATCCGGAATCCATGGACCCCGGATCAAGTCCGGGGTGACGAAGAATTATAGATCGGCCAACAACCGCCTCGCCGCGTCGCAGTCGGCTGCGATCTGCGCCATCAGCGCGTCCATGCTGTCGAACTTCGCCTCGGGCCGGATGAAGGCGTGGAAGGCGATATCGATTTCCTGACCGTAAAGATCTTCGGCGAAATCGAAGAAATGCGGTTCGAGCAATTCCTTCGGCGGGTCGAAGCTCGGGCGGATGCCGAGGTTCGCGGCGCCCTTGAGGATGCGGCCATCGGGAAGGCGGCCGGTGACGGCGTAGATGCCGTAACGCGGGCGCAGATATTGGCCCATTTCAAGGTTCGCGGTCGGGAAGCCCAAAAGGCGGCCGTTCTTGTCGCCGTGCTGCACGACATTGCGCACCGTGAAGGGGCGGGTGAGGAGGCGCGTTGCGGCAGGGCAGTCGCCCGCCTGCAGCGCTTCGCGGATGCGGCTCGACGAGATCACTTCCTCGGCGTCGTCGACGGGGGCGACCATTTCGGTGAAAAAGCCGAGGCGGCGCGCATGGTCGGCGAGCGTCACGACATTGCCGCCGCGGCCCTTGCCGAACACGAAGTCGGCGCCGGTGACGACGCCGGCGGCGCCGTAGCGATCGAGCAATAGCCCGGTGATGAACGCCTCGGCCGTCGTGCCCGCGAGCGTGGCGTCGAAGGGGAGGACAAGCATCGCGTCGGCGCCCGCGGCGGCGAACAGCTCCTGCCGCTGGTCGAGTGTGGTCAGGCGGAAGGGCGGAATATCGGGTTTGAAGAAGCGCACCGGATGCGGGTCGAAGGTCGCGACGATCGCGGGGCGGCCCTCGTCCTGCGCATGACGCACCGCGCGGCCGACCACCGCCTGATGCCCCGCGTGGAAGCCGTCGAAATTGCCGAGCGCGATGACCCCACCGCGCAAGGCGCCTTCGATGCGGTCATGGCCGTCGAGGCGGATCATGGGGTCAGAACAGATGGCGGCGGGGTGAGCGGGACGAGCCCCGCTTTCAGCACGCGGACCGCGTTGCCGCCCATCGCGGCGCGGATCTCGTCGTCGCTGAAGCCCGCGTCGATCAGCGCCTGCGTCACCTGCACCAGCTTCGACGTGTCGAAGCGGACGGTGGTCGCGCCGTCATAGTCGCTGCCGAGCGCGACATATTGAATGCCGACGAGGTCGCGGACATGCTTCATCGCCCTGGCGATGCTCGCGGGCGAGGTATCGCAGACCGCGGCGTCCCAATAGCCGATGCCGACGAGGCCGCCGGTCGCGGCGACGCCCCGGATCTGTGCGTCGCTGAGGTTGCGGTTGACCTTGCACGTCGCCTGCACGCCGCCGTGGCTCGAGACGACCGGACGGCGCGCGACCTTGAGGATGTCGGCGACGCAGGCGTTCGAGCAATGCGCGATGTCGACGATCATGCCCTTTGCTTCCATCGTCTCTACGACTTGCCGGCCGAGCGGGGTGAGGCCGCCCTTCTTGAGCCCGTGCATCGATCCCGCGAGATCATTGTCGAAGAAATGGGTGAGCCCCGCCATGCGGAA
>JALDYH010000327.1:0-3336 GCA_032154175.1 Sphingopyxis sp. | reverse complement strand
AGCGGGGTCATCATCGCGACGCCGAAGCCCGCCTGCACCGCGCTCGCTTCCTGCAACTGGCTGTCGAGTTCGATCCCGCGGCGCGAGAGCACCGGCGGCGTTTCGACCCCGGCCAGCGCGAACCATTCGGCCCACCAGCTGTCGTTCGGCGCGAGGCGCTGGACGCGCAGCAGGTCGGCGGGCTCGCTTATGCCATGTTCTTCGATGAAGGCCGGCGAGGCGATCGGCGCGAGATATTGGCGCATCAGGAAATCGGCGCGCAGCCCCGGCCATACGCCCTTGCCGATGCGGATCGCGACATCGACGTTCGAGGCGTCGAAATCGATCAGATCGTTGCTCATCGCCATGCGCACGGCGAGTTCGGGATATTGGAGCTGAAAGCTGCCGATCCGCGCGCTGAGCCAGGTGCCACCGAAGCTGGTCGCGGCATTGATCGTGAGCACATCGGCCTCGTCGCTGCCGAGCGCGGCGAAAGCATCGCCCATCGTCGCGAAGGCGTTGCTGATCGCGGGGAGCAGCCGCTGCCCCGTTTCGGACAGGCGCACCCGGCCTTTCTCGCGCACGAAGAGCGCGCGGCCGAGGCGGTCCTCCAATTGACGGATTTGATAACTGACCGCGGCCTGCGTCAGCCCCAGCTCCTCGGCGGCGCGCGAGAAATTCTGCAAACGACCCGCGGCTTCGAAGGTGCGTATGGCGGCGAGGGGCGGCAGGCGGGACATGCGACCTTATAAATCCAGCTTATATCATGGTCTACGCCTTTTGTTGGCTGCGGCGTGCAGGGCGGTGCATATTCCGGTCATCAAGCGAAAGGAGATGAACGATGAAAGACGAGCAGTTCATGCGCGTTTGGAATGACGGTCATGATCATTTCAGCGCCGATATCGCCCGCGGCCTCCACTGGCTCGCAACCCCCTTCCGGCGCCTCGGCGAATGGATCGCCCTGCCGAGTGCGCCCGGCGAGGACAGCGCCTTTACCCGTGTCGCCGCGCGCTGCGGCGTGCGCCCGCGCCGGGCACGATAAACCTCCCTGCCCTCCCCTCTCGAAGGTCCAGGGTGAACGGGGTGAGGCTGTCCCTTGCATAAAGCCTCACCCCGTCGACATTATTGCGCTTCGGGCGGCACGACGCGGAGGCGCAGCGCCTGAATCGTCACCGGCGTCGTCGGCGCGAGCAGCAATTGTCCGTCGAGCTTGCCCTTCTCGCAGTTGAGGCGGAAGGCGGTCGACATCGCGCCGGTCGGCGCGAGCGGTTCGTCGTTCGGGCATGCCCCGACCTCGGCCTTCAGCTTGGCGAATTCAGCTTTCCAGTTGTCGGCCGAGCGGTCGAGCAGGAAGTTCATCGCGAGCCGGCCCTGTAGCGGGGCGAGATCGCCCGCAGCATAAGCCGCCCTTGCCGCCGCATAAGCCTCGGCAACCGCCGGCGACACCGGCACCGCGCGCGTTTCGAGCAGCCCCGCCTTGCCCAGCGCGACCGCGGTGTCCCATGCGGGGCCCGATGGCCCCGCATAGGTCCGGTTGGCGAGCGCGAAGACGCCCACGCCATGATCGGGCATCAGCATCACATGGCTGCCATAGCCCGGATAGCCGCCGCCGTGCGCGAGCGTCAGGCCGAGGTCGCAATCCTGCGCGACGCGCCAGCCCATGCCGTAAGCGGCGGCCTGCTTGCATGCGGTGGCGCCGCTCGCGCCGATGCGGTTCGCGACCGAGACGAAGTTCAGCCCCTGCGCAATCTCGCGTACCGTCGACCGTTTGACCGGACCGGTGTCGGCATCGTCGCGCGCCGGCCACGCCGAGAGCAGGAAGGCGACCCATTTGGCATAGTCGTTCGCACTGACCTGCAGCCCGCCCATGCTGTTGAACGCACCGTCGATCATTTCGGGCTCGGGCGACCAGCGTTCATTTTCCCAGCGATAGCCAAGCGCGGTGCGCGCCTTCGGGGCTTTGGGCGCGTCATAACCGCTACTCGTCATGCCGAGCGGCGTCAGGATCGTCTGCCGGACATAGTCGGTATATTTCATGCCCGACGCGTTGGTGATAATCCGGCCGAGCAGCGCGTAGCCGAAGTTCGAATATTCATGCTGGCTTTGTGGCACGCGGCTGAACGGCACGCCCGCCGCGATCATTTTGGTGAACACGTCCTGCGGCAGCACCTGCTGCCGGTCGCCCCACGGATCGTCGGTGACGAAGCCGCCGACATGCTGGAGCAGGTCGCGCACGCGGATGCGCGGGCTGTCCTTGGTCGGATAGGTCCAGCCCTTCATCTCGGGCACATATTGCTCGGCGAGGTCGTCGAGGCGGAGCTTGCCGTCGTCGCGCAGCTTCAGGATCGACAGCGCGGTGAACGCCTTGGTCATCGAGGCGATGCGGAACAGGCTGTCGGCGGTCACCGCGCGCTTGTCGGTTATGTTCTGGACGCCGAGGCCCTTCACATAGGCGAGCTTGCCGTCCTTGACGACGCCATAGACCACCCCGGGGACATGCTGATCGGCCTGGAATTTGACAAAGAGCGCGTCGATTTCGGGCGCGAGCTGGTCGAGGGTTTTGGAGGGCGCGTCCCGCGCCATGGCGGGAACCGCGCCGGCGAGCATCAGAGCGAAAACAAAACCCGATTTCCAGCGCATAGTCCCTCCTCGAAAAATCCTGGTCAGGCTAACAGTGCCGGGAGCCACCGACAATCAGCGATGAAGAAACTATCGTCGCCCCGGACTTGATCCGGGGCCCATGAACGCTCGCGCCGGGGTGGATCCCGGATCAAGTCCGGGATGACGAAGGCCTTAAACCGACCGGAAGGTGCCGACAGGAAACGTGCACCCCGGCGAAAGCCCGGGGTTCACGAAGGGAAGCTAACCGCCCCAAAAGCGGGCTTTACTCGACGAACGCCGCGTTCACGGTCACGCCGTCGTCGTTCCACGCCGGCACCGCCTGTGCGGTCATCGGCACCATGAAGCGCTTGCGGTCGGGCTTTTCGATTTCGAGGATGTCGCCCGCGCCGAAATTCTCGACGGCGGCAACATGGCCGATGGCCGTGCCGTCGGTCGACACGCACGGCAGCCCGAGCAGGTCGTGGTGGTAATATTCGCCCTCGCCCAGCGGCGGCAGCGCCGAGCGGGGGACCGTGAGCACGGTGCCGCGCAAAGCTTCGGCAGCGCTGCGATCGTTGACCTCGGCAAAGGTCGCGACCGCGCCCTGATTGGCGGGGCGCACCGATTTCAGCGTGAGCTTGCGGTCGCCCGCTTCGAAAACGGAAAAGGCGCGGAGAGCCTCCGCGCCTTCGCCGAACAGCTTGAGACGCACCTCGCCCCGCACCCCGTGCGCGCCGGCGATGGCGGCGAGGGTGA
>JALDYH010000326.1:0-3337 GCA_032154175.1 Sphingopyxis sp. | reverse complement strand
CCCCGGACCGGGTCCGGGGTGACGAAGCGCGGGACAGCATGGCCTCTCCATGACCTGCGGCCACAGAGAGGATCCATCTCAAACGCTTTCGTTTACGCGATAACGATCCGCCACATCGCGCCGCGACAATCCCGGCCCCATCGCCAACCGCGCTGCATCGTAGCTCTTCCACTGTTCTTCATCGGCGAGCGGCGGGATCGTTACCTCTTCGCCGCGATCGAGCCCGAGCAGCGCCGCATCGACGAGGTCGCCCGCGTCCATCACCATCTCGGCCGGGAAAGCGTCGACATCCTTGCCCGAACGCTCCCAGATTTCGGTACGCGTCGCGCCGGGGAGGACCGCCTGAACATGGAAGCCCTCTTCGCGACCATTGGCGGCAAGCGCGCGGCTGAGGTTCAGCAGAAACGCCTTCGATCCGCTGTACACGCCCTCGAACGCTTCGGGAGCAAGCGCGAGGACCGAGGCGATGTTGACGATTCCGCCCTTGCCACGCGCGCCGAACGCCTTGCCCGCGGCGATCGCGAGCCGCGCCGCGGCGGTGATGTTGAGCGCGATAATCGTCTGGACTTCGGCCGCGCTGTTTTCGAGCGTGCCGCCGTTCAGCGACATGCCGGCATTGTTGACGAACAGGGTGATCGCCGCATCGTCGATCAGCCGCTGCTCGATGCGCGCAACATCGTCGCTGCTGGTGAGGTCGGCGGCCATCACATCGACTGCAACGCCTGTCTCGACGCGCAACTTCGCCGCGAGTGCCTCCATCTGCGTGGCGCCTCGCGCTACCAATATGAGGTCATGCCCGCGCCGGGCAAGGCGGTCGGCGTAAACGGCGCCGAGGCCAGTCGAAGCGCCCGTAATCAGGGCCGTTCCAGTGGGGATAGTCATATCAAATGCTCCTTGTGAGGCGGCCCGGAGCGAGTCGCTTGCAAAATGATAGTGACTACCCCATATGACTTCAATGAGCGAGCATGAAAATAATTCGGGCACCTGCCCCGTCGATCGCGGGTTGATGCGCGTCGGCGACCGCTGGAGCATGCTGGTGCTCCGCGATATCGAGCGCGGGCTGACGCGCTACGAGCAGCTGCGCACCAGCCTCGGCATCGCGCCGAACATATTGTCGCGGCGCCTGTCGGCGCTCGTCGATGCGGGATTGATCGAGAAAAGGCGCTACAGCCAGCGCCCGCCGCGCGACGAATATCTGCTCACCGACGCGGGGCGCGACTTCCTGCCGATCCTGATGGCGATCGGCGCATGGGGGCGCAAATATAACGGCGCCGGCGCCCTCAGCCGCCACATCGACGCCGCGACGGGCGAGGTCGTGTGCCCGGTGGTGGTCGACGCCAACACCGGCGCCCCGATCGGCTCGCGCCCGCTCCGCTTCGAATATCCGGAGTAACGCGACCTACTTGTACATGCCCTCGCGCAAATTGATCCCGTGCTCGGTCCACGCCTTGAGCGCGCAGAGCATCTGCGACCAGCCCTGGCAGTTGCCGTAGGAGGCGCTGAGCGCACCCTGATTCTCGCGCCAACCCTCCTCGGCGATCTCGACCAGCGTACGCCCGTCGTCGAGTCCCTTGAAGCTCATCGTCACGCGCGTGCGGTAATCGGCGTCCTTGGGTTCGCTGCCTTCGACATTGTGCGCCTCGCCTTCGCTCGCCTGCCATTCGAGGACGATCTTCTCGTCCTCCACCACCTCGATCACCCAGACCGGAAAGGCGCCCGGAAAGTCGTGGAAATCCCATGTCACCGTCGCACCGGTCTCCAGCCGCCCCTCCGCGCCGCCGGTAGTGAAATAGTTCGACAGCTTTGCGGGGTCCGCGACGGCTTCAAACACCTCGTGCACCGGCTTCGCGATCCGCGCTGCAACCCTGAATTTCAGTTCCATGTCCATTCTCCGCTTGAGTCGCATCTCATTATGTTATATTTTTGTAACATGTCAATTCACGACCAGTTCGACGCGACCTTCAAGGCGCTCGCCTCACCGATCAGGCGGCAGATTCTCGACGATCTGAAGGACCAGCCGCTGACCACGGGGATGCTCTGCACCCATTTCGCCGACATCGACCGCTGCACGGTAATGCAGCATCTGAAAATATTGGAAGAGGCAGGGCTGGTCATCGCCGAACGCCGCGGCCGCGAGCGCTGGAACCATCTCGACGCGATGCCGATCCAGGATATCCACGACCGCTGGATCGGCCCGCACGCCGCCGCGGCGACGACGCGACTCGCGCGCTTCAAACGGTCGATAGAAGCCGAATGAAAAAGGCCGGGGCGTCGCCACCCCGGCCCTTCTGTTTTCTGCTGCGACGCCCGGCTTACCAGCCCTGCGGCTTGCCCTTGTTCTGCTCGTCGAGCCATTTCTTCAACGGCGCGAAATAGTCGGCCATCGCCTTGCCCGACATTTCGCGGCTGCCGGTGAAGGCCTGCAGCGCGTCGGGCCAGGGCTTCGACGCGCCCATTTCGAGCATCGCATTCAGCTTCGCGCCGACCTCCTTGTTGCCATAGAAGGAACAGCGGTGGAGCGGCCCTTTCCACCCCGCCTGCTTGCATGCCGCCTGATAGAATTGGAACTGCAGCACGCGCGCGAGGAAATAGCGGGTGTAGGGCGTGTTTCCGGGGATATGGAACTTCGCACCCGCGTCGAACGCATTCGCCGGACGCTCGCCCGGCGGAACGATGCCCTGATATTCGGTGCGCAGCTCGGTCCATTTCCTGTTGTAGTCGGCGGGCTGGATCGAGCCGTCGAAAACGCCCCAGCGCCAGCGGTCGACCAGCAGGCCGAAGGGAAGGAAGGCGACCTTGTCCATCGCCTGACGCAGCAAGAGGCCGATATCCTTGTCGGCGCTCGGCACCTTCGCCTTGTCGAGCAGCCCGATGTCGACGAGATATTGCGGGGTGATCGACAGCGCGACGAAATCGCCGATCGCCTCGTGGAAGCCGTCGTTGGCGCCGTTCAAATAGAGCGTCGGCTGGTCCTTATAGGCACGCTGGTAATAATTATGGCCGAGCTCGTGGTGGATGGTGACGAAGTCGTCGGCATTCACCTTGATGCACATCTTGATGCGGATATCGTCCTTGTTGTCGACGTCCCACGCCGAGGCATGGCAGACGACCTCGCGGTCGGCGGGCTTCAGGAACTGGCTGCGCTTCCAGAAGGTTTCGGGCAGCGGCGCCATGCCGAGCGACGAGTAGAAATTCTCGCCCGCCTTGACCATGTCGAGCGGGGCCTTGCCCTGCGCGGTCAAAAGGTCGCCGATGTCATAACCGAGATCGCCGGTGCCCGCAGGCGCGACGAGCGGGTAGATATTGCCCCATTCCTGCGCCCACATATTGCCGAGCA
>JALDYH010000325.1:0-3348 GCA_032154175.1 Sphingopyxis sp. | reverse complement strand
GACGCCCGTCATCGGCGCGAGGATCACGGGATCCGCGATGGTGATGTTGCCGATCTGGATGGGCCGCAGCGGCGCCATGGCGAAACCTTCGTCGATTGCCTAAAAAATAAGCAGCGCCCCTACACGCTAAGCGGCTTTCCCGCAAGCCGCGGCTGCGCTAACCGCGCGAACGATGAGCGAGTCCCCGCCTTCTCCCATGCCGCGCATCGCGGCGGTGCTGCTGGCCGGCGGCCAGGGGAGCCGTGCGGGGTTCGACCTCCCGAAGCAGCTCGCGATGCTGGGCGGCAAGCCCGTTCTGCGCTGGAGCCTCGACGCCTTTGCCGCGCAGGCCGGGGTCGGCGGCGGTGTCCTCGTCGCGAATCGGGAGGTCGCGGCGGCGATCGGCGAACTTCCCGAGAACTGGATTTTTGCCGATCCCGGGGCCGAACGGCAGCAATCGGTCGCGAACGCGCTGGCCGCGCTCGCCGATTGGGAGGATGACGCCTTTATCCTCATCCACGACGCCGCGCGGCCCGGCGTGACCGGCGAGGTGATCGACCGCCTGCTTCAGGCATTGGGCGATGCCGAAGCGGCGATCCCGACACTGCCCGTCCCCGATACGCTGATCGAGCAAAGCGGCAGTTCGGCCGGCGAGGTGGTCGACCGCAGCGCCTTGACGCGCGTTCAGACACCGCAGGCGTTCCGTCTTGGCACATTGCGCCGTGCGCATGCCGAGGCGGTCGAGGCGGCCGCCACCGACGACGCGCAACTGGTTCGCCGGATCGGCGTGCCCGTGGTTGCGGTGGCGGGCGACGCGCGGCTTCACAAACTGACATATGCCGAGGATATGGCGATCCTGAACGGGCTGTTGGGGATTGGGACGATGACACGTACCGCAGTGGGCTTGGGATATGACGTCCACCGCCTTGTCGCAGGCAAGCCGCTGTGGATCGGCGGGATGGAAATCGCGCATAATCATGGGCTTGAGGGGCATAGCGACGCCGATGTCGCGCTTCACGCATTGACCGATGCGATCCTCGGCGCGCTGGGCGACGGCGATATCGGCGATCATTTTCCGCCGGGCGATCCGCAGTGGCGCGGCGCCGCGTCGCACCTTTTCCTCGCCTTCGCCGCGGGACGCGTAACGGACCGGGGCGGGCGTATCGACCATGTCGACCTCACCATCGTCGCCGAGGCGCCGAAGATCGGCCCGCATCGCACCGCGATCCGCGCGCGCATAGCCGAAATCCTTGCGATTCCGCTCGAACGGGTTAGTGTGAAGGCAACAACCACCGAGCGGCTGGGTTTCACCGGCCGCCGCGAAGGGATCGCTGCACAGGCCGTCGCGACCCTGCAACTTCCGGAGAATTGACATCGTGTTGCCCGACGCTGAATCGCGCCTTGCCGCGCGCGACGACCTTGCCGCGAACGTGCTGGCGGGCAATCGCGGCGCCGGGCGCAAAATCGCGGTCGCCGAAAGCTGCACCGGCGGCATGGTCAGCGCGGCGCTGACCGATATTGCGGGCAGCTCCGACGTGTTCTCCGCCGGCTTCATCACCTATTCGGGGCATGCGAAGCAAAGCCAGCTCGACGTCAGCGGCGAGATTCTCGAAACCTTCGGCGAAGTCTCGCTCGCGACCGCGTGGGCGATGGCGGCGGGCGCGCTGGCGAACAGCGACGCCGATGTGGCGGTGGCGATCACCGGCATCGCCGGACCGGGCGGCGGATCGGAAAAGAAGCCCGTCGGCATGGTCGTCTTCGCGCGCGCGCTGCGCGGACAGGATCCCGACGATTATTTCACCCAGCGCGTCCAGTTCGAGTCGACCGATCGCGCCGCGATTCGTCAGGCGGCGACCTTGTTCGCGCTCGACCTGCTTCAGCCAGGCAAGGACGCGTTGCGGCCGTCGGAGGATATCACCCTCCCCGCTCCGTAAAGTTCGCCGGCGCGCGTTTCGAACGCCGCGATCATCTTTCTGAGCGCCTTGTCGAACATCTGTCCGGCGAGCGTTTCGAACACGCGGCTGCGGAATGAGAAATCGACAAGGAAGTCGACGCGGCATCCGCCGCCTTCGGCGGGCTGGAAATGCCATTCGTTGTTCAGATGCTTCATCGGCCCGTCGATGTAGCTCACGCAAACCTCGCGCGGCCGCTCCTTGTGCACGCGGCACGAGAAGCTCTCGCGCAGCCCCTTGAAGCCGACGATCATGTCGGCGACCGCCTCATGCTCGCTGTCGCTGCGAACGCGCAGTGCGATCACCCACGGCAGGAATTCGGGGTAGCGCTCGATATCGGTGACGAGCGCGAACATCTGCTCGTCGCTATACGGCAGGACGCGGGTTTCGTGATGCCTCGGCAAAGACCGGTCAGCCCGCCTTGACGCGCGCCAGCTGCGCTTCGCGCGCCGCGCGCATCCGTTCGAAATCGTCGCCGGCGTGGTAGCTCGAACGCGTGAGCGGCGACGAGGCGACCTGAAGGAAACCCTTGGCGCGCGCGATCTGCGCGTAGGCGTCGAACGCCTGCGGCGTCACGAAGTCGATGACCTTGGCATGCTTCGGCGTCGGCTGGAGATACTGGCCCATCGTCATGAAGTCGATGTCGGCGCTGCGCATGTCGTCCATCACCTGGTGGACCTCCATCCGCTCCTCGCCGAGCCCGAGCATCACGCCCGACTTGGTGAAGATCGAGGGATCGCGGCGCTTGACGCTTTCGAGCAGGCGGAGCGACGCATAATAGCGGGCGCCCGGACGGATCGTCGGATAGAGCCGCGGCACGGTTTCGAGATTGTGGTTATAGACGTCGGGCCGCGCATCGACGATCGCCGCAACCGCGCTTTCGGGCTTGTTGCGAAAATCGGGCGTCAGGATTTCGATCGTCGTTTGCGGCGTTTCGCGGCGCAGCGCCTGAATGACCTTCACGAACTGGCTCGCACCGCCGTCGGGCAAATCGTCGCGGTCGACCGAGGTGATGACGATATGGCTGAGCCCCATTTTCGCCGCGGCGATCGCGGTATGCTCGGGCTCGAGCAGATCGACGGGGCGCGGCATCCCGGTCTTGACGTTGCAAAAGGCGCAGGCGCGGGTGCAGGTGTCACCAAGGATCATCACCGTCGCATGCTTTTTGGTCCAGCATTCGCCGATGTTCGGGCACGCCGCTTCCTCGCACACCGTATGCAGGTTGAGCTCGCGCATCAGCTTGCGCGTTTCGGCGTAGCCGGGGCTGGTCGGGGCCTTGACGCGAATCCAGTCGGGCTTGCGCGCGCGCTGGCTGGGAGTGGCTGCAGGCTGCTGGGCGGGCGATGCGGGAGCGTTCATGGCGCCCACATAGTCGTGCACGCGCCTCTTCTCAACCTCTCTACCTATGCTAAGGCGC
>JALDYH010000088.1:0-15576 GCA_032154175.1 Sphingopyxis sp. | reverse complement strand
TCCCGCTCGCGATGCCGATGGACACGCGCGACATGCCCGTCGCGTGGGACGAGCTGGAGCATGGCGCCGGGGTCAATGTCGGCAATCCGCATATCGTCTTTTTCGTCCCCGAAGCCGATGCGGTCGCGCTCGACGAGCTGGGGCCGCGGATCGAGACCGATCCGCTGTTTCCCGAGCGCGTCAATGTGAATGTCGCGAGCCTCGACGGCCCCGACCGGCTGCAACTGCGCGTCTGGGAACGCGGCGTCGGGCTGACGCAGGCGTGCGGTACCGGCGCCTGCGCCACCGCGGTCGCGGCGATCCGGGCCGGGCTGGTGCAATCGCCCGTCACCGTCGCCCTTCCGGGCGGCGACCTGATTATCCGCTGGGCCGCGGGCGAGCCGATCGTGATGAGCGGCGCCGCGACCCGCGTGTACGAGGGCGAAACCGACTGGGCGCAATTCGGATGAACGCCGCAGTCGCCGACCGGCAAGAGGTCGTCAATTTCGGTTGCCGGCTGAACATCGCCGAGGGCGAGGCCATCCGGTCCGCCGTCGAGGCCGCGGGCGCGCAGGATACGATCGTCTTCAACAGCTGCGCCGTGACCGACGAGGCGGTGCGGCAGGCGCGGCAGGCGGTGCGCCGCGCGCTGCGCGAGCGGCCGGGCGCCGACGTTGTCGTGACGGGGTGTGCGGCGGAACTGGAGCGCGATGCCTTTGCCGCGATGGGCGCAAAGGTCGTATCCAATGATGCGAAAGGCCTTGCGCAAAGTTACGGCGGCGCCGCCACCGTCCCGGGCGTTCGGCCTTACGCCCCCGCGCTTTCAGGCGCCGACCACGCGCGCGCCTTTCTGGGCGTCCAGACCGGTTGCTCGCATAGCTGCACTTTCTGCGCGACGGTGCTGGCACGCGGCACGGCGCGATCGGCAAGCGTCGATGCCGTGCTCGATGCGGCCCGTACTGCGCTGACGCGCGGCCAGCGCGAGATCATCCTCACCGGGGTCGATCTTGCGAGCTATGGCGACGACAGCGCGACGACATTGGCCGCGCTGGTCGAGGCGTTGCTCGCGCTGCCGGTCGAGCGCCTCCGCCTTTCATCGCTCGACCCCGACCGGATCGACGATACGCTGTTCGCCCTGCTCACACAGGAAAAGCGCGTGATGCCGCATGTCCATCTGTCGCTGCAGGCAGGCGACGACATGGTGCTGACGCGGATGAAGCGCCGCCATCGCCGCGCCGACGCGGTTCGGCTGATCGAGCGGCTCAAGGCCGCGCGCACGGAGATCGCGATCGGCGCCGACCTGATCGCGGGCTTTCCGACCGAGGATGACGCGATGTTCGCGAACTCGCTGGCGCTGATCGACGATTGCGACATCGTCTTCGGTCATATCTTTCCGTACAGCCCGCGCGCCGGGACCCCCGCCGCGCGGATGCCCCAGGTCGGTCGCCCGATCGCGCGCGAGCGCGCCGCGATCCTGCGCGACGCCAATGCGCGGCGGCGGCAGGACTGGCTGGGCACGCAAGTCGGCAGCACCGCATCGATGCTCGTCGAGCGCGACGGCGTGAGCGGCCATGCCGAAAATTTCGCCACCGTGGCACTCGCCGCGCCCGCAGCGGCCGGCACCATTATCGACGTACGCCTGATGGCGCGCGACGGCGACCGCATGATCGCCACCCAAATCGAAGCAAAGGACATCGCCGCATGACCGGCAAAAGCTGGAGCGAACGGCTGCTCGGCGGATTTCGCCGCACCTCCGAACGGCTCGGCGAAAATCTCGCGGGGCTGACCGGCAAGGCGCGGCTCGACGAGGATGATCTCGACCGCATCGAGGAAGCGCTGATCACCGCCGACCTTGGCCCCGCGATGGCAGCCCGCATCCGCGAGCGCCTCGCCGCGCGGCGCGATGCCGTCGCGGGCGGGGTCGAGGAACTGCGCAAGATCGTCGCCGACGAGATCGCGGCAGTGCTGCGCCCGGTCGCCGAACCGCTCGACATCGATGCCTTTCCGCGGCCGCAGGTCATCCTCGTGATCGGGGTCAACGGGTCGGGCAAGACGACGACGATCGCCAAGCTCGCGCACCTGTTCCAGGAACAGGATTATGGCGTGATGCTCGTCGCGGGCGACACCTTTCGCGCGGCGGCGATCGGCCAGCTCAGGGTCTGGGCCGAACGTCTCGGCGTACCGATCATGGCGGGTCCCGAGGGCGGCGATTCGGCGGGTATCGTGTTCGATGCCGTGAAACAGGCGACCGCGACCGGCATCGACGTGCTGATCGTCGATACCGCCGGGCGCCTCCAGAACAAGCGCGAACTGATGGACGAGCTCGCCAAGATCAAGCGCGTGCTCGGCCGCATCAACCCGGCGGCGCCGCACGACGTCGTGCTCGTGCTCGACGCGACGACGGGGCAGAATGCGCTGTCGCAGATCGACGTGTTCCGCGAGGTCGCGGGGGTCACCGGGCTGGTCATGACCAAGCTCGACGGCACCGCGCGCGGCGGCGTGCTCGTTTCCGCGGCCGAGCGACACGGCCTTCCCATTCATGCGATCGGCATCGGCGAGACGATAGAGGACTTACGTCCCTTCGACGCCGACGAGATCGCCGCGATCATCGCAGGAAATATAAGATGAACGACGTGCTTCCGGGCGGCCCCGAACCGGTCACCGTCCCGCCCGCCAGGAACGGGTGGTTGAATTATGCGATCGATTACGGGCCGCTGCTGGTCTTTTTCATCGCCTATAAATTCTCGTCGGGCGGCGAAGGCGCGTTTGCCGCGACGACCGCGGCGATCAAGGGCACGATTGCCTTCATGGTCGCGATTGTCATCGCGATGGCGGTGTCGAAGTGGAAGCTCGGCAAGATTTCGCCGATGCTGTGGATGTCGAGCATCCTCGTCCTCGGCTTCGGCGCGCTGACGATCTGGTTCCATGACGAACGCTTCATCGTGATGAAGCCGACGATCATCTATGCCGCCTTCGCCGTGCTCCTGCTCGGCGGATACTGGTTCAGGAAGCCGATGCTCAAATATCTGCTCCAGTCGGCGCTCGATGGGCTCACCGATCGCGGCTGGTTGCTGCTGTCGCGCAACTGGGGTCTGTTCTTTGCCGCGCTCGGGATCGCCAATCATGTGATGTACGAGATGATCCAGGCGAAACAGATGGATTTCGACCTGTGGCTGACGATCAAGGTGTGGGGCGTCACCGCCCTCTCCTTCCTCTTCACCTTCAGCCAGGTTCCCGTGATGCTGAAGAACGGCTTTGCGCTTCCCGACGAAGCGGCGACCGACAAAAGTTGATGCAATCCCCTGTCGCTGGCATAGCGGCGTCACCGGCACCGGGTCGCATGCGGCGCCGTGATAAAAGGGGGAATTGCCATGGATAAGTTTTTCGGAAATCTGCACGCCGTGCTCGGTACCGGGCTGGTGCTTGCGATCGTCCTGATGCTGTGCCTGAACGGCCAGAATTTCGAGGACGGGGTCGCCGCGGGCAACGCGATCATGCGCTGGCTGCACACCTTCTTCGGCGTGCTGTGGATCGGCCTGCTTTACTATTTCAACTTCGTCCAGATGCCGACGATGCCGAAAATCCCGGCCGAACTGAAACCCGCCGTCGGCAAGCATATCGCGCCCGCCGCGCTCTTCTGGTTCCGCTGGGCGGCGCTGGTCACCGTGCTGCTCGGTCTCGCGATCGCCGGCCACGCAAAATATCTGGCGCCCGCCCTCAGCCTGCAGGATCCGTACAAGCTGATCGGCGTCGGCATGTGGCTGGGCCTGATCATGGCGTTCAACGTCTGGTTCCTGATCTGGCCGAACCAGAAAAAGGCGCTGGGCATCGTCGAGGCCGACGATGCGACCAAGGCGAAGGCCGCGAGGACCGCGATGATCTTTTCGCGGACCAACACCCTGCTGTCGATCCCGATGCTCTATGCGATGGTGAACTTCAGCTAAGCAAAGAATCCTCCCTGTCGCGTAGCGATGGGGAGGTGGCAGCCCGAAGGGCTGACGGAGGGGAATGGCGCAGCGTTGCCGCCCCTCCACCACCGCTTCGCGGCGGCCCCCCTCCCCACGGCTTCGCCGCAGGGAGGAAATTTCAGCCCTCGATCGCCGCCTTGTGCATGCGGCCGTTCATCACATAATGCGCGACGCCCATCTGCATCCCCGCCGCCTGCGCATCGTCGATCTCGCGTACGCGGCGCGCGGGCGATCCCGCCCATAGTTCGCGGGCCGGAATCTCCTTGTTCTCGGTCAGAAGCGCACCCGCAGCCAGCATCGCGTCGCTGCCGATCCGGCACCCGTTCATCACCGTCGCCTTGAGGCCGACGAACGCCCGGTCGGCAAGCGTGCAGCCATGCACCATCGCCATATGGCCGATCAGCACATCTTCGCCGATGATCGTCGGGAACCCCTCGGGACGATGCGGCATCGGGCCGTCGCAATGGACGACGCTGCCGTCCTGGATGTTCGACCTTGCGCCGACGACGATGCGGCTGACGTCGGCGCGCAGCACGCAATTATACCAGATGCTGACGTCGGGGCCGATCGTCACGTCGCCGATGATCCGGCAACCCGGCGCGATAAAGGCGCTGGGGTCGATCTGGGGCGTCTTGCCATTGACGCTGATGATACTGATGTCGCTCATTCGTCGCGGCCTCCGATGATATTCTTCCAGATCAGGACCGGCAGCGTCGAGGCATAATCGTCGGTCCAGCGTTCGAAGTTCGGGCGCGCTGCGAGCGGCACCCAGGCGTCGAGGTCGCGCGAATCCTTGCGCGGCCTGATCCCGCCGGTCAATTGCTGCATCCGCTGCGGCGTCGCGGTCAGCGCGACCCAGTTCGACCCGGTCAGGTCGCCATATTCGTCGCCCACCGGTCCCGGGTCCATGCGGATCGCGCTCGTCCAGCCGCGTGCTTTCGCTTCCGCAGCGAGCACGGGTTCGAGCCCGAAAAAGCGGTTCGAGATGTGGATGAGCAAGATGCCGTCGGGCTTGAGCGCGCGCGCGTAAATGCCGATCGCTTCCTTGGTGAGCAAGTGGAGCGGGATGGCGTCGGACGAGAAGGCGTCGATGACGACAATGTCGAAGCGCTCCGCCGGCTGCTGCGCGATCTGCAGCCGCGCATCCCCGATGACGATCGGCGTATCGGCGGCGCAATCGGAGAGGAAGGTGAATTTCGACGGATCGCGGGCGATGTCGACCATCACCGGATCGATTTCGAAGATCGTCCAGCGCTGACCGGGCTTGCGGTAACAGGCGAGCGTCCCGGCCCCCAACCCGACGATCCCGATCGATGCGTTCGGACCCGCGAGCGCGTCGGCCTTGTCGAGCGTGAGCCCGACCCCCGACTGGTGGCCATAATAGGTCGTCGGATCGCGCCGATGCGGGGCGTCGGTACGCTGCAGCCCGTGGAGCGTCGTACCGTGCGCAAGGCGGCGCTGGTTCGATGCGGGATAGTCGGTGACGGTGTAGACGCCGAAATAGCTGCGGACGCGCGCACCGGTGAAGCTTTCCTGGATCGTGTCCCAACCGCCGACGCCGATCATCAACAGCGCGAGCACGGGCACGAAGGCCCAGCGCCATCCGATGACGAGCATGCCGATGACGAAGATGGCGATGCCCCACGGCGTCGTCGCTGCGTCGAGCCGGCCGGTCCAGTTTTCGGTCATGTGCCACGCACCAAAGGCGGCGGCGGCGACGAGCAGCACCGCAATGGCGCGCGCGGTCTTCACCTTGAGCCCGAGCCATTTGTCCCACGGGAAGAGCGCCGGGAGCGGCAGCAGCAGTCCCGCGGCGAGGATCAGCAACGGATGCTCGTACACCCAGTCGAAGATGAGCGGCGCGAACAGCGCGGCGAACAAACCGCCAAGCACGCCGCCCGCCGACATGACGAGATAGAAGAGCGTCAGATGCTGCGTCGCCGGACGCAGGTGATAGAGATAGCCGTGCAGCGCGGTCGCGACGACGAACAGCATCGCGAGGCTGGCGATCGCGATCATCATCGACCCGCCGCCCGAACTCAGCAGGCCGAGCCCGCCGATCGCGAGAAGCGCGACCGGCGCGATCAGGGTGATGACCTGAACCGGCCGCTCCATCGTCGAAAAGGCGATCACGAAGCTGAGCAGATAGAGGCCGAGCGGCAGCACCCAGAGCAGCGGCATCGCAACGATGTCGGTGGTCAGGTGCGTCGTCGTCGACAGCATCAACCCCGACGGGACGGCCGCGATCAGCAGCCAGTGGATCTGGCGGCGCAAGGTCGGTCGCGGTTCGCCGGTGACCGCCGCGTGGCTTTCCGCGCCGCCGTGCCAGCGTGCCGCGGCCGCCCCGGCGACGAGCAGCACGAGCAGCGCGTAGCCAGCGGTCCATCCCCAGCTCTGGGCCGCCAGCGGCATGGTCGGTTCGACGAGCGCCGGGTAGCTCAGAAGGCCCGCGAAACTGCCGAGGTTCGAGGCGGCATAGAGATAATAGGGATCGCCCGCGCGGGTGTCGGCGGCGAACCAGCGCTGCATCAGCGGCGCCTGTGCCGAAACCACGAAGAAGACCGGGCCGATCGACGCGAGCAGGAGCAAGGGCACCCATAGCGCCTCCTGCCCCGGCCCGGGCGGCGCGATCTGTGCGATGCCGATCGGCAGCCACAGCGCGGCGACGAGGAACAGGGCCAGATGGATCACCGCCTGGCGCCGCACGGTGAAACGCCCGAGCCAGTGCGCATAGGCGTAGCCGCCGAGCAGCAGCGCCTGATAGACGAGCATCGCGCTGTTCCACACCGCGGGGGCGCCGCCCAGCTTGGGCAGCACCATGCGCGCGACCATCGGCTGGACGAGGAAGAGCAGGAAGCTGCCGACGAGGATCGTCAGCACGAACAGCCAGCGCCGCGGCGAGGACGAACCAATCACGCTGTCACGCACCCAGCAGCCGCGCCGCATGGAGCGCGTGATAGCTGAGCACGCCCGATGCGCCTGCGCGGCGGAAAGCGAGCAATGTTTCGAGGACAAGCGCATCGCGGTCGCCCGCGCCCGCCGCGGCGGCCGCCTCGATCATCGCATATTCGCCCGACACCTGATAGGCGTAGACCGGCACGGCGAAATTGTCCTTCACCGC
Organism: Sphingopyxis sp.; assembly: GCA_032154175.1. Lineage (GTDB taxonomy): Bacteria > Pseudomonadota > Alphaproteobacteria > Sphingomonadales > Sphingomonadaceae > Sphingopyxis. The sequence continues at coordinate 8,508 of JALDYH010000088.1, read as the reverse complement.
GCGCACGATGTCGAGATAGGGCAGCCCGGGCTTGACCATCACGCTGTCGGCGCCCTCGGCAAGGTCCTGCGCGACCTCGCGCAGCGCTTCCTCGCTGTTCGCGGGATCCATCTGATAGGTCTTCTTGTCGCCCTTCAGCAGCCCGCGCGAGCCGACCGCATCACGGAACGGGCCGTAGAAGGCCGAGGCATATTTGGCGGCGTAGCTCATGATCTGGACATGGCCGAAACCCTCGGCTTCCAGCGCTTGCCGGATCGCGCCGATACGGCCGTCCATCATGTCGCTGGGCGCGATGATATCGGCGCCCGCACGCGCCTGATTGAGCGCCTGTCCGACGAGCACCTCGACCGTCTCGTCGTTGAGCACATAGCCCGCATCGTCGATCAACCCGTCCTGCCCGTGGCTGGTGTAGGGATCGAGCGCGACGTCGGTGAGGACGCCGATATCGTCGCCGAGCGCCTGCTTGATTGCGGCGGTGGCGCGGCACATGAGATTATCGGGATTGAGCGCCTCGCCGCCATCCGCGCTGCGACGGTCGGGCTGCGTATAGGGAAAGAGCGCGAGGCACGGAATGCCCGCGGCGACCGCGTCCTTCGCGCGTTCGACGAGCAGGTCGACCGACCGGCGCGACACGCCGGGAAGGCTCGCGATCGGTTCTTCGGCACCCGATCCGTCGGCGACGAAGAGCGGCCAGATGAGGTTCGCAGGCGAAAGATGCGTTTCGCGCACCATCGCGCGGCTCCAGCCGGTGCGGCGGGTGCGGCGGAGGCGCAGGTCGGGGAAAGCGGCTTGGGTCATGCGGCGTGCATAGCGGCGCCGGGCCGCGGGGCAAATGGATATTGCCGCTTTGGTGCGGGGTCAGATACCCTCGCCCGCGCGTTTCGAGGCGACATCGGCAAGGCTGCCGAGCTTCGGCCCCTCGGCCTGCCTCGGCGCGATCGGGGTCAGCGCGGCCCCCGGCGCGATCGCCGTCAGCGCCCGGATGCGCGCGCGGAAATCGGCGAGCGCCTTGCCTTCGAGCAGCGCGCGGGTGACGAAGGTCACCGACGACGGATTCACCGCGCGGCCGTTGCGATATAGCTCGTAGTGGAGGTGCGGGCCGGTCGAGAGGCCGGTCGAGCCGATATAGCCGATCACCTGCCCGCGATTGACGCGCTGGCCGCGGCGCACCGCGATGCGGCTCATATGGCCGTAACCGGTGCCAAGCCCGTTACCGTGGTTGAGCTTCACATAATTGCCGAAGCCGCCCGTGCGGCCGGCGATCGTCACGACACCGTCGGTCACCGCATAGATCGGCGCGCCATAACCGCCGCCGAAGTCCATGCCGCTGTGCATGCGCTTGTAGCCGAGGATCGGGTGGCGCCGCATGCCGAAGGTCGAGGTCACGCGGCCATTGGTGGGACGCGTCATGCCGCCGCGCTGTTCGCCGACGCCCGACGCCTCGAACCATTGGGTGCGGCCGTCGACATTCCATTCGAGCATCGCCAGCTTCAATTTCCCGCCGCGGATCAGCCCGGCGTAGAGCAGCTTGCCCGTCTCGCTCTCGCCCGTCTCGGCGCGGCGGTAATCGACGATGATGTCGAACTCGTCGCCGGCGCGAATGTCGCTGCCGACCGAAATCTGCTTGCCGACGACGCGCAGATACGACTGGATCGCCGCGGGGGGCGCACCGGCGGCGCGCGCCGAGCGGTAGAGGCTGTCGCCGACCCGGCCGCGGATGCGCAGCGGGGTCGCGTCGACCGCGATCGGGATACGCCGCATCACGAGCTGGCCGCCCTGCCGCTCCATCTCGATGCGGAGGTCGAAGCGCGCACGCATTGCAAGCGCCTCGACCGGGCGCGGCATGGTGCGCGCCGCGCGGCGCCCGAGGATGAGGTCGATGCGCGTGCCCGGCGCGATATCGGCGAGCGGCACTGCACCCGATATCTGCCGCGCGAGCGCCTGCGCCTCGCCGCTGCCGACGCCCGAGCGTTCGAGCAGGCGCGCGAAGCTGTCGCCGCTTCCCAGCGTGGCGGTGAGTTCGATCTGCGGCCGTTCGGGGGTTTGCGTCAGCGGGCGGACCGCGTCGGTCGCCGCCATATGGCGGCCGGTGTCGCCGCCGAAGGCAAGCGGCACGATCATCTGCGCGCGCGCTTCGTTGAAATCGGCGGCGTCGAGCGCGGGCGTGCCGCCGGCTTCGAACGGCCGGATGCCGGGGAAGGTCGCGATCGCGGTCCCGCACAGCAAGGTTAATGTCGCAAGACCGCGCCACCATTCGGCCGAACCGATATTGTCGCCCAGGTCGGGAACGAGGTCGAGCTGCGCCAGCCGGTCGCGCCAGCCGAGCTCCGGTTCGACATCGGAATCGGCGCGTCGCAGCGATATCGCTTGCGACATCGCGAGGGCGGCGGCGTTGCCGGACATCCCCGCGATGGGTTCGTGACGCTGGAACAATTTGCAACCCCCGCTCGGCAAGCCTCCCGTATACCCGGCCGCCGAATGATGTTTTCGAGGCGTTGTCTGTAAAGAAAGGTCGTTAAAGTCAATTTAATGGCGGATTTGCCGCGGTGCATTGCGGCAAGGCGTGGCGGGGTCGGGATATTATGCAACAATGTGGAAAAAATCGGCCTCCATCCTGCGGTTCGACGATAGGCTGTTGCGCGGGAACCCTGCGCATGCCAGCTTGGCGGCCAAGAAAATGACGTCATCCTCCTCCCAGCCGGTCAAGGCTGTCCTTGGCCCCACCAACACCGGCAAAACCCATTTGGCGGTCGAGCGCCTGACCGCCCATTCGAGCGGGATGATCGGCTTTCCGCTGCGCTTGCTGGCGCGCGAGGTTTACGACCGCGTCGTCCGGATCAAGGGGCCGGCGCAGGTCGCGCTCATTACCGGCGAAGAACGGATCATGCCGCCCGATGCGCGCTATCTGCTCGGCACGATGGAGGCGTTGCCGGTGGAACGCGATGTCGCCTTCGTCGGGATCGACGAGGCGCAGCTCGGCGCCGACCCCGAACGCGGCCATGTCTTCACCGATCGCCTGCTCCGCGCCCGCGGGCGCGAGGAGACGATGATCCTCGGCTCGGCGAGCATCCGCGGCCTCGTCAAGACGCTGGTGCCCGAAACCGAGATCATCACGCGGCCGCGCTTTTCGACCTTGAGCTATGCGGGTTCGTCGAAACTCTCGCGGCTGCCCAAACGCTCGGCGATCGTCGCCTTCTCGGCCGAGGAGGTCTATGCGATCGCCGAAATGCTGCGCCGTTTCTCGGGCGGCGCCGCAGTGGTGATGGGCGCGCTCAGCCCCAAGACGCGCAATTCGCAGGTCGCGATGTTCGAAGCGGGCGAGGTCGATTATCTCGTCGCGACCGATGCCATCGGCATGGGGCTGAACCTCGACGTCCAGCACGTCGCCTTTGCGAGCCTGCAGAAGTTCGACGGGCGGCGCCTCCGCCGGCTGACGATTTCGGAAATGGCGCAGATCGCGGGCCGCGCCGGCCGCCACCAGCAGGACGGCGGTTTCGGCACCATCGGGCTGCCGCAGGGCGGCTTCACGCCCGAGGAAATCCACGCGATCGAAGGGCATCATTTCCCGCCGCTCGCGAGCCTGTTCTGGCGCAATCCGACCCCCGGTTTCGGCTCGCTCGACCAGCTCCTCGCCGACCTTGCCAAGCCACCGACGCAGCAGGGGCTGCGCGCCGCGCCCGAAGCCGTCGACATCGCGGTGCTCAAGCATCTGGCCGGCGACATGGAAGTACGGATGCGCGGCGGCGATTTCGACGCGGTCCAGCGCCTGTGGGACGTGTGCGGCCTGCCCGATTTCGAGCAACTCGGCGCCGAGCACCACAGCCGTACGGTGTTCAAGCTGTGGCAGTGGCGCACGAACGGCGACGGCATGATCGATCCCGACTGGTTCGCGCGGCGCCTCGCGCGGCTCAACGACGTCGAGGGCGATATCGACCAGCTCGCGAGTCGCATCGCCGCCGTCCGCACGCTCTGCTTCATCGCACAGCGCGGCGACTGGATCGCGGGCGCGGCGGGGTGGACCGAGGCGACGCAGGCGCTCGAATCGCGCCTGTCCGACGCGCTCCACGCCGCGCTCGCGCAGCGTTTCGTCGACCGGCGGCTCGCGCTGCTGCTCCGCGACGCGGGACAGCGCAATGCCGCGCTGCCCGTCGCCGTGGGCGCCGACGGCACCGTCGCGGTCGACGGCGAGGCGATCGGCACGCTCAAGGGTTTTCAGTTCAAGGTCGATCCGGTCGCCAAGGCGAGCGATCATCGCCTGCTGCTCGCCGCCGCCGAAAAGCATCTGCGCGCCGAACTCGCGCGCCGCGCGACCGCGCTTGCCGAAGGCGATGACAGCGCGCTGTCGCTGATCGCCGAGCCGGGAACGGCGCCGCGCCTCGCCTGGCACGGTCATGTCATCGCTTCGCTCGCGCGCGGGCCGACGCTCGTCCAGCCGGCGATCCAGATCGATCCTTCGCTGCGCCGGCTCGAACCGCAGCAGGTGCAGGCGATTTCCGAACGCCTCCAGCGCTTTGTCGCCGCGCAGCTAGCCCGCCACGCGGGGCCGCTCGCCGCGATGGGCGAGGCGGCGGGCGACCTGTTCACCCCGCCGCGCGTGCGCGCGTTGCTCGCGGCGCTCACCGACAATAGCGGGACGATCGGCCGCGCGGCGGTCGAGGATCAGCTCGACGCCTTGACCCCCGAAGAACGTCCGCAGTTGCGCAAGCTCGGCTTCACCATCGGCTCGCTCGACCTTTTCCATCCGCTGTTGCTCAAGCCCGAGGCGGTGCGCTGGCGCGCGGCGCTGACGGCGGCGCAGCAGGGCGCCCCGGTTCCCGCGCTACCGCCGCATGGCGCGGTACTGCAAAAGGCGGGCAGCAATGCGGGACTGACGATCGCGGGTTTCCGACGCTGTGCGTCGGGATGGCTGCGCATCGACATGGCCGAAAAGCTTGCGCGTCAGGCGCACGCCGCGCGGATGCAGGCGGCGGCACCGCCCACCGCGCCGCTGGCCGGCCGCGACGATCATCATGACGATCATGCGAGCGACGAGCATGAGGGCATCGGTGCCGCGCCGCCGCCCGGTTTCGTCATCGACCCTGCGCTCGCCACCTCGCTCGGACTCGACGAGGAGACGCGCCGTGCGCTGCTCGGCAGCTTCGGTTTCCGCAGCATCGGCGAACCCGCATTGCAGCGCTGGCGCTGGTCGGGGCTGCGCAAGCCAGCCGAAAAGCGCCCGCGCCGCAAGCCGCATCCGCATCGCAAGAACGCCGAGGCGCCGCCGCGCGCCGCGAACGGCGACACAAGGCGCCCGCCGGCGCATCAGGCGAAGGGCAAGCGCGGCAAGCCGGACAAACCCCGCATCGACGCCCCGCGCCCGCCGCGCCCCGATCGCCCCGACCGGCAGCCACGGCGTGGCCCGTCACCGAACAGCCCCTTCGCCGGCCTCGCCGCGCTGCTTGCCGAGAGCCGCAAGGACTGATGGCGAGTCCGGGCGCCGCGGGAAGCATCCGGCTGGACAAGCTGCTGTGGTTCCTGCGCTTCGCGCGCTCGCGCAGCATCGCACAGGCGATGGTCGCGGCGGGGCATATCCGGCTCGACGGTCGGCGGATCACCCGCTCGTCGTGCGCGGTGCATGCGGGACAGACGCTCGTCCTGCCCGTCGGCGAACGCATCGAGGTGCTGCGGCTGCTGTCCTTGCCGCTGCGCCGCGGTCCCGCGCCCGAAGCGCAAGCCTGCTACCTCCGGCTCGACACCGCCTCTCCCGCTCCGGCACCATCGGCTATCGACGCCGATGGAAATGCTTTGCACCCCGATCGCTCCGATCCCCCTAATCAGTGAGAGTGATTCGCAACTGTCGCTTAGCGTTGACGCGCCGCCTTTGCGCGGCATAGAGGCGAGCGATATGAGAGCCTGACGGCCCGTTTGCCGTCATCTGAGGGAGCCGAGAACCCATGACCTATGTCGTCACCGATGCCTGCGTCCGGTGCAAATATATGGACTGTGTCGAGGTGTGCCCCGTCGACTGTTTCTACGAGGGCGAGAATATGCTCGTCATCAATCCGAACGAGTGCATCGACTGCGGCGTCTGCGAACCCGAATGCCCGGCCGAGGCGATCCTTCCCGACACCGAGAGCGGTCTCGAAAAATGGCTGGAAGTGAACACCAAGTTCAGCGCCGAATGGCCGAACATCACGGTCAAGAAGGACAGTCCGGCCGACGCCGACGAGTTCAAGGGCGTCGAGAACAAGTTCGAGACGCTCTTTTCGCCGGAACCCGGCGAGGGCGACTGAGCCGCAGGACCAGAGACGATCGATCGGGGCGGGGTCATTCCCGCCCCTTTCCTTTGGCCGCGGCGATGGACAACGAAGGCGGCTGGCGACCGATAGCTGTCATTCCCTTTGGCCGTCGTGACGCCGAAATATGATCCGATCTCCATGGCGGATGAATCTAGACTGTTCGCCATGGTCACGCAGGTCTCGGACAGCTTGCGCCTGACACTCTGGATCCTGATTGATGCGGATCGCGATGAAACGTCGAGCTTCGTCGTCCGCAAAAATAAGATCGTGCGCCTCAGCAATCGAGACGCCAAACTTTTCGCGGGTGCGCTTTACAAGCTCAACGAAATCCCGGTTGCGTAGGTCCATGCTTCCTTCCGATCGTGAGAACAAACCTATCAGACCGGGCGACGGCAGCAAACGACCGGTTGCGGTCATACCGTTCCTCCCTGTGCCGCAGGCATGGGGAGGTGGCAGCGCGAAGCGCTTACGGAGGGGCTTTAGGGCCGCCCCTCCACCACTCGCTTCGCGAGCGGTCCTCCTCCCCATCGCTGCGCAACAGGGAGGAACCTCCTCTTCGTCATCCCGGACTTGATCCGGGATCCATAGCTGCACCATCGTCATGGACCCCGGATCAAGTCCGGGATGACGAAACAACGGAACGGCCGCTTCCCACCCCGAAGCCACACCCTTTCCTACAATATCCGGCCGTGATAGCCCCCTGACGATGCCCCGTGCCGATCGCTCTCCCGCCACCCTTTTGCAACGCTCCGGCCGCTGCCCGGGGACGAAATGAGGGGGGACGTACCGTGACCTTCGTGACCTTTGAAATAAAATGTCGCGGGTGGTCGGCCTCGCCAGCGGCCCCGACTCGGAAACCGGCGTCGACGATCCGCTCGCCGAACCGGTCGGCCCGATTTGCCCCCTTGAAAGACCTCCGCTTGGCGACGATGTAGGGCGGCGGAGGGGCAGCCCGTCGGTTCTCGGCGCGGCAACCCGGATATGAAGGACGAATTCCCAATGATCGACCCGCTCGCCGCTCTGGTTCCCGTCGTCGTCGAACAGACGAGCCGCGGCGAACGCAGCTTCGACATCTTCTCCCGTCTGCTGCGCGAACGGATCGTCTTCGTCACCGGCGAGGTCGAGGACCAGATGGCCTCGCTGATCGTCGCCCAGTTGCTGTTCCTCGAATCGGAAAATCCGAAGAAGGACATCTATATGTACATCAACTCGCCGGGCGGCGTCGTCACGGCGGGCATGGCGATCCACGACACGATGCAATATATTCGCCCGCGCGTCGGCACGGTGTGCATCGGTCAGGCCGCGTCGATGGGCAGCTTCCTGCTCGCCGCGGGCGAACCCGGGATGCGCGTCGCGCTGTCGAACGCGCGCGTGATGGTCCACCAGCCGTCGGGCGGCGCGCGCGGCATGGCATCGGACATCGAAATCCAGGCCAAGGAAATCCTGCGCATCCGCAAGCGGATGAACGACCTCTATGTGAAATATACCGGCAAGTCACTGAAAGAGATCGAGAAAGCGATGGACCGCGACACGTTCCTGGAGGCCGACGAAGCCAAGGAATTCGGGCTGGTCGACCAGGTGTTCGATCGCCGCCCGGGCCTGCCCGGCGACGACGCGCCAAAGGACGTAAGCGAAGGCCCGACGCCCTGATTGTCGGGCGTGACGAACCCCGGTAACCGCGTTTGTTGACGTCCGCCTGGCGCCTTGATGCTAAGCGGAACATTGAACCGATGTCACCCAATTGCCATATTGTAATTGGGTGACCGGGGGCTAGGATGAAGACGGCGGTGCCCTTTTGGTACTGCCAGAGGAATATTTATGACGAAATTGAGCGGCTCCGACAGCAAGAGCACCCTGTATTGCTCCTTTTGCGGCAAGTCGCAGCACGAAGTCCGCAAGCTGATTGCCGGGCCGACCGTGTTCATTTGCGACGAATGTGTCGAGCTTTGCAACGACATCATCCGCGAAGAAATCAAGGGCGGGATCGCCGCGCGCAAGGATGGCGCGGTTCCGACTCCGCTGGAAATCTGCCAGCATCTCGACGCCTATGTCATCGGCCAGAACACCGCCAAGCGCGTGCTGTCGGTCGCGGTGCACAATCACTACAAGCGCCTCGCCAATTCGGGCCGCGGCGACGACGTCGAACTGGCAAAGTCGAATATCCTGCTCGTCGGTCCGACCGGCAGCGGCAAGACCTTGCTCGCGCAGACGCTCGCGCGCTTCCTCGACG
>JALDYH010000087.1:0-15679 GCA_032154175.1 Sphingopyxis sp. | reverse complement strand
CCCCCCCCCCCCGGCCGCGAAGGACGCGTCCGTCGAAGTCGCCGCTCCATATCGGCCGTGCCTGCGGAAATGCGAGCGCCGGATCGACCCAGCCCAGAAGTCCGACAGACTTGGTGCGATCGCCCGGAAGCTGCTTTCGTGCCTCCCAGAGATCGCGGTAACCGCGGCTGCGCCGGAGCCATTCCCACGCGAAAGCACGGCGATCGCAGATGAGAAGTTCGGCATAGGTCTCGGCCGAGCGCCAGTCCGCTGCAGGCCCGGAGAGCGTCATTTCGAATCTTCCGGATATATTCGAAATATATCCAGGCGGCGGCAGTCCATCGATCGCATGCGCGTGTCAACGTCTAGCGCGGATTGTGACGGGCAGGGGCGCGGGCGCCCGAGGCGCGCAGGGACCGCTCGTCGGGCGGTCTATTCGGTGCCTTCGGCAAAATAGGCCCGGAGCCGATGCGCGATGTCCGGCGAAATCTTCATCAGGCTCCGGCGACCGTCCCGATGATCGGGCAACCGCTGCAATATTCCGGCGTCGCAAAGGCGATGGATCAGTTTCATGCCGCTGCTCGTCGGGATTCCCGTCGATATGCTGAGCGAGGACATCGAGAGCGGTTTCCCCTCGCACTCGTGAATGAAGAGATCGAGGAGCATGTCCCACGCCGGTTCGCCGAACAGCTCCTCGCTCCCGAGCAACTGGCGCCGCAAGAGGCGCCTGCGGACAGTCGCCTGTGCATTGGCCAAGGCGGAATCGGGTTCCGGATCCTCGGCAGCGGCCGGGCCGCTCCTCAAATTACAGGACGAAGGGTGAGCCGCCGCGCCTGCAACGACATTCTCGCTCATAACATGGTGCGCGCGGGTCGCGGTCACGATTATGTGGTCGAGGATCCGGACGTCGAGTGCGCGGCCGATCTGTTCGAGCTTGCGGGTTGCGATCACGTCTTCCCGGCTCGGCCGCTGGTCGCCGCTCGGATGATTGTGGACAAGGATGATCGCCGCGGCATTATGCTCCAGCGCACGGCGAAAGATCGTCCTTGGATAGATCGCCAACTGGGCAAGGCTTCCCTGCTGGAGCTGTTCATCGGCGATAAGGCGGTGTGCGGAATCGAGGAACAGCACACGCAGGCGCTCGTCGGCTAGCGAACCCATCGACGCGACAAGATATTGGCGCAGGGCGGGATCGAAGGGGTCGATGCGGATTGACCGGAAATTGGCGCGCAGGGATTCGAGCATTGCTTCGCGAGCGCCGAGCAACAGCGCAGGGACGGCCGGCCATGCGCCCGCAACTCGCGCGATCGCTTCGCCGCTCTGCGACCAGATCGTCGCGAGGCTGCGAAATTCGTCGAGCAAAATTGCCGCTATGAGCTCGCTGCGTTCGGGTTCGACCGCCGCGACCAGGCGAGCCAGGACCGATCGCTCCCGGCCGACTGCAGCCTCCTCGCGTGCCGCCAGGTTGCGAGGATGAGAAGCGGCGGAAGCAGCCAGGATACGGCAACCTGCATCGTCAGGTAAGCGACCGGATGGACGGTCATGTCCGCAGCCTTGCCGACATGCGCCATCAGCGGCAGGATCTGCAGCACCGCGGCAATCATCGGCCAGAACCGGTGCGCGGTCAGCGCGATCACCATCGTTGCCGCAGCAGCGCACAGGTCGATGACGAGATGACCCATGTCGACCGAAGCAAAACGCGGCGGCACGAACAAGTGCAGTGACTGATCGGCTCCGGCCATCGCGACCAGAACGCCTGCCATCGCCTTCTCGGGTCCACCACCCTTCCTGAGGGCATAGAGAATAGCCGCCAGCAGCAGCGTCACGAAGATCGCGATCCGAAGCATCGCGATCAGAGACCATGCCGGCGGCTCCGGGTCAACAATCAGAGCGCAGCTACGGTCCCGGCTGTTCCGGCGTGGGCGAGCGACGGGCATTCATGAAGGTCGAGACCTGACGTTTCGCGAGCGATATCGGCAAGCTCGCCATGGACCCGGAGCACGTCGCCGCTCGCGTCGACCAGAGCCATCTGGACTTTCGCGAGGCGCTGGATCGTTGCCTGGCCCTTGGCGGCCGGAACACCGGCGGTATCGCGGCGGGCCGTTACGACGCTCGCGATCAAGGATGAGACGGCAATCAGTGCATCATCGATGCGCGTCTCGGTTGCCGGAACCTGGTGTTGCAGCCGGGCGGCTGCGAGGCTGATATTCTCTGACATGACGTCTCCTTTGCCGGAAGCGCGGGCTGCCGGCCAATTGCATCCAGGGACGGGAAAGTTCAGCTGGAGACGAGCCGCGACAGCGCTTCCGCGATGCCCACGCTTCCCGCGTAGAAGATGACCCCCGCGGTCAGCACTGCCGCCATGATCAAAATCCTGATCGGGACCAGATGGTCATGTCTCCAGAACTTCCCGGACGGCAGGCCGGTGCCCGAGGGAACTTCACCCGACCTGCCGCTGTCGTGCAGATTGAGGAGGGGTGAAGCGCCGCCGCCCGGAAAATCGGATGCCACGAGAGAAGGGGCGGGCGGAACCTCCACCGCGTCGTATACGACGCGGTCGCATATCTGCTTCAATCGCTCGTAGCGGACGGCGGTGTCGGCGCGGTCGGCTGCGTCAAGGGCGAGGCGTGCCGCCGTAATGCGCTGGTCGACCGTATATTTGGAGATATCCAGCGCGCGCGCGATCTGCTTCGACGTCTTGCGCTCGAGCAAGAGGTCGAGGCATGCGCGCTGTTTCTCGGTCAGGCGTGCCCAGCGGGCACGATCTTCCGCGCTAGAAGTGTGCGACCCTTCCATCGTGTCGGGTCTGTTACACTGTGTGCCGGGACAAGCAACTTGAGTCGATGCCCGATTTCACATTGAATAGATTAAACATTCTTTTGTCGCTTCCCGGCGACGAGACGGGGTCGACAGCCTTCGGCCTTGAAAATCGACGGTCGCCGGCTTGCTTCGTCCTGTCGGGGGGAGCCGATTTTTCGCGTTATCGGATCCGCAACGATCCGCCGCCGGGCGACCGGCATAGCGAAGCCAGGTTTCTGCGGGCGGTGCGCAAACAACAACTCTCGATTTGAGACTAACTGACGAATATATTTGAAATATATCGCAGGCCGAATAGCTTCGGGCAGTTCCGCATCGCTTCCGACCAGCGGCGATGCATCACGGCCGGGCTGCCGCCTATTGAGAGGGCAGGACAGCCGGCACCGGACGGGAGCAACGCCGGCGAGGCAGGTTCGAGAACGCCGCCGGGGTTGCCATGGGTCGGAATGCCAACGCTCGATGCCGCGCGAAAGCTGGCGGCCGATGCAATGATGGTCAGGGACGCAAGCGCCCTGGCAGACATTCTCACCGAAGCCTGTGCAAGGCTCGGTTGCGCGTGGTTCGCTTTGAGCCACCACATCGATTTCCTCGCGGCACCGGGGAAGGGGGTACGCTTGCACAATTATCCGGAGGACTGGGCGCGCTGGTTCGACGAGCGCAGGCTCGGCATTTCGGACCCCGTCCACCGGGCGAGTCATCGCCGCGCGGCAGGGTTCCTCTGGCACGATATGGAGAAATTCTCGGCACCGCGGGCCGGCGACGAAGATATTCTCGCACGCGCCAGACGCCACGATATCTGGGACGGGCTGACGATCCCGGCCCACCTTCCCGGCGAAGCGCACGGGTCGGTTTCTTTCGGCTGGAGGCGCGGCGGCGAGGTGTCCGCCGAAGCTCTCATGTTCGCGCAGACAATCGGCGGTTTTGCCTTCGAGGCGGCGCGCCAGCTCGCCGGGCCGGTTTCCGAAGCCGCGCGGCCGCGGCTCACCGAACGCCAGGTCGAATGCGTCCTGTGGGTTGCGCGCGGCAAATCGGACGCGGCAATTGCACAGATCCTTGCGCTTAGCCCGGAAACCGTCAGCGAGCATCTCCGGAACGCGCGGGCACGATATGATGCGCTCAGCCGTACGAGTCTCGCTATCCGAGCGCTCTTCGACGGCGTGATCAGTTTCGGCGACGTGGCCGAAGGTTGATGACCGGGGGAACGGGCACCCCCCTTTCTTGGTATGGCGCCGCGCGCGAATGCGCTTCAATTGGTCTGTCTCTTGTAACGAAGGAGACACACCATGCTACTCGTTGTCGACCAGGATAACCGGACGGGCGAACATATCGCGCTCCGCTCGATGTTCGCCGCGCGCAAGCGCGTGTTCGTCGATCTTCTCAAATGGGACCTGCCTGTCCTCGCGGGCCGCTTCGAAGTCGACCAGTTCGACAACCCCAATGCCACCTATCTCATCGTCACCGATGCGAATGGTGAGCATCTTGCCTCGGCACGGCTGCTGCCGACGACCCGGCCAGCGCTCCTCGACAGCCTCTATCCGCATCTCGTCGCCGGCCCGCCGCCGCGCGGCGCGGCGATCGTGGAAATCACCCGTTTCTGCCTCTCGCGCGAGGCGAACGCCGCAATACGGCGCGTGGCGCGCGATACGCTACTCGTCGGCCTCGTCGAACATGCCCTCGCGAACGATATCCGTACCTATACCGGCGTCGCCGAGCTCGGCTGGTTCCGCCAGATCCAGCGTTTCGGCTGGGATTGCCGTGCCCTTGGCCCCAGCTGCATCGAGGGCGGCCAGTCACTCGCCGCGCTCCGCATCGAGATTGACGGCAACACCCTGGCGCGCCTCGCGGCTGCAGGGATCGGTGCCGGTACCTGTTCCGCCGCGCCCGCCCGCGCGGCATGATGGGAGAGAGCCGATGACAACCCAAACTCTCGATGCGAAGATGCGCTGCTCGGCCGGGCCGGCCGCCGACTTGATGGCGGAAGGCTACACGATCCTTCGCGCCGCGGCCGCGGTCGAACTTGTCGCCGAGATCGAGGCTGACGTCGCCGAGCGCTTCGAGGCGACCCCCTTTTGCGAGGGCGGCTTCTATGGGGAGCGCACGAAGCGCTTCGGACGACTCCTCATTCGCTCGCCGCACATGGCCGATCTGGTCATGAATCCGGCAATCCTCGCTCTCGCCGAGCTCGCGCTCGGAGCCTGGTGCGACCGAATCCAGCTCAACCTGACCCAGGCGATCGAAATCCACTCGGACTCGCTCCCGCAATTTCCCCATCGCGACCAGGATATGTGGCAGGGTGCGCTCGGCGAGGTCGAATATCTCATCAATGTGATGTGGCCGCTTACTCCCTTCACCGGGACGAACGGGGCGACGATCATCTGGCCGCGCAGTCATGGCAGCGAGGCATTGGCCGGGGAACCGAAGCAAGCCCCGATCGTCGCCGAGGCCGAGCCCGGCGATGCGATCATCTTCCTCGGCTCGACGCTTCACGGTGCCGGCGCCAACCGCAGCCCGTGCGTTCGCCGCGGAATCATCGTCAGCTACTGCCTCGGCTGGCTCAAACCCTACGAAAACCAGTGGCTCGCCTATCCGCCGGGGATCGCGAAGGACTTTGCGCCCGATCTGGCCGCTCTTGCCGGCTATGCACAGCACCGGCCCAATCTCGGCAATTTCGAGGGGCAATGCCCGTCGGGGCTGCTGCGTGGATATCACGCCGAACCGCTCGCGGCGATCGATGCTCTACGTCCCGATCAGGAGCAGATGCTTGCCGACTATATCGCGACGCAGCGACCCGAAAGCGCCGGCGAGGGCGGAGCGCGCGCGGCATGAGTCCGGGGGCCACGATGGAGCGGGTCTATATGGACCTCAAGGCACGAATCCTCACCGGCGAATTCTCGCCCGGGATGCGGCTCGATCCTGCGCAGCTCTCACGCTCGCTCGCGGCCAGCGCGACACCGGTCCGCGACGCGCTCAACCGGCTGTCGGGCGAGCGGCTCGTCGAGAGCTGGCATCAGGAAGGCTTTCGCCAGCCGCAGCTTGCCGAGGCGGATATCGCAGACCTCTATGGCTGGGCCGGCGCGCTGCTTGCGCTCGCGCTCAAGGGGCGGACTCCGAGGCCCGATCTTCCCGGCGGCCTTATCGAGCTTGCGACCCACGACCGCTATTCCGAGGGCATCGACCGGCTGTTTCGCACGATCGCGATCGGTGCCGGCAATCGCGAATTGCAATATTCGATCGTCAATGTGATCGAACGGACAGCGATCATTCGCGAAGTAGAGGCCAAAATAGACGAGCGCGCCATCGACGCGCTGGCTGCGATGGCAGAGGATTATCGCTTCGGACGCTGGAGCGCATTGCGCGGCAAAATCACCCGTTTTCACCGGCAGCGCGCGAAGCTCGCGGGGCGCGTGGCGGCTCGAATCCGCCCGCGCTCGCAGCCGCTCAGATAATATTCGACCGATATGAGTCGTATAAAATTCCTGTTTGAGCCAGCGATCGTAGCTTTGAGATGCCGCAATTCTGCGGCGTTTTGAAAGAGGATGCGATCATGGATCGTGAAATCAACGACCTCGTCGAGCTCGGCAGCGTCAGCGCGGATACCCTCGGCGATTTCGGCCCCCCGGTCGAAATCGGCGGGAAGGATCTGCAGAACGGCGTCAGCCTCGACTGAGCCCGAACGTTCGGGTGTCGGCGCAATCCGTCGGCACCCGGATAGGCAATCTCCGATGTATTGGACTCTCGCGCCCGGTGTGGCTTTCTGCATTGTCGGCAATGACCCGATTTTTCTCGATGTCGCGCGCGACCGCTATTTTCTCCTGTCGGGCGAAAGGCGCGCCGCCTTCGAGCGGCTTCGTATGCGGGAGCCCAATGACAGCGACGCCATGTCCTTGCTCCTCGAAACGGGCCTTTTTACCAGAAGCGAGCACGATGCTCCGATCGAACCTCTCGAAGTCGCCGTGCCGCTGGCCGACCTCAACACGGTGGAGAGCGGACGGAGCGGCTTCCGGGCGATCCTCGCCGCCGCGCGCGCGCTGCACTGGGCCGGACGGGCACTCCGACCCCACCGCTTGCAAAAGACCCTGTCGGAGCTCTCGGCGGCCAAGCGCAGTCTTTCGGCTTCGGGTGAAGATACAGAGCTGATTTCGCTCGCCGCCGATTTCGAGCGATCCCGTACCTTCGTTCCCGTCGCACCACGCTGTCTCATCGATTCCCTGGCACTCTTTCGCCTGGCTTTGCACAGCGAGCTCGTTCCAACGCTCGTCTTCGGCGTTCGCACATCGCCCTTTGCGGCGCATTGCTGGCTGCAATCGGACTCGACCATATTGACCGGCACCGCCGAAGAAGCCGGCAATTACCGACCGATCCTCGCCATATGATGCAGCGCGCGATCCTCGCGCTCATCGGCGCTGAAGAGTGGCGTGGGCCGGTGCAAATGGCGGCGGATCGCTATGCCCTCGCGCCCCGCGAAACCGGCCGGCCTTCCTTGATGCTGTTCTCGGGCGCGAGGCTCCCGGTCGCGCGCGCCGAACCGCATTGCCACATCCTTGGCGATCGCTTCGGATCCGGCTCCCAAGCTTGGGGGAACTTCATCGAAATCGCGGCGCCGCCCGTTGGAGACGTCGTCGTACGGAGGGCGTCGCTCACCGGCATGCCGCTCTACTGGCGAGAGGTCGAGGGTGGCGTGCTCTTCTTCTCGCACCTTGAACTTGTCGAGAAAATCGGGGTCGATTTTTCTGTCGATACGGGCTTTCTCCGATATCTTCTGGCTTTCGGCAATTTTCGCGCACCGCGGACCGGGCTCATCGGCGTGCAGGAACTCTATCCCGGCACGAGGCTTCGCTTCGGGACGGGGCCGCCCATTATGAGCAGCGCCTGGTCACCTTGGCCTCACGCGCGAGCAAGGTTTGCCGGTGAGGACGCGGCGGCGCAGCTCGAGACCCGCATCATGGAATCTGTGTCGGCGTGGGCTGCCGGTCGATCTTCGATCGTTGTCGAGCTATCGGGCGGCCTCGACAGCTCGATCGTCGCGGCGGCGCTGGCAAAGGGCGGTCACGACTTTGACGCAGCGACAATCGCAACGCGAAGTCCCGACGGCGACGAGCGGCATTTCGCCCGCGCGGTCGCGGAGCGGTGCGGAGCGTCCCTTGCCGAATTCATTCACGGCGATGCCCCTCCCGATCTTGTCGCGGGCCCCGCCTTCCTGTCGCCGCGCCCGGCAACCTATGGCGTACTCGCCGGCATCGATGCCGCGCTTGGGGCGGCAGCGGCGTCCGACCGGGACGCCAGCATCTTCAGCGGGATCGGCGGCGATAATGTCTTCGCGATCAACCGCTCGATCGTGCCCGTGCTCGACGCATTCCGCTCGCTCGGGCCCGGGCGCCGGAGCTTTGCCGCGCTCCGGGACTGCGCGCGGCTCTGCAACGCAACGATCTGGAAGGCCGGGCGGGTGCTCTGGCGCGAGCAGCGCCGCAAGCCTTCCGGCGACTGGCCGCGGGACGATGGATATTGTGTTCGCGCGTCCTTGCCCGATGCGCCGCTCGCGCATCCGTGGGATGGCGAGACCGACGATTTACCCGTTGGCAAGATCCGCCATGTCCAGTCGATCCAGCGGATCGGCGATTTCCTCGATCGGCCGGGCCGCTGGTACGGGCGTGACGTCGTCGCGCCGCTGCTGTCGCAGCCGGTAGTCGAACTGTGCCTGTCGATCGCCACATGGGAGTGGGTGACGGGAGGGCGCGACCGTGCGGTGGCACGTGCGGCCTTCGCACCGCATTTGCCGGATAAGGTGGTCTGGCGCCGCAACAAGGGAAGGCTCGAGACGATGTGCGCCGAGGCTTTCCTGGCGCAACGGTCGGCTCTCGCGCGGATCCTGCTGGAGGGCCGGCTCGCCCGTGAGGGGCTTGTCGATCGGCCGCGCGTCGAGGCTTATCTCGCGCGCGACCGGATCGAGAATGACTATGACTATTTCCGGCTGCTCGAACTGGCGGATATCGAGCTTTGGGTCGAGTCCGTCGATGCCCTGGGCGGCGGGGGGACATCGAAGCGCTCCCAGCGGGCATATTGAGCCGCCTTGACAGGATGCGGGTCGACATAGCCCTGCAGCCAGTAACGAAACCAGTCGAGGTTCCGCTGATAGACCGCAAGCTTCTGCCGCGGCTCGATCTTGAGGTGCGGGGCGAAGGGGAAGACGTGGAGCTCGCCTTTGCCGGCGGCCGAGATCCGGGCGTGCAACTCGGGCGACAGCCGCGCTTCCTGTTCGGGAAGCTGCATCAGGACGGGCGCTGCCATCCGGTCGACCTGGAGCGACGGCGATATCCGTTGCCAGCCTGCCGGGTCTTCGTCCGGCGGGCCAAGTCCCCAAACTGCCTGCAAATTCTTGCGGAAGAAGTCGCGCCCGGCTCCGGCATTGTACCAATAATAGGAGGGCTCGGCCTGGACCGACGCGATCGATACGGCCTTCAGGAGATCGCTGTGGGTCGCGGTCCACATCGTGACTTCGCTGCCGAAGCTGAGCCCGCCCATTCCCACGCGCGATGGATCGACCAGAGCGCGCTGGTCGAGTTCCGCAATCGCGGCGCGGACCGCCGCGAGACCCAGTTCGTAGCGTCCTCGTGCGTTCGCCCCGGAGGAAGTAAGCTGGTTGATGCACAGCGCGGCGATGCCGGAGGCGGCAAGCGCGCGCAACGGCCACTCGTTGCCGAGCCCGCCCCGCATGAAGCCCGCGCAGCGATAATAGGTCAGGAAGAGCGGCAGCCGCCCGGGGATCTTCGGGCGGACGAGCCAACCCGACGCACGGCTGCCGCCCACCTGCCACTCGATCGCTTCGACGAGGAGATCGTCGCGGTCGGATAGGTCGTTCGGGCGATCGAGAATTTGCGGTTCGGTGCCATCGAAGGCGATCCGCAGGAGGCGCGGTGGGCTATTCGCACTTTCGGCGACGCAGAAGATCGCTTTCACAGAGGCTGCGCAGGCATCGAACTCGCCGCCGCCGGACAACAATCCTTCGCTTTCGGCAAGCAGGCGCCATCCGGACGCTGCCTCCCAAAGATAGGCATTTTGCCGGATGCGCCGGTCCCGCGTGGTCATGACAAACCGACCGTCGGATAGCGCGGTTTCTGTCCAGAGTCCGGGCGCGCTCGATTGTCCGCACGTTGCGCGTTCGACGCAGATGCCCTCTCGCGCCGCCGCACCACGAGCGGCTGCGGGCAGGGGCAGCGAAAGGGGCGTGAGCAGCGCGGCTTCCGCCGGCACCGCGGGCTCGTCGGCGGCTCCCGGAGCGGCGGATCGCAATATCGCCCGCGGCGCGCGCGCGAGCAGGTCTTCCCGGTCGAACCAGTCACCATTCAATCGCTGGCTTGCCGGCCTGCCCGCGATGATTGCGCCCCGATAGAGCGTCTGCGCGAGATCGACACGTCCGTCGACGAGGATGCCGCCGGAGCGTTCATTCTCTTCAGCACGCCCGATCGCGGCACGCGACGGGCCGTGTTCGAAGATGACCGCACCGTCGGAGGCGATCGCGAAGCGCCCGATATTGGCGTCGCGAACGACGCGCGGCTCGAGGGGCCGACCGTCCGGTCCTCCCTCCCAAAGCCCTATTGCACCGTCCACGAGCAAGCGGACCAGAAAGCGCTTGCTGTCGGGAGCCCAGGCGGCGGCACCTGACTCGACGATGCCCGTACCATTCCAGGTGGCGGCTCCGCCATCGCCGATCCATTGCGGGGACGAGCGTCCGTCGCTCGCGACCAGATACCAGCCCGTCTCGATTTGTCCGGTCACCGTCGACGGGCGCTCGCGGCGATAGAGCAACCAGCGCCCGTCGGGAGAGACCGCGAGCCCCGAGAAGTCGGTCATCTCGACGAGCTCGCGGGGGCTTGTCTGGGCGAACGCCGGCGAAGCCGCCGCAAGGAACGCCGCTGCCCAGGCGAAGGACCTTACCATCGGATGGTGGCCTGCAGCGCGACCGTGCGGCCGAGCGGGTTCGCTTTCTCCGGATCATAGGCCAGCGCCGACGTGTTTGTGCGATTGTTCACATAGGGCGGATCGCGATCGAACAGGTTGAGGACGTTGAGCGCGAGCCGAAGACCGCGCTCGGTGTCGCCGCCGCCGATCTGCTGCGCGAACCCGAGGTCGAATGTGGTCCAGGCCGAAACACGCTCCGGCGTCGCCGGTATCTGGTTGAGATAGCGCCCGATATGGTTGGCATAGATTGTCGCCGAGAAGCCGCCTTGCGACCAGCCGGCGCGGCCGCGCAAGCGCCATTTCGAGGGATTTGCAAAGGTACCCGCGACGTCGGCCGACGGGGTGCCCGGCGTCAGTTGGCGGTCGATGCGGAAGATATGGCTGCCTGCTATTCCGAAATCGAGCTGCCCGTTGCCGACCTCGGGGGCGTAGCCGACATCGAAATCGAGGCCGGTCTGGCGCACCGAGGACAGGTTCCGGACCTGGCCGTCGAGGATGGCATCGACGTCGCCGGGCGCGAGGCCGAGCGGGTTGGTGAAGGTCGGGAAGGAGAAATAATGGGCGAGGAGCTCCGCGGAAGGATTTTCGGTCACCACGCCGCCGAAAAGGTCGCGGCGCGACAGGAAACGCAGATAATCCTCGCTCACCGAACCGATCCGGCGGCGATAGTCGACATCATAATAGGTGAGCGCGACCTTGAGTCCCGGAACCGAGGACGGCGCGATGTCGAAACCGATTGTCCAGGTCGTCGCCTTCTCGGGCTTGATTCCGGGACCATATCCGAAAAGTCCTATCACATTGGCAGTGCCTGTTGGCGAATCCGGATCGGGAACCGTCAATGTGGTATAGTTGGACACCGCCGGGCCGATGAGTTCGTCGAACGCCGGGGCGCGGAACGAGGTGCCGTAGCTCGCCCGGAAGGCGATGCCTGGCAAGGCCTCCCAACGCAGGCCGAGCTTCGGATTGGTCGTCCGTCCGACGTCGCTATAATCCTCGATGCGTCCGGCGAGCGAGAGATCGAGCCGCTCGATCCCGGTGACCGCATTGTCGGGCCCGAAGATCGGCACGAGCAGCTCCGCATAGGCCGAGCGGACATGGCGCGGCCCGGGAAGCCCTGTGAGCGGCGCGGTCGTAGGCGTCGCGCGGCTCAAATCGTTGATCGTGGCGTTGGCATAGCGCTCCCGCCGATACTCCGCGCCGAGGGCGATCCGCACATCGCCGCCGGGGAGGCGCGCGAGCGGGCCATCGACCCGCAGCGCCGCCGACAAGCTCTCATAATCGTCGCGCGATCGGATGCTGCCGCGGACCGCGTCGATCGTGGCGGGATTGTTCGCGCTACCGTCGCCGAAAACATTGAAGGCCGTCGCCCGGTTCGTATCGGCAATCGCCGCCGCGAGACGCGCGCGGTTCGGGATATTGACGCTGTCGCTGCGGCTCTTCTGACGCCCGTAAGCGCCGCCGAGCTGGACGCGCCAGGGTCCGAGCTGCTGTTCGAGGCTGGCCGCGCTGCTGATCCCGCGAACCCGTCCGGTGTCGATCGGGGCGCCCAGATCGTTCGCGAAATTATAGTTCACGCTCACCTGTTGCCGCGTGCCGATCGGATCGACGTAAAAGGCGTTGGTGACAGGGACGCGGACGATGCTCAGATACTGGTTGAGCGCCACTTTTCGAAATTCGCGCTGCGCGGCGAGTGTGCTTGCGCGAAAAGTGAGGCCCTCGGTGATGTCGAGTTCGAGCGCGGCATAGGCGCTGTGAACGCGCTGTCGCGGCAGCAGATCGCTCGCTGCCCGGCGATCGCCGGGATTCCGTGTACCCGCGACAAGCTGGGCGGGCGCGAGGGCGGAGCCATCCTGACCCGCCGGTATGGCGAAGGTCTGGCCATTGGCAGCGGTGATCGTTCCAGGCACAGCGAAGAGCGATCGATAGTCGGGTCCGCCGAACGGGCGCAGGTCCTCGGTAGCAAAATCACGATCGGCGGCGGCGAGAGCGCCGCGCTCGCTGAACTGATAGGCAAGGACGAGGTGCCCGCCCTCCCATCCCCTGCCGAAGATCTGGCCGATCTGCTTTTCGCCCATATCGCCGTCGGCGGTGCCGGTCCGGACCATGGTTTCCGCACCGTCAAACCGGTTGCGAAGCCTCAGATTGACGACCCCGGCGACCGCGTCCGCGCCATAGATCGCCGATGCGCCATCGGTCAGGACCTCGATGCGTTCGATCGCGCCGACGGGGACAAGCGAAAGGTCGGTGAAAACACCGCCGAGGCCGCCGAGAGCGGGGCGGGTGCCGTCGATCAACACCAGGGTCGACGAGGAACCGAGGCCACGCAGGTTCACGCTCGACGCATAGGTGCCGTCGGTGCCTGCCCCGTTTCGGGTGGTCGCACCGAGAGTGGTTTCATTGGGGCCGCCCCCGAAGGACTGGGGCAGCGCCTGGAGCAATTGCTGCACCGAGCCAAGGCCGCTCTTCTCGATCTCTTCCCGGTCGAGGGACAACACGGGAGAACCGACGGGTCCGGCGCCGCGGATGCGTGTCCCGGTGACGATGATCGCCACGCCGCCTTCGCCGGCACCGGACGCGTCAGTCGATCCCGGGTCTGCGGCTGCGCCGTTTCCTTCGCGGATCACCAGCGCGCCATCGACGAGTTCGGCAACAAGCCCGGTGCCGGCGAGGAGGCGCGACAGCGCGGCGTCGGCGGACAGGGGCCCCTGGACACGCCCGCTGCGCTTGCCGGCGACGAGCGGTCCGGCGGCGATGACCTCGCGGCCCGAAATCTCCGAATATTGGCGTAGCGCGGCGCCGAGGTCCTGCGGCGCAATGGCGTAGCCCTGCCGGTCCTCCTGCGTCCGGGCATGGGCTGCCGATGCTTGAATCGCGATCGCTGCGGTGCCCGATACGAGCAATGCCGCCAGAAATTTCTTCTTCATATGTCCTCCCCAAGCGGCCTCTCGTGGCCGTCTGGGGGTGCAAAACACCGGTCGGGGACTATCCCCCCTCCCGGCAGGTTATTTTTTCGTCAGGACGATTTCGCCGGGGCGCTCCTCGACGGAGAGGCCGAGCGCGGCGGCGAGCTTGCGCGCAAGGCGGGCGCTGTCGGAGATGTCGAAGCGGCCGGTGACGGGGAGCGTGGCGAGGGTCGGGCCGGCAAGCCGGATCGGTCTGGCACCGGTCTTGTTCGCCGCGTCGACGACCGCGCCGAGTGGAAGATTGTCGGCGGCGAGCATCGTCGCGGGAACCGGGCTCTCCATCGCGGGCAGGCGGAGCGGGCCCGCCGCCGCGACTTCGGCGCTCTCGCCGGGGGTGAGGCGGATCCCTTTCGCGCTGCCGCCGAGGCGGACCTCGACCGCGCCCCTGACGAGCCTGATCCGCGGGGTGTCCGACCGCGCATCGACCTCGAACACGGTGCCGAGGGCCTGCGTTTCCGAGCGGCCGGCAACGACGATGAAGGGGCGAGCGGCGTCGTGCGCGACGTCGAAGCGGGCGCGGCCGCCGTGGAGGCGGACGCGCCGCTCGGTCGCGCCGAATTGCGGTTCGGCCCAGGCGCCGTCCAACAGCGTGACGATCGAACCGTCGGCGAGGCGGAGCTGACCGGGGAGCATCGGCCCCGCGGCGATCTGAGGCGTGTCGGCCTGCCGGGTCACATGCCATACGGCGCCGAGCGCGAGCCCGATCGCAGCGACGGTCGCGACCGCCCAGCGCAGGCGACCGGGGGCATGTTTTTCCCCGCGGGCGAGCGCCTCGATCCGCGTGCGCGACAGGTCGAGCCCGGCATCCTCCTCGGCCGCGGCAAAGGCCTCGGCATGGCCGGGCTTCGCGTGCCAGTGCTCGAACGCCGCTCGTTCGGCATCGGTCGGCGTGCCGCGCATCAGGGCGGCCCACTCGGCCGCCTCGCGCTGGTCGCGCCTCACGGCTGCGTGTCTCGCGCCTTGCGGATTGCGATCAGGGCCTTGGCGATATGCTTTTCCACGCGCTTGGTCTTCATGCCTTTGATTCGTCCGATCTCGGAATAGCTGAGATCGTCGAACCTGTGCATCAGGAATACATCCCTTGTGGTGGGAGCGAGCTTCGCGATCGCTTCCTCGGCGCGGCGGAGCATGTCGCGATGCTCGAGCAGGGCGGTCGGATCGGGGCCCGAGACCTCGTGATCCTCGAAGCTGTGATGGGCGTGCACGTGGCGACGAACGCCCGAGCGTGCGCGGTTCTTGAGGATCGAGCGCGCCGCGGCTGCGAGATAGGCGCGCGGGCCTTCGAGCAGTCCGGCGGCATGGCCCTGCGCCGAGAACAGCCGGCGGAAGGTTTCCTGGACAAGATCGGGCACCTCCTGCGGCGGCACGCTGCGACGGAAGATCGCGGTCACATAGGGGCGCTGCGCGGTGTAGAGCGCCTCGGCGCGCGCCGAGGCGCCAAAACCCGCCCAGTCGTCGGGGGGCAGCGCGTCGCCGTCGCCGAGCGGGCGCCTTGGCTGATCGCCATCGTCATAATCCATCGCAGCACACCTACGGCGGGCTTCGAGGAGGCGGGATGAGCCGGGCGTTGAGAACAGGTACGAGAACCCGCGCCGCCGCCTTTGGCCCGAAGGCTTGGACATGCGCAGACGGCCACCCGGCAGGATGTCGGTTCCATTTCGTCTCGTACGGAGTTCTCACGCTCCGGCACCCGGCACGTCTTGGCCCGATGCGCCTTCAGCATAAAGGGGCGGCGGCCAAGAGCAAGTTTCCCCGCGCGTAACCCGTCCCAAATGGACGAGATTCGGTTCCGGTCTCAAGGGTTTGCGGGAGTTCGACTGCGTTCGGCCGGGCCGGCGAGGGAACGAGAAGTCCGGACCGAAGACGGTGAGCGCGGCCTCAAAGGAGCGCGCACCGGCGGCGGGGGCCGCCGCCAGAGGTCGCGCGTCTGCACGGTTGGCCGCGCCGCGCTCTCGCCTCCGCTT
>JALDYH010000086.1:0-15683 GCA_032154175.1 Sphingopyxis sp. | reverse complement strand
CAGGTCGATGCGGTTGCCGCCGCGCAAGGGAACGGTGCCCGTCGTGACGGGGTCGATATGGCCGGGAATCTGCATGATGCGCGGCCATATAGTGGGGAAGGGGCAAAAGCGCAATTGCACTCGATTATCCTCCCTGTCGCGCAGCGATGGGGAGGGGAACCGCCGCGTAGCGGTGGTGGAGGGGCTGCGGCGTCGCGCCATGGGGCCCTCCGTCAGCGGCCATGCCGCTGCCACCTCCCCATGGCTTCGCCACAGGGAGGAACCGATTGTTACAGCGATTTCAGCATCGCCAGAACCTGCGGTACCGTCCCGTTCGCCTCGGCATTGCGCAGCGGCAGGACATTTTGCACCAGGATTTCCTCGGGCGTCGGCTCCACCGCGAACAAGGAAATCACCTCATCGGCAAATTCGTCGAGCGGCATATAGCCCTCGCGCGTCGACTGGCCGGGGGTCAGGTCGGTGCGCACCGCGGGCGGTGCCAGTTCGATCACCTCGACCTTGCCCGCAAGCTGGATGCGCAGCGCGACCGAGTAACTGTGCATCGCCGCCTTGGTCGCCGAATAGGTCGGCGCCTTGGGGAAGGGGACGAACGCCAGCCCCGAGGTTACATTGACGATCGCGCTGTCCGCCTGCGCCGCCAGATGGTCGACGAGCGCGTCGGTCAGCCGGATCGGGCCGAGGATGTTGGTGACGACCGTCGCTTCGGTCTGCGACAGGTCGCGCTTCGCGCTCGCATCCTCGGCGTTCATGATGCCGGCATTGTTGACCAGTATATTGAGCCCGGGATGCTTCGCGACGATCTCCTTCGCGAACGTAGCGATGGCGCCCGCATCGGTGACGTCGAGCGCCATAGCCGACATGTTCGGCCGCCCCGCGATTGCCGCTTCCAGCTTGTCGGCATTGCGCCCCGTGACGATGACGCTGTTACCCGCGTCGTGCCAACGCTGCGCGAGCGCCAGTCCGATACCCGAACCCCCGCCGGTGACGAGGATGGTATTGCCTGTGGTCTTCATGATTGCCTCCTTTGGGGTGGTGAGAAGGCCTGGATATCCCTATACTCTCCAAAAGAAAGAAGGCACCCGAAAGTGCCATAGTTACCCAAAAGAGAGATTTGGAATTTTAGCCATGTCCACGCCCGAAAAAATCGCCTACGATCCGCATGCGCCCGTCGATCCGCGCGTCGAGACGCTTGTCAACGAACTCATCGGCCGAGTCGCTGACAAATGGACCTTACTCGTTCTCGAGGAGCTGGAGGATCACGGAACCTGCCGCTTCACCGAATTGTCGCGCCGCGTTCCCGGCATCAGCCAGAAGATGCTGACGCAGACGCTGCGCCAGATGGAGCGCGACGGGCTTGTGGTGCGCACAGTTCACCCGGTCGTCCCGCCCAAGGTCGAATATTGCCTGACCGACCTCGGTCACAGCCTCGGCGAAGCCTTTTGCGGCGTGTGGGTCTGGGCGGAGGCCAATCTGGAACGGGTGGCGAGGGCGCGGATGGCGTTCGACTCGCGGGGGTGAGGCTAGCGAATGGGGACGGTGGCTGCGGAGCGAAGGCCGCTATTTCCCTGTCGTCACCCCGGGCTTGACCCGGGGCCTGCCTTGCCTTTTCATGCTACGATGGAGCGCTATCCCTGCGTTTATATTCTCGCACGTTCGTCCCACGGCACTCTCTACACCGGAGTCACCTCGAACCTCGTCCAGCGCATCCATCAGCATCGTGAAGGGACGTTCGAAGGCTACACCAAAGACTATGAAATCAAACGGCTCGTCTGGTTTGAACGCCATGAGATGATGGACACAGCAATCCAGCGCGAAAAGCGCATCAAGCGTTGGCTGCGACTATGGAAATATGAATTGATCAACACGATGAACCCGACGTGGCGCGATTTGGCCGAGGATTTTGGATTCGATCCGTTACCCTTGGGAAGAATGAAGGCGGGTCCCGGATCAAGCCCGGGATGACGCGATCTGGAAGTCATCAATAGCAAGCCGGGACCATGATCGTGCCCGAATCATGGCCCCGGCTTTGACGGGCCCTGCAACTTGGGTCCGCCGGTCAGTTGCGGATCGAGCTGACCTGGATCGGCTGGTCGCGCGACGCATTGGCGACCACCACATCGGCCTGCGCCGACGCGACGGCCTTCGTATCGCGGCGGCATTGCCGCACGTCATTCTTGCCCGCGATGTCGAAATCCGGGGCGGTGCCGCACACGGTGACGACGGCGCGCCAGATGCGGCGGTCGAGCGCCCTGGTGCCGGCCTCGGTCTTTAGGTCGAGGTCGCGGTGCGCCACGGCGACGCTCGGGTTCGCAGAGGCGGTTTGCGCCGATACGGGCTGGCCGATCGATACGGCAGCGAGGGCGGCGAGGATCAGAAGCTTTTGCATCTTGTGTCTCCATCGGCCGGCTGGGAGGAGGGGAGGAAGCCGGTAGAAGAGAGATAATCGATCGCCCAAGACGAAAGGAGCAACGATGTTGCCGGGCCATTCTGCAAAATTGCAGAATGGCCCCAAGCCCATTATGACGCACAAGACATCATGTACGATTGGAACGACCTCAAAGCCTTTCTCGCGGTGGCGGAGACCGGCAGCACGCTATCGGCTGCGCAGGCGCTGCGCGTCAGCCAGACGACGGTCGCCCGGCGCATCGCGGCGCTCGAAGAGGCAACGGGCGTGGTCCTGTTCGAGCGGCGGCAGGCGGGCTATGCGCTGACGCCGGTAGGCGAGGCGATGCTCGCAAGCGCGCTGGCGGTGCGCGATGCCGCCGATCGCTTCGGTGAGGCCGCGGGCGCACGCTCGCGCGATGCGGGTGGCACGGTCAGCCTGACCACGATGGAAATCTTCGCCGTGACGATCCTGCCGCCGATTCTGCGCGACCTCCGCGCCGCGCATCCGGGCATCCACATCCAGCTCGATACGGCGGACGAACCGCGCGATCTGGCGGCGGGCGCGGCGGACATCGCGATCCGCAGCAGCAAGCAGCCGAGCGGCGGCGGCCTCGTCGGGCGGCGCATCGCCGACAATCCGTGGACCGTCTATTGCAGCCGCGACTATGCCGACCTGCACGGCATCCCGCACAGCCGCGAGGAGCTGGCCACCCACCCTTTCATCGGCGGCGGCGGCTATGTCTGGGAACCCTATCAGGCGTGGCTCAGGCAATATCGGCTCGAGGATTCGGTGGTGATGAAATATGACACCGGTACCGGGCTGCTCGCCGGGGTGCGCTCGGGCATGGGGCTGACGATCCTGCCCGCCTTCATCGCCGACCACGAACCCGACCTGATCCGCTGCATCCCGCCGAAGAATGAAGATACGACGGGCCTGTGGCTCCTGACCCACGAACGGCTGCGCCACGTCCCGCGCGTCCGCCTCGTCCTCGATTTCCTTGCGGCCGAACTGACGAAACTTGCGCGGAGCTAGCTGGCCATTGCCGCCTCGACTGCGGCATCGACATGCAGCGCCAGCGTGTCGAACAGCGGCACCGTGCTATCCTCCTCGCCGACCAGCAGCATGATTTCGGTGCAGCCCAGCACGATCGCCTCGGCGCCGTCTGCAATCAACGCGGCGATGATCCGCCGATATTCGGCGCGCGATGCGTCGCGGATCACGCCCTGCACAAGCTCGTCATAGATGATGCCGTGGATGATCGCGCGATCGGCGTCGCGGGGGATCATCGCCTCGATCCCCGCCGCCGCCATGCGCGCCGTATAGAAGGGCTTTTCCATCGTGAAGGCCGTGCCGAGCAGCCCGACGCGCGAAAAGCCCGCAGCCTTGACGGCCGCGATGGCGGGGTCGGCGATGTGGAGAAGGGGTACAGGCGTCGCCGCCTCGACCGCCTCGGCGCACAGGTGCATCGTATTCGCGCAGATGAGAAGCAGTTCGGCGCCGCCCGCCGTCAGCGACCGGGCGGCATCTGCCATCTGCCGGTCGAGCACGTCCCAGTCGCCGCTGGCCTGCAATTCGGCGATGGGCGCGAAATCGAGCGACAACAGCAGGATGCGCGCCGAGTGGAGCCCGCCAAGCCGCGCCCGCACGCCTTCGTTGAGCAGCCGGTAATATTGGGCCGAGCTTTCCCAGCTCAAACCGCCGATCAGGCCGATTGTCTTCATCGCATCCGTCCGTTCCGAAATCGCTGTCCTACAATATGGCGCCGACCTAGCCTGCGGGGCGATGATGTGCGACGCAACTTTCCTCCTGACCGCTACAGATGCCCTTGCACGCCCCCAATGCGCGCTGGCGAGAGCGATTTGCGAGTGAAGTTGCGCAGTTCTCCGCGGTTTCGAAAAAGCGCAGACTTTTCTTCTTTCGTCACCCCGGACTTGATCCGGGGTCCAGCTTCCCCTGATGCGTCACGTGGATCCCGGATCAAGTCCGCGGTCACGAAGAGGAAGCCGAAATGCGAATCGCGAATGAAGTTGCGCAGTTTTCCGCCACTTCCCGAAACGACCTCACCGCAGCTTGGCGCACCCCAGCGCCGCCGCATCGATCGCCGTCGCCGCCCCGCGCAACCGGTATGTATCGGCAATAGCGCGTCCATTCGCCGTGCCGCTCTCGACGCTCATGCTCGGCGCCGATCGCATCGCGGCGACGATCGCGGCGTCCATCCGCGGGTCGCCGGCCCAGCCGTGCGCGCCATTGCCGGTCAGGATGAAGCGGCGGCTGCCGATCGTCAGGCGCAGCTCGCGTCCCGCGGCACGGGTTTTCGACAGGCGGACGTAGAATTGCCCGCGGATGCGCGATTTCGGCCAATATCCGACGCTGGCATAGGCTTTGACCTCGGGCTTGCCGATCGTCGCCGAGGGCGCGGCGAGGGCATAGCAGCGCGGGCTGGCGGGGTCGCGGAACGCGCCCCACCCGTCGAAAATGCCGAGTGCGGTCGGCGCGGCGGCGACCGCTGCGACGGGAGTCACCGCCAGCATCAGGAAAAGGGAGGCCCGTCGCCGCATCGCGTCCTCGTTCGCGCGATTGGGGATGCTTTGCAAGCATGGCTTGCACGCGCCGATGCGTACGTTAAGGAAGGTGGACATTTTCAGGGGCCAGAATCGGGGCTGCGAATCGCCTCCGACGCTCTGTCCCTCAGGGACTTTTCCCGAGAAACACGCAGGATGGCGGATTTGGAATGAAAGCGACGATCGAACGCGCAGTGTTGTTGAAGAGCCTCGGCCACGTCCAGTCGGTGGTCGAACGGCGCAATACGATCCCGATCCTCTCGAACGTGCTGATCGAGGCCGATGCGTCGGGCCAGCTCAAATTGATGGCGACCGACCTCGACTTGCAGGTCGTCGAAACGATCGCGGCGAAGGTCGAGACGGCGGGCACCACTACCGTGTCGGCGCACACGCTCTTCGAAATCGCCCGCAAGCTGCCCGAGGGCGCCGAGGTCAGCCTCGCCGCCGCCGAGGGCAAGATGCAGGTCAAGGCGGGCCGCTCGAACTTCAACCTGCCGACGCTGCCGCGCGACGATTTCCCGGTGATCGCCGAGGGTGACCTGCCGACCAATTTCGAATTGCCCGTCGCCGAGCTGATCCAGATCATCGACAAGACGCGCTTCGCGATCTCGACCGAGGAAACGCGCTACTACCTGAATGGCATCTTCCTGCACGTCGCCGAGGATGCTTCGGGTCCGGTGCTCAAGGCCGCGGCGACCGACGGCCACCGTCTCGCGCGCTACACCGTCACGCGCCCCGACGGCGCATCTTCGATGCCCGACGTCATCGTGCCGCGCAAATGCGTCACCGAAATCCGCAAGCTGCTCGACGAGGCCGAAGGCAATGTCGAAATCAGCCTGTCGGCGAGCAAGGTCCGCTTCCAGCTCGGCAATGCGATCCTGACCTCGAAGCTGATCGATGGCACCTTCCCCGATTACAGCCGCGTCATTCCGACCGCGAACGACAAATTGCTCAAGGTCGATCCGAAGAGCCTGTATCAGGGCGTCGACCGCGTCTCGACGATCGCCAGCGAAAAGACGCGCGCGGTCAAGGTCGGGCTCGACAAGGACCGCATTACGCTCAGCGTGACCAGCCCCGAAAACGGCACCGCGGCCGAAGAGGTCGCTGCGGCTTACGACAGCGACGCGATGGAAATCGGCTTCAACGCCCGTTACCTCAGCGATATTCTGGCGCAGGTCGACGGCG
Organism: Sphingopyxis sp.; assembly: GCA_032154175.1. GTDB lineage: Bacteria > Pseudomonadota > Alphaproteobacteria > Sphingomonadales > Sphingomonadaceae > Sphingopyxis. The sequence continues at coordinate 9,551 of JALDYH010000086.1, read as the reverse complement.
ACACCGTCGAACTCCACCTCGCCGACGCCAATGCGCCGACGCTGATCCGCGAAACCGAAAAGAGCCCGGCGCTCTATGTGCTGATGCCGATGCGGGTGTAGCACCCGCTAAAGCCTGAAACGAAAAAGGCCCCGCGATTGCGGGGCCTTTTCTTATCCGGCCTTCGCGACCCGCCAGATCACCCCGCCGGTGTCGTCGGCGACCAGCGCGCTGCCGTCCTTCGCGACCTTCACGTCGGCCGGTCGGCCGCGGGTGGTCTTGCCATCCTTGCCGAGAAACTGGTCGAGCATTGTGACGGGCAATGCGTCGACCGGTTTGCCGTTGGCGCCGAACTTGACGAAAACGACGTCATAGCCGGTGACGGGCTCGCGGTTCCACGACCCGTGACGTGCGATCAGCGCGCCATTAGCCCAGCGCTCGCCAAGGTCGAGACCCTGGGTGAAGGTAAAGCCCAGCGGCGCCGTGTGCGCACCGAGTCCATATTCGGGGCGCTTGACATATTGCCGGCGATCCTCGGCTTCGGGTTCGACGCGCGGATCGATGTAACCGCCCCAATAATACCAGGGCCAGCCGTAGAAATCGCCTTCGGTGACGTCGGTCAGATAATCGGGGACAAGGTCGCTGCCGAGCATGTCGCGCTCGTTGACCACGGTCCACAGCCGGTCGCTGCCGGGATAGAAGCCGAGGCCGACGGGGTTGCGGATGCCCGCGGCGAACGTCCGCATATATTTATTCTCGGGCCGCACCTCGAGCACACTGGCGCGCCGGAATTCGCGATTCATGCCCGCTTCGCCGATATTGGAATCGGCGCCGACACCGATATACAGCCATCCGTTGGGCGCAACAGCGAGGCTCTTGGTCCAATGGCGGTTGGTGCCCTTCGCCGGCAGGTCGACCAGCTTGGTCGGCTTTCCGCTCATCTTCGTCTCGCCCGCCACATAGGGGAAGGCGAGCAGCGCGTCGGTGTTCGCGACGTAAAGCGTGCTACCGACCAGTACCATGCCATAAGGCGAATTGAGCCCGGTGATATAGGCGGTCTTCAGCTCGGCCTTGCCGTCGCCGTCGGCGTCGCGGAGCAGGGTGATGCGGTTCGCCGAAGGTTTCCGGCCGGCGCCGCCCTTGCCCATCAGGCTGCTCATCACCTTGCCTTCAATGCCCGAGGTGTCGCGCGGCGGGCTCTGCGATTCCGCAACGAGCACGTCGCCGTTCGGCAGCACCAATATGGTCCGCGGATGATCGAGCCCTTCGGCGAAGCGCACCACCGCAAGGCCCTGTGCGGCGCGCGGTGCTTGGCCCGCGGGCCAGCTCGTGGCCTCGGGTACGTTGACCGTCGGAAAGGTCTCGGTCTTTTGCGACGCCATCACCGGCACCCGCCCGCTGAGTTCGGCGGTCGAGAAACGCGCCACGTCGGGGCGCGACATGATGTAAAGTGTTATGCCGCCGACGATCAGCAGCAGCAACAGGGCGAGGGCGGCATATTTCAGGATCTTGCGCATGACGACTGTCTACACGGGCGAAGCTCCGCGTCAAAGAGAGTTGAATCGGCGGTAAAGGGTTAACCGTCCACGCTCTCTGATTAACCTTACTCGATCGTTCATCACGGTTGGGAACGGGCCGGTGAGGGGCGGGGCGTACGGGGGTGCTTCAAGTAACGGACCAGGAATTCGATGCACCTGCCAGCACCCTTTCTCACCGATCGCGACGCGGTCGAGGATGCCCATGCGCTGATCAGCATGCATGGCGAAGAGGCCGGTTTCGCGGCAGCGGCGCGCGCCGAGCAGTATCGCGTGCTCGGCAATCACGTCCATTTCGCGCGCTGGCGCCAGATCGAACGCCTGATCACCTATTTGTCGGTCGAGGACATCCTCGACACGGTGCACTAGCCCTACAGCCGCAAGCCCGCAGTTTCGGGCAGCCCCGCCATGATGTTGAGATTCTGGACGCAGGCGCCGCTGGCGCCCTTGCCCAGATTGTCGAGCCGCGCGACGAGGCGGAGCTGACAGCCGGTCGGATCGGGAAAGAGTGTCAACTCCATCCGGTCGGTGGCCTCGTCCTTCTGGCTCAGCAACAATTCGTTCTCATCGCCGCGCCGCACCGATACCAATGGCGAACCGTCGAAATGCGCCGCGAGCGTATCGAAGACGGCATCGGCCGTGGGCGCGTCGAAGCTTAGCGGTACCTCGACCAGCATCCCGCGATAGACGGGGACGACCGCGGGTGCGAACAGCGGCGGATGCACCAGCCCCGCGCCCCGCTGCATTTCGGGCACATGCTTGTGATTCAATGACAGGCCATAGCTACGAAAGCCGATGTCGGCCTCGGCCTCGAAGCGCGCGATCAATTCCTTGCCGCCGCCGGAATAGCCCGACACCGCATTGATGCTGAGCCGTGCGTCGGCAGGCACGATGCCCGCGGCGATCAACGGTGCGATCAGCGCGAGAAAGCCCGTCGGATAGCAGCCCGGGTTGCTGACGCGCGTCGAGGCGGCAATCGCTTCGCGCTGTCCAGCGTTCAGCTCGGGAAAACCATAGGCCCAGCCCGGTGCGACGCGGTGCGCCGTCGATGCGTCGATCACCTTCGTGTGCTCGTTGCCGATCATCGCGACCGCCTCGATCGCCGCAGCATCGGGCAGGCAGAGGATAACGAAATCGGCACCATTCAGCGCTTCGGCACGGCGCGCCGCATCCTTGCGCTCGGCGTCGGGCAGGGTGAGGAGCGCAAACTCGCTCCGCCCCGCAAGCCGCTCGGCAATTTCCAGGCCCGTCGTTCCCGCCGCGCCATCGATGAATACCGTCTGTGTCATGATTTTTTACCGCAGTCGTTTGTAGCCGGTGACCGGCACATCATTCCCTTTCGCCGCCGAACGCGCGATCACGTCGGCCAGCGGTTCGCTGTTCACCGCCATCCATCGTCGGCTGGCGTGAATGATGGTCTGGTTGTCGGCCATGACGCCGACGTGCCCGGGAAAGAAGACAAGATCGCCGCGGGCGAGTTCCGCCGGGTCAACATTCTTGTCGGCACCCAGCGAAGCGAGTTGCAGGTCGCTGTCGCGCGGTAGCTGGATCCCTGCGGCAGCCCAGACAAGCTGGACGAGACCCGAACAGTCGATGCCCTTCGCAGTGCGGCCGCCCCAGATATAGGGCGTGCCGATCATCTGTTCGGCGAGTTCGGCAGGGTCGTCGTCCTGCGCACCAACTTCGACAAGCGACGCGAGCGGCAGATAACCGTGCGAGGTCGCGAGCCATTCGCCTTCTGCCTCGCCCATCACCAGCGCGCCGCGCGGCAGCACGGCGGGGCCGCCGCTTGCGGCATCGGGGGCGCCGTGGAGCATCGCCTCGATCATCTCGACACGGTGCGTCGGGGCGATGGGGGCGGCGAGCGCTTCGGCAGCGAGATAGCCGACATAATGGTCTGCGAGGCAATAGCCCCATGCCCAGCCGCCGGTGAGATCGAGCAGCGCAAAGCCTTCGCCGAACAGCAGTTCGCTCGTCTGGTCGGCATCGAGCGATGGCGATGCGCGTAGCGATGCCGCGGGCAGCACACCGCTGCGCATCATCGGTGCGGCATAATGCGGCGCGAAATGCGTTCCCGCGACGGCGATATCGGCAAGGTCGGGACGGATCGCGACGACGCGCGGATCGAACGTCTGCGAAGTACCCGTCAGGCCAAAGCGATCGCGGCCCGCGCCGGCGGCGCCAGGACGCCCCATGCGCACGCGGTTCGCCGCTGAATTGTCGCCACTTTCTGCTGTCACTTGCCGTCCTGTAGAAATCCGATACCCGCGCAGTGCGGACAATCGCGCGCCATTAGACCAGCAGGGCTGCCTTTATCAAGATGTTCAGCTTTTCCCGCGCCTGTCGTAACGTGCCTGCAGCATTGCCCAAGCGGCACGCAGGCCGAGCGCGGCGCCGCCCTTTGGACGTCCTGGCTTCGCCGAGGGGCGCCACGCGAACGTATCAAGGTGCGCCCAAGCTACGCCTTCGGGGACAAAGCGCTTCAGGAACAGCGCGGCGGTGATCGTCCCCGCGAACGGCGAACTGCCGGCATTGCCAAGGTCGGCGATGTCGGTTTCGAGCAGGTCGGCGTAACCATCCCACAGCGGCATGCGCCACAGCGGGTCGTCGCGGTCGATCCCGCCCGCGAGCATTGCGTCGGCGAGCGCATCGTCATTGGCGAAGAGCGGCGGCAGGTCGGGGCCGAGCGCAACCCGCGCGGCACCTGTCAGCGTCGCGAAATCGACGATCAGCTCAGGCTTGGCTTCGCCCGCCTTGGCGAGCGCATCGCCGAGCACCAGCCGCCCTTCGGCGTCGGTGTTGCCGATCTCGACCGTCAGACCGAGCCGGCTTTTCAGCACATCGCCCGGACGGAATGCGTCGGCCGAGATCGCGTTTTCAGCCGCGGCGACGAGACAATGCAGCCGCACCGGCAGCCCGCTCGCCATCACAAGGTCGGCGAGCGCCAGCACATGCGCCGCGCCGCCCATATCCTTCTTCATCAACCGCATGCCCGCCGCGGGTTTGATGTCGAGCCCGCCGCTGTCGAAGCTGATCCCCTTGCCGACCAGTGCGATGCGCGGATGGCTGTCCTTGCCCCATTCGATCTCGATCAGCCGCGGTGCATGATGCTTCGCCGCCGCGCGCCCGACCGCATGGATCATCGGATAGCCCTGTTCGAGCGCCTCGCCCCTGGTGACCGTCAGCTTGCCGCCGTGCGCCTTGGCGATGCGCTCGGCCGCCTTCTCGATCGCCGCCGGACCCATGTCGGCCGCCGGCGTGTTGACGAGATCGCGGACCAGTGCAGTCGCACGCATCTCGGCGACCGTCGGCGCGATCACTCCGACGTCGGACGTCAGCAACACGCGCGGGCCTTTGGTGGGCGGGTTCGATTTATAGGTGTCAAAGCGATATTGCGCGCTCATCCAGCCAAACAGCGCCTTGCCGGGCTGCCGACCCTCAACGCGGTACCGGCCTTCGGGCAGGATTTGCCCAAGTTTGGCGAGGCACCAGGCCGACAAGTTATCGACCTTCGCAACGGTGGTTACGACCGCCCATTTTTCGGGATCGTCGCCAGGCAGAATTGCGTGGACGAAAGCATCGGGTTTGAAACCGATCGCGGCAAGATGGGCCCGTTCGCGGGCGCTGCGGCCCTTCAGCCATTCGTCATAGCTTTTCTTGTCGACGAGATGGATCGGGCGCGCATCCTGCCCCTTGTCGGGCTGGATCAGGTCGGAATAGTCGGTCATGCACGCCGTGCTAGGCCGCTCGGGATATTTTGTCGATTCCCGGCGTTATGTCTGCATGACGACATACTTACCTTGGCGAAATGCCACTTCGATTCTTGCCGGCGCGCTGTTGCTCGCGGGTTGTTCCGACGCCAAGCCGACAAAGACCGAAAAAGTGGCTGCCGCTTCGGTGCCCGGTGCCCCGCCGCAAGCCGCAGCCGACGAAGCGGCGAAAGGCGCGCCCGCGTCCAATGTCAGCGAACGCAACGATCTGATCGAATTCGCTTATGCCTATCCAGCGGACGCCGCGCAGATACCCGAGCTGGCCAAGGCGCTCGATAGCGATCGCGCGGCGAAGCGCGAGGCATTGATCGAGGCGGCCCAGCGCGACAAGGCGGCGGCAGAGAAGGGGGATTTTCCCTATCGCGCGCATAGCCACCGGCAGACTTGGAAACGCGTTACGAGTACGCCGCGATTCCTCAGTCTTTCGGCCGAGATCGAGACCTATTCCGGCGGTGCGCATGGCATGCAGATATTCGACACGCTGGTCTGGGATCGCAACCGGCGCAAGCAGGTGAAGCCGCTAGACCTGTTCCAGAGCAGCGAGGCGTTCGACGCGGCGATCCGCGAGCCGTTCTGCGCCGCGATCAAGCGCGCGAAGGCGGCGAAGGGGATCGTGGCCGACGAAGCGCCGGACAGCGTCTTCGCCAAATGCCCGCCCGCATCGGCGCAAACAGTGTGGCTCGGCTCGTCGGACGGCCGCTTCCTCGATCGCATGACGATCGCAATCGCGCCCTATGAAGTCGGTCCCTATGCCGAGGGCAGCTACAAGATCAACGTCCCGGTCACCGGCCTGCTCGTCAAGGTGGTGAAGGACGAGTTTGCGCGCGACTTCCTCCCCATTAATTGAAGGACGAATTCATGGCGAAGCAGCCCAAGGCCGGCAAGGTCGGCGAAAGCGAAAAGGAAAAGAAGGGCAAGCGGAGCGCGGCGGCCAAGCTGCGCCGTGCCGTGGGATCGGGCAAGACGATCGCCAAACCGCCATCCGACAGCGAAGCCGATCTGGACCGCTCGCCGAAATGGCAGCCGCGCTATCCGGGATCGGGCCGGCTGGAGGGCAAGGTAGCGATCGTCACGGGCGGCGACAGCGGCATCGGTCGCGCCGTTTGCGCGCTGTTCGCGCGAGAGGGCGCCGACGTCGCCATCGTCTATCTCGAGAACCGGGCCGATGCCGTCGAAACCGCAGCGATCGTGGAGGTCGAAGGGCGGCGCGCGATCACGATAAAGGCGGATGTCGGCAAGGCGAAAGCCGGCGAAAAGATCGTCGCGCAGACGGTCGAGAAACTCGGCCGGCTCGACATCCTCGTCAACAATGCCGGCGAGCAGCATCCTGCGGCAGATATTCGCGATATCAGCGTGGAGCAGCTCGAGCGGACCTTCGCGACCAATATTTTTGGTATGTTCTATCTGGTGCAGGCGGCATTGCCCCACCTCAAGAAAGGGGCGGCGATCGTCAATTGCACCAGTGTCACCATGTATCAGGGATCAAAGGGTCTGCTCGATTATAGCGCCACCAAAGGCGCGATCACCGCTTTCACCCGGTCGCTCAGCGAAAATCTGGTCGGGAAAGGCATCCGCGTCAACGGCGTCGCGCCGGGGCCAATCTGGACCCCGCTCAATCCGCGCGGCGGCGCGCCGGCCGAGAAGATCGCGACCTTCGGCGAGAGCACACCGATGAAGCGTCCGGGCGAACCAAATGAGGTCGCGCCCTGCTTCCTGTTCCTCGCATGCGACGACAGCAGCTATATGTCGGGCCAAGTGCTGCATCCCAACGGGGGTGTGATCGTTAATGGCTAGCGGGGCGGGCAAGGAGAATTGCCATGCCAGCCAAATCGAAAGCCCAGCAAAAAGCCGCCGGCGCCGCGCTCAGCGCCAAACGCGGCGATACGCCCAAGTCGAAATTGAAAGGCGCCTCGAAACAGATGGTCGACAGCATGACCGAAAAGCAGCTCGAGGATTTCGCCAAGGGTTCGACCAAGGGCAAGCCCGAACACGCCGATTAGAGCTTATTCCGCGGCTTCAAGCTCTGCCGGTGCCGACGCCACCGTCGCTCGCGCGTTGGAGAAGGTCAGCACACCGTCGGCGATCGCGCCGGTGCGCATGTCGATCCGGTCCTGCACATAATTCTGGCTAAGCCGCCATGGCAGCGCGACCGTGCTTTTCGGCATGATATGCAGCGACCGCTGGATATAGCCCGACGAGAAATCGAAGACATTCTCTTCTACGAGGCTCGACGGGTCGGCGAGCGCCGGGGTCGCGACCGTGGTTCCCGTATCGCGCATATGGTTGAGGACGCGGCAGACATATTCGGACACGATGTCCGCGCGCAGCGTCCAGCTCGCATTGAGATAGCCGAAAACGGCCGAGAAATTCGGCACGTTCGAGAACATGCACGCCTTGTAATAGAAATGATCATGCCAATCGACGGGCGCGCCGTCGACGCGCACAGGGATCTTGCCCGCGACCGCGAGCTTCAGGCCTGTCGCGGTAACAATGATGTCGGCGTCGAGATGCTTGCCCGACTTCAGCTGGATACCGGTCGCGTCGAACTTCTCGATATGATCGGTGACGACCGAGGCCCTGTCCGCCTTCATCGCTTCGAAGAAATCGGCGTCGGGGACGAGGCAGAGCCGCTGGTCCCACGGGTTATACGGCGGGGTGAAGGCCTCGGCGTCGTAGCGGTCGCCAAGGCTCGCCTGCAGCTTCTTGGTCAGGAATTCCTTGACCTTTTCAGGCTTCTCGCGCGCACGGCGAAAGGCGATGTCCTGCAGCCGGACATTCTTGAACCGCGTGATCTTGTACGCGAGTTGCTCGGGGAGGAATTTGCGGAGGAAGTTCGCAAAGCCGTCCTTGGCTGGCCGGATGAAATACCAGGTCGGCGTGCGCTGGAGCATCGTGACGTGGGCCGCCTCCTTCATCGACGGGACGATCGTCACCGCCGTCGCGCCCGATCCGATCACGACGACCTTCTTGCCCTTGTAGTCAAGATCCTTCGGCCAGAATTGCGGGTGGATGATCCGACCCTGGAAATCCTCGCGACCCGCGAACTGGGCGTCGAAGGGCTCGTCATAGTCATAATAGCCCGAACCGAGGTAGAGCCAGCGCGCGGTCGTCGTTGACCTTGCACCCTTGCTGTCCTCCATCGTCACGGTCCATCGCGCGGCAGTGCTGTCCCAGTCGGCGCCGACGACCTTGCTGTCGAAGCGGATGCGCTCGCGGATATGGCGTTCGTCGACGATACGGTTGAGATATTCGAGGATCGACGGACCGTCGGCGATCGACTTTTCGTGCTTCCACGGTTCGAAGACGAAACCGAGCGTGTGCATGTCGCTGTCCGAACGGATGCCGGGGTAGCGGAAAAGGTCCCACGTGCCGCCAAGCTGTTCGCGGCGCTCGACAAGGCCAAAGCTGCGGTCGGGCGAGTTCATCTGCAGATGCACGGCCATACCGATGCCCGAAATCCCCGCGCCGACGATCAGTACATCCTGATCGACCGGTGCAGCCTTCGCGTCCGCGGGGCGTTCCATCGTCGCCGTGCTTGCCATGCTCTCGTCTCCCGTTTGTCTTTGGGCGCCAGCTTACGCACCGCGTTGCATTTTGCAATCGAATTGACAGCGATGAAAGTACGGGCGCGGGGAGCGGGCTCCCTTGTGGCTGTCACATTATTGTCATAGGGGCGAAGCCCAATTGTAACCATCCAGCCATGATGCCGCATCAACTATAGGAAAGGATTGATCTTCATGCGTCAAATCGCCGTCCTTCCCTATCGATTCGGCGGCCCGGCACAGGATGGCCCCACCGAAATCCTGCTGATCACATCGCGCGAGACGAAGCGCTGGGTCGTGCCAAAGGGCAATCCGCTGAACGGCATCACGCGCCACGCCGCCGCCGCGATCGAGGCGGAGGAAGAGGCAGGCGTGATCGGTGCGGTCTGTCCGACGCCGATCGGCAGTTATGAATATCGCAAGCGCCGGGCGAACGGCGCGTCGATCATGTATAATGTCGAGGTGTTTCCGCTCGCCGTGACGAACGAGCTCGCCGACTGGAAGGAAATGGACGAACGCGACCGCAAATGGTTCTCGTTCCGCGATGCCGCCTCGGCCGTGGAAGAGCCCGATTTGCAGGCGCTGATCCGCTCGTTCGGCGATGGCGGTTTCCGCGCCGTCGCCCAGCCGCGGGGCGTCGTCGAGAATGTAGCAGACAAGACAGGGGTTAGCTGGATGTTCGCATGGTTTCAGCGTTTGCTGCCGCGACAGGGAAATTTCTTTGA
>JALDYH010000085.1:0-15758 GCA_032154175.1 Sphingopyxis sp. | reverse complement strand
GGTGCAGGAAGGTCACGATACCCGCATTCGGCCGCGATTTGGACTCCTTGAGACCAACGACCTCGGATTCGGCGCGAAGTGTGTCGCCGATGAACACCGGTTTCGGCATTACCAGCTTGTCATAGCCGAGGTTCGCGACGAGCGTGCCGAGCGTCGTGTCGCCCACAGACAGCCCGACCATCAGGCTGAAGGTGAAGGTGCCGTTGACGAGAATCTGGCCGAACTCCGATGCCTTCGCCGCCTCGATGTCGAGGTGGAGCGGCTGCGGATTGTGCGTCATCGTGGTGAAGAGGAGATTGTCGGTCTCGGTCACGGTGCGACGGATGTCGTGGGTCAGCGTGTCGCCGATTGCCCATTCGTCGAAAAACTTGCCTGCCATTTTCAATCCCTCAAATGCAATTTCATGCCGACGTGGCTTTGGACAAAGCCGAGCCGGGCGTAAAAGCGGTGCGCGTCGATACGCGTCGCCGACGATGTGAGCTGGACAAGCTTGCAATCGCGCGCGCGGCACTGCTCGACCGCCCACAGGATCATCTGCTCGCCGAGCTTCTGGCCGCGCAGATCGGCGGCTATCCGGACCGCCTCGATCAGCCCGCGCCAGCTTCCGCGAAAGGAAAGTCCGGGCAGGAAGCTCAACTGCATCGTACCCACCACGCGGCCGCCCAGTTCGGCGGCGACCAGATGCTGGTTCGGATCGGCATCGATCGCATCGAACGCCGCGAGATAGCGCGGGTCCGACGGATCGGCCTCGCGCCCCGGCGGAATCGTATCCTCCGCGAGCATCGCGAGAATGGCGGGAAGGTCCGCCACCGTCGCATCGCGAAGGGTCAGCTCGCTCACTCGGTCGCCTCGATTTTCGCGAGCAGCGCCTCGACCTGCACCTGCGCGCCCGGGACGGCATTGAGTTCGGCGACGACGCCGTCGAACGGCGCGGTCAGGCTGTGCTCCATCTTCATCGCTTCGAGCGTCAGCAATTTCTGTCCCTTGGTCACCGTGTCGCCGGCAGCGACTTCGACTGCGATGACCTTGCCGGGCATCGGCGACAGGATCGCGCCGTCGCCGGCTGCACCGCCCGTGCTGCCGGCAGCGCGCCAGGGCGCGAGCTGCCACACAGAACCATTTTCAGCGACGAGCATCGCCGGAGCAGGCTCTTCGGCGCCGGGGCCGTGCAGCTCGACCTCTACGCGTTTGCCGTCGAGCAGGAATGGCGCGGTCCGGACATCGGGCGCGTTGAGGCGAAAGCCCGATTGCAGTGAGCGGGGCACCATCGCCATCGCGGCGTTGGTCAGCGCCTGGCTCGTCGGCTCCGGCTCTTCGGTCATCGCATCGCCGTCGCGGCCGATCAGCCCCGTATCGACAGTGCCGGCGACAAAATCGGGATGGTCGAGCGCGTTGATCAGGAAGGCCGAGTTGGTCTTCACCGGCCAGATCGCGCTGTCCTCAAGCATCTCCGACAAGAGTTCGCGCGCTTCCTCGCGGTCCTCGCCGTAAGCGATGACCTTGGCGATCATCGGATCGTAGAAAGGCGAGACTTCGGCGCCCTCATAGACGCCGGTATCGACACGGCCGATATGTTCGGGAAGCTGGAAGAGCTCGAGTGTGCCGATCGAGGGCAGAAAGCCCTTCGCCGGATCTTCGGCGTAGAGCCGCGCTTCCATCGCCCAGCCGTTGATTGCGAGTTCGTCCTGCGCGAGCGGGATCGGCTCGCCCGACGCCACGCGAAGCTGCCATTCGACCAGATCGACGCCCGTGATCTCTTCGGTCACCGGATGCTCGACCTGCAGGCGCGTGTTCATTTCCATGAACCAGATGCGGTCGGCGCGGAGGCCCTCCGACGCGTCGGCGATGAACTCGATCGTTCCCGCGCCGACATAATCGACCGCCTTCGCGGCACGTACCGCGGCGGCGCACAGATCGGCGCGCGTCGCTTCGTCCATGCCGGGCGCAGGGGCTTCCTCGATCACCTTCTGGTGGCGGCGCTGCAACGAGCAGTCGCGCTCGAACAGGTGAACGACATTGCCGTGCGTGTCGCCGAACACCTGCACCTCGATATGGCGCGGGGTCAGGATATATTTCTCGATCAGCACATGGTCGTTGCCGAACGACGCCGCCGCCTCGCGCTGGCACGAAGCGAGCGCGTCGAGGAAATCAGATGCGGCATCGACCTTCCGCATGCCCTTGCCGCCACCGCCTGCGACGGCCTTGATCAGCACCGGATAGCCGATCTGCGCCGCTTGCTCGGCGAGGAAGGCCGGGTCCTGATTTTCGCCCATATAGCCGGGGGTCACGGGGACGCCGGCATCGGCCATCAGCTTCTTCGCGGCGTCCTTCAGCCCCATGGCGGTGATCGACGCCGGCTTCGGCCCGACCCACACGAGGCCCGCGTCGGTCACTGCTTGCGCGAACCCGGCGTTTTCGGAGAGGAAGCCGTAGCCCGGGTGGATCGCCTCGGCGCCCGTCGCTTTTGCGGCCGCGATGATCTTCTCGCCGATCAGATAGGATTCGCGCGCCGGCGACGGCCCGATATGCACCGCCTCATCGGCCTCGCGCACATGCAGCGCCCTGGCGTCGGCGTCCGAATAGACGGCGACGGTTCTTATGCCCATTTCGCGCGCGGTGCGGATGATGCGGCAGGCGATTTCGCCGCGATTGGCAATGAGGATGGAGGTGATCATGGGTGGGGTTCCGGAAAGCCGTGACGGGTATGGAGCGCTTCAAGCAGCGGCTTGATGTCGTTCACGAACCCGCCATCGGAAAAGACAAGGGCAGGGAGGTTCTGGTTCGCTTCGCCCATCGCTTCGACGACGAGCGGGCGCGGACGCGGCCATGGCACGCGGATCACCTCGAGATGGGTCGTGCGATCGGGGAACATCGCGAGCAGGCCTTCGACGAGGATGCAATCGCGGCAATAGAAGGTCGAGCCCGGAAACGCGGGATCGTCGAACTCGCGATCGAGAATGAACAGGCGGTCGGGTGCATCGCTCATCGCCGTCACATCCGGAACACGCCGAAGCCGCGGTCCTCGACCGGGGCGCTCAGCGTTGCAGCAAAGGCGAGCCCGAGGACGTCGCGCGTCTGGGCGGGGTCGATGATGCCATCGTCCCAGAGGCGCGCGGTGGCGTGATAGGGATTGCCTTCGTCCTCATATTTCTGGCGGATCGGCGCCTTGAAGGCTTCGGCCTCCTCGGGGGACCATTTGTCGGCGTCGCGGTGGACAGTTGCCAGCACCGACGCCGCCTGCTCGCCGCCCATCACGCTGATCCGGCTGTTGGGCCAGCTGAACAGGAAACGCGGGCTATAGGCGCGCCCGCACATGCCGTAATTGCCTGCGCCGAAGCTGCCGCCGATCAGCACGGTGATCTTCGGCACCGTCGCGGTCGCGACCGCCGTCACCAGCTTCGCGCCATGCTTGGCGATGCCCTCGGCTTCATATTTGCCGCCGACCATGAAGCCGCTGATATTCTGGAGGAAGAGCAGGGGAATGCGCCGTTGCTGCGCGAGTTCGATGAAATGCGCGCCCTTGACCGCAGACTCGCTGAACAGCACGCCATTGTTCGCGAGGATCGCGACCGGGATGCCCCAGATATGCGCGAAGCCGCACACCAGCGTGCTGCCGTAGCTCGCCTTGAATTCGTGGAACTCGCTGGCGTCGACGATGCGCGCAATCACCTCGTGCACGTCGTATGGCGCGCGGACGTCGTCGGGGATGACGCCGTACAGCTCTTCGCCGGCATATTTGGGTGGCCGCGGGTCCTTGAGCAGAACCTCGAAACCCGCGTTTTCGCCCAGATGGCTGACGATGTCGCGGACGATCGTCAGCGCATGTTCGTCATTTTCGGCCAGATGGTCGACGACGCCCGATTTCTTCGCGTGCAGGTCGCCGCCGCCCAGATCCTCGGCGCTGATTTCCTCGCCCGTCGCGGCCTTCACCAGCGGCGGGCCGGCGAGAAAAATCGTGCCCTGATTGCGCACGATCACCGTCTCGTCCGACATTGCCGGGACATAGGCGCCGCCCGCGGTGCAGCTTCCCATCACGCAGGCGATCTGCGGGATGCGCTTCGCCGACATATTCGCCTGGTTGAAGAAGATGCGCCCGAAATGGTCGCGGTCGGGGAAGACCTGATCCTGATGCGGCAGGTTCGCGCCGCCGCTGTCGACGAGGTAGATGCACGGCAGGCGGTTCGCCTCGGCAATCTCCTGCGCGCGCAGGTGCTTCTTGACGGTCATCGGATAATAGGTGCCGCCCTTCACCGTTGCGTCGTTGCACACGATCATGCACTGGCGCCCCGACACTTGCCCGATGCCGCAGATCAGCCCCGCGCCCGGCACTTCGCCGTCATACAGATCGTTCGCGGCAAGCTGGCCGATTTCGAGGAAGGGGGCACCCGGATCGAGCAGCCGTTCGACACGTTCGCGCGGCAGCAATTTGCCGCGGCTCGTGTGCCGCTCGCGCGATTTTTCGTTGCCGCCGAGCGCGGCTTCGGCGACCGCCGACCGCAGCGCGTCGGTCAGCGTGCGATTATGCGCGCTGCGGGTGCGATATTCGTCGCTGTCCGCATTGATGCTGGTGCCTAGAACCGGTGCGCTCACTGTATCGTCTCTCCTGGAAATCGGTTCGGAACTAACCCGTCGCTCGTCGATTGAAAAGCGCAGCAGGCCGAAATTGGTTGGTATTGAAACCGGATTTTCCCACGCGTCGGCCGTCTGCCTATCCGTGACAAAACAAGGTCATTCTTATGAAAAAAGCTGTCTTTGCCGTTCTTCTGTCCTCCGCCGCGATTCTCGCGGGACCCGTCGCCTGTAGTAGCGGCAAGGACAGCTCCGCGGCTTATACCGTCGGCACCGATATCGGGATCAGCAAGGCCGCGATGGATGCCGCCGCGAAGCCCGGCGACGACTTCTATGCCTATGCCAACGGCAATTGGGACAAGGCGAACGAAATTCCTGCCGACCGCTCGTCGATCGGCGCCTTCTACGTCGCGCAGCTCGAAACCGAGAAGCGCAACCGCGAACTGGTCGATGCGATCGTCAAGGGCGATGCCGCAGCCGACACGAACGAAGGCCGTATCGCCGCTTTCTACAAGGCCTTCACCAATGTGAAGGCGATCGATGCCGCGGGGATGAAGCCCGTCGCCGCCGACCTCGCGCGCTTCGCCGCGATCACCGACAAGGCCGCGCTGTCGAAGGTACTCGGCGAACAGCTTCGCGCCGACGTCGACCCGCTCAACGCCACCAATTTCCAGACCGAGAACCTCTTCGGCGTGTTCGTGACGCAGGGCCTCGCGACCCCCGGCGAGGTCATCCCCTATCTGCTGCAGGGCGGGCTCGGCATGCCCGAGCGCGAATATTATCTGTCGGCCGATCCCAAGATGGCGAGCATCCGCACCGCCTATCAGGCCTATATCGCGAAGCTGCTGACCGCTGCGGGACAGAGCGACGCCGCTGCGAAGGCCAAACGCATCTATGACCTCGAGGTCAAGATCGCCAAGACCCACGCGACCCGCGAGCAGAGCGAAGACTTCACCAAGTCGGCCGACGTCTGGGCCAAAGCCGACTTCGCCAAAAAGGCGCCCGGCATCGACTGGCCTGCGTTCATGAGCGCCGCGAAACTCGACGGTGCGTCGAAGTTCGGCGCGTATCATGCGAAGGCGATCACCGGCCTGTCGGCGCTCGTCGCGTCCGAACCGCTCGACGCGTGGAAGGACTGGCTCGCCTTCCATCAGATCAACAGCCATGCCGATGTGCTGCCGAGCGCGATCGATAGCGCGCACTTTACCTTCTACGGCACGACGATGGCGGGCACGCCGCAGCAGCGCGGCCGCGAAAAGCGCGCGCTCGATGCGCTCGACGTCTATCTCGGCGACGCGGTGGGCAAGGCCTATGCCGACAAATATTTCCCCGCCGCGGCCAAAGCCGAAGTCGGCGATATGGTGAAGAACATCAAGGCGGCCTTCGCGACCCGCGTGAACACGATCGACTGGATGGCGTCCGAAACCAAGAAAGAAGCGATCAAGAAGGTCGAAACAATCGCGGTGGGTGTCGGCTACCCCGACACATGGCGCGACTACGGCAGCTACACGGTGGGCGCTGATGCCTATGCGAACGAGGTTGCGGGGCAGAGGGCCGAATATGCGCACCAGCTCGCCAAGATCGGCAAGCCGATGGACAAGGGCGAATGGTGGATGGTCCCGCAGACCGTCAACGCGGTGAACCTGCCGGTGCAGAATGCGCTGAACTTCCCAGCTGCGATCCTGCAACCGCCCTTCTTCAATGCGAAGGCGGACCCCGCGTTCAACTATGGTGCGATCGGCGCAGTGATCGGCCACGAGATCAGCCACAGCTTCGACAACAATGGCGCGGCCTTCGATTCCACGGGCGCGCTGCGCAACTGGTGGACCCCGGCGGATCTGGCGAAGTTCAACGCGGCGGGCGATGCGCTCGCGGCGCAGTTCGACACGTACAAGCCGTTCCCCGACCTCGCGGTCAACGGCAAATTGACGTTGGGCGAGAATATCGCCGACGTTGCGGGGCTTCAGGCTGCATACGACGCGTACCGCGCGTCGCTCGGCGGCAAGGAAGCGCCCGTGATCGACGGCTTTACCGGCGACCAGCGTTTCTTCATCGCCTTTGCACAGACGTGGGCGACCAAGATGCGCGCCGAGGCGCTGCGCGCGCGCGTCGCGACCGACGGCCACGCGCCGGGCATGTACCGCGCGCTGACGGTGCGCAACCTCGACGCCTGGTACAAGGCGTTTGACGTCAAGGAAGGCGACAAGCTGTACCTCGCGCCCGACAAGCGCGTTCGCGTCTGGGGCTGATGAGCGGGCGGGGCGAGGCGTCATTTCGCCTCGCCTTCGCCGGACGATGCGCCGGGCTTTTCCTTCAGGATCAGGTATCGATAGACGCCGATCGCGTTGATGATCAGCAATGCCATATTCTGCCACCCGATGCCTTCGCTGTCGGGCTGCAGGAAACCCCATGCGATAAGGGCTATGCTGCTTGTCACAAAGACTACAAACGCCCAGCCGGTCCAGCGCCGGCCGAGATTGAGCGACACGAGCAGCGCCGCAAGCGTGGCAGCGCCCGCGCCATAATATTGCAGGACGGTCAGCAGGCTATCGTTCATCGCGGCTCGACGAGGTTGCTGACCTCGACCAGATTGCCATCGGGGTCGCGGAAATAGAGCGACGAGATCGTTCCGGTCGCTCCGTCGCGCAGTCCGCTGTCGATGATTTCGACACCTTGTTCGACCAGATGCCTGCGCCACGCCTCGATCGGCGCATTGCCGAGCAGGCAGAAATTGCCGCTGCCCGGAACCGTGTCGCGCGCGATAGCGGGCGATGTTGCGGCGTCCTGCAGGCTGATCTTGTGGGTACCGAATTGCAGCGAATATTTGCCCGGCCGTTCCTCGCGCGAGGCCATGCCGAGCACGCGTTCATAGAAGGCGCGCGTCGCCGAGACATCGCGCACGCACAGTACGATATGGTCGAACCCGGAGACGCGAAGGTCGCTCATAATTCGCTCGCCGTCGTGCCATGCACATATTCGAGCTTCAGCCCGTCGGGATCGGCAAAGAAGACAGCGTAATAATCGGGGCCATAGCGCGGATAATCGGCGGGGGCATCGAGGATCGTCGCGCCGATTTCCAGCAACAGCGCGTGGAGCCGGTCGACATCCTCGCGGCTGTCGCTCGTCCAGGCAAGATGATGCAGGCCGGGCGAATATCGGTCATGCGATCGTTCGGCGCCGTCGCCACGTGCCTTCAATATGCCGATCGAATGAAAGGGCTCGCCAACGCGATCCCAATCGCTGCCATTGTCGTGGTCGGCCGAGCGCCGATAGCCGAGGAAACCAAGTATATTGTCATAGAAGGCGCGCGACTGCGGGATGTCGCTGACCGTCAGGTCGATATGATGGACAAGCCCGCGCACGCTCATGCCAGTGCTCCGATCAGGGCAAGGATGCCCGCGCCGGTGAGCGCCGGCCATGCGATATGGCGGCCCTTCGTGTAGGCGGCGTTAAACAGCCCGGTGGCAAGCCAGCCGCCGCCGATGACGATCAGCAAGCCGTTTGGCGTGCCTGGCCATGCGGTCGCTGCCGCCGAAATCAGCATCAGCACCGCTGTCGCGTGCCACGCGAACCGAATGATCCGCCGTGTGAGCGGATCGGCAAGCGCGCCATCGCTCGTGCGGAGCAACGGCATGATCAGCCGCCGATAGCCGAGCACCGAATGAACCCCGGCCGTCGTCACCATGAAGGCGGCCGACAGCCAGAGCCAGATCACGCGCCGGCGCCGATCAGTTCGCGGCCGATCAGCATGCGGCGGATCTCGTTCGTACCCGCGCCGATGTCGAGCAGCTTGGCGTCGCGCCAGTAACGTTCGACCGGCCAGTCCTTGGTATAGCCCGCACCGCCGAGCGCCTGGATCGCTTCGCCTGCGACCTTCACGGCATTCTCGCTGGCGAGGAGGATGCAGCCTGCGGCGTCGAAGCGCGTCGTCTGCCCCGCGTCGCACGCTTTGGCGACGTTATAGACATAGGATCGCGCCGACTGGAGCATGACATACATGTCGGCGACCTTCGCCTGCATCAACTGGAACGAGCCGATCGGCTTGCCGAACTGCTTGCGCTCGCGGACATAGGGAATGACCGTGTCGAGGCACGCCTGCATGATCCCGAGCTGGAGCCCCGCGAGCACGACGCGCTCATAGTCGAGCCCCGACATCAGCACGCCGACGCCGCCATTTTCAGGACCCATCACCTGTTCTTCGGACACTTCGCAATCGGTGAAGACGAGTTCGGCGGTCGGCGAGCCGCGCATGCCGACCTTGTCGATCTTCTGCCCGATGCTGAACCCCGGCATGTCCTTTTCGATCAGGAAGGCGGTGATGCCGCGCGATCCGGCTTCGGGGCTCGTTTTCGCATAGACGACGAGTGTGTCGGCGCAGGTCGCGTTGGTGATCCAGAATTTGGTGCCGTTGAGGACGTATCCGCTGCCCTTTTTCTCGGCCTTCAGCTTCATCGATACGACGTCGCTGCCGGCGCCGGCTTCGGACATGGCAAGGCTGCCGACATGTTCGCCCGAGATCAGCTTGGGGAGATATTTCGCCTTCTGCGCGGCATTGCCCCAGCGGCGGATCTGGTTGACGCAGAGGTTCGAGTGCGCGCCATAGGAAAGGCCGATGGCGCCGGACGCGCGGCTGACTTCCTCGACCGCGATGACATGCTCGAGATAGCCGAGGCCGAGGCCGCCGAACTCTTCCTCGACGGTGATGCCGTGCAGCCCGAGGTCGCCCATCTGCGTCCACAATTCGTCGCGCGGGAACCAGTCTTCCGCATCGGCCTTTGCTGCCAGCGGCGCGATCTGTTCGTCGGAGAAGCGGGCGGTGGTGTCGCGGATCATGTCGGCGGTTTCGCCGAGCGCGAAATCGAAATCGGGGGTGGCGCGCATGGATTACCTATCGATCAAGGGGCAGGGCAGGCCCGCGATAGTGCATCAAAATCTCAGCATAGGGAAATTGAAACGATCACAGGTTTAGCATAAGTAAAATCTATGATTAAGCGCGCTCACATTCGCCAGTTCCTCGCCGTCGTCGACGCCGGCAGCTTTACGCAGGCGGCGCTGCGCATTCGCGTCACGCAGCCGGCGCTGTCGACCGGCATCGCCGAGCTCGAAAAGCTGGTCGGCACGCCGCTGTTCATTCGCAACCGCCGCCAGATCCGGCTGACCGAGGCCGGCGGGCGCTTCCTGCCGATCGCGCGCGATCTCGAACGCGGCTTTCGCGCCGCCGACAGTTTCGGGCGCGCGGATGACCGTCGGGCCGCCGAACTCAAGCTTGGCGTCATCCGTTCGGTTCCCGCCGAGCTGCTACAGGCGATCGCTGCCGCTTTGCGGCCGGGTTTTGCGATTGAGCTGGTCGAAAACAGCGATTCCGAACTGCGCGCCGCGCTGGGCAGCGGCCGCATCCATATCGCGCTCGTGCCGTTACGTGCCGGCGAGCGCGGTGGCCATATTCTGCCGCTTTATGAAGAGCCGCTCGCGATGTTCATCGCATCGGACCATCCGCTCGCCGGGCGCATCGAGGTTGGCCCCGAAGAACTTGCCGCCGAAACGATGATCGCGCGCCGGTCGTGCGAATTTCTCGACGCGACAAGCCGCTTCTTCACGCGCCACGGCGTCCGCCCGCGCTTCGCGTTGCGCAGCGAGAGCGACGAGCGCTGCTTGCGCATGGTCGCCGCAGGGATCGGCATCACCACCGCGCCGGTGTCGCTCGCGATCGACGGCGTCGTGCCGCTCAAGGTCGCGGGTTATGATTTCCGCCGCGAACTCGGGTTGATCGCCGATCCGGCGTGGCGCGCGCTCCCCGAAATCGCGGCGCGGCTAGCGCACGCGCTCGAAACCATCGGCGCGATCGCGGCCGAGTGGCGGCGGGCACGGGTTGATGCCGCCGCATGACCCACACCCCAAGTCTGGCTTGCAGCGTCGAAAGGCCATAATGTTTGCTCCCTTGCATCACGCGGCGGTACGGCGACCTCCTTACCCCGTCCGTTTGGACGTATGACTAGATGAAAAATGCCCTATTCCGCTCTCCACGGCGGAAGCGCGAGGAGGCGAGTTTGTTGTCGTCTGATTTACAGACAAAATCACTGGAGCTGACCCATCTCGACCGGCTCGAGGCCGAGAGCATTCATATCATGCGCGAAGTGATGGCCGACGCGGCCAAGCCCGTGATGCTGTACAGCGTGGGCAAGGACAGCGCGGTGATGCTGCATCTCGCGCGCAAGGCCTTCTATCCCTCGCCGCCGCCGTTCCCGCTGCTCCACGTCGATACGACATGGAAATTCCAGGCGATGTACGAGCTGCGCGACCGCATGGCGCGCGAGAGCGGCATGGAACTGATCGTCTATCAGAACCCCGAGGCGAAGGAGCGCGGGATCAATCCTTTCGATCACGGTCCGCTTCACACCGACATGTGGAAGACCGAAGGACTGAAGCAGGCGCTCGACCTCCACGGATTCGACGTCGCTTTTGGCGGTGCGCGCCGCGACGAGGAAAAAAGCCGCGCCAAGGAGCGCATCTTTTCCTTCCGCACCGCAAGCCACGGCTGGGACCCGAAGAAGCAGCGCCCCGAGCTCTGGAACCTCTACAACGCCCGCAAGGCGAAAGGGGAGAGCATCCGCGTCTTCCCGATCTCGAACTGGACCGAGCTCGACATCTGGCAATATATCGCGCGCGAGAATATCCCGATCGTGCCCCTCTATTTCGCCGCCCCGCGCCCGACGGTGGAGCGCGATGGCCTGCTGCTGATGGTCGACGACGAGCGGTTCCCGCTGCTGCCCGGCGAGACGCCGGTCGAACGCTCGGTGCGCTTCCGGACCCTCGGCTGTTATCCGCTGACCGGTGCGGTCGAGAGCGAAGCCAGCACACTGTCCGAGGTGATCCAGGAAATGCTGCTGACCACCACCAGCGAGCGGCAAGGACGCATCATCGACAAGGATGGCGGCGACGCTTCGATGGAGAAGAAGAAGCAGGAGGGGTATTTCTGATGACCGATCCTGTTTACGTCACCGACGCGCTGATCGCCGAGGATATCGACGCCTATCTCGAACAGCATCAGCAGAAATCTTTGCTCCGCTTCATCACCTGTGGTTCGGTCGACGACGGCAAGTCGACGCTGATCGGCCGCCTGCTCTATGACAGCAAGATGATCTTCGAGGATCAGCTTGCCGCGCTCGAAGCCGACAGCAAGCGCGTCGGCACGCAGGGGCAGGAGATCGACTTCGCCTTGCTCGTCGACGGCCTCGCCGCCGAGCGCGAGCAGGGGATCACGATCGACGTCGCGTACCGCTTTTTCACCACCGAGAAGCGCAAGTTCATCGTCGCCGATACGCCCGGCCACGAGCAGTATACGCGCAACATGGTCACGGGCGCATCGACCGCCGACCTTGCGGTCATCCTGATCGACGCGCGCAAGGGCGTGCTCACGCAGACGCGCCGCCACAGCTTCCTCGCGCACCTGATCGGCATCAAGCATATCGTGCTGGCGGTGAACAAGATGGACCTTGTCGGATATGACAAGGCGGTGTTCGACCGCATCACGCTGGCGTATCGCGCCTTTGCGAGCGAGATCGGCATCACCAACTTCACCGCGATCCCGATCTCGGGATTCAAGGGAGACAATATCACCGCGCTGTCGGACAACACGCCCTGGTTCAAGGGGCCGGCACTGATCGAGCATCTCGAAAATGTCGAGATCGGCAGCGCCGCCGACGAAGCGAAGCCGTTCCGTCTGCCGGTGCAATGGGTCAACCGCCCGAACCTCGACTTCCGCGGCTTCTCGGGGCAGCTCGCGAGCGGCAAGGTGAGGCCGGGCGATGCCGTGCGCATTCTGCCGAGCGGGAAAACGACGACGGTCGACCGCATCGTCACCCTTGAGGGCGACCTCGACGAAGCGGTCGCTGGGCAGTCGGTCACGCTGACGCTTGCCGACGAGGTTGATTGTTCGCGCGGCGATGTGATTGCTGCGGCCGACGCGCCGCCCGAGGCTGCCGACCAGTTCGAGGCGACGCTTGTGTGGATGGCCGACGAGGCGATGATTCCGGGCCGCGCCTATTGGCTGAAGCTCGCGACGCAGAGCGTTTCGGCGACGGTCCAGGCGCCGAAGTACGAGATCAACGTCAACACGCTCGATCACCTCGCGGCGAAGACGCTCGAATTGAACGGTATCGGCGTCGTCGAACTGTCGACCGACAAGCCCATCACCTTCGAAGCCTATGGCGACAACCGCACGCTCGGCGGCTTCATCCTGATCGACAAGCTGACCAACGCGACGGTCGCGGCGGGTATGCTGCACTTCAGCCTCCGCCGCGCGCAGAATGTCCACTGGCAGGCGACCGACATCGACCGCGACATGCGCGCGAACCTCAAGAACCAGCGGCCAGCGCTGCTCTGGTTTACCGGCCTGTCGGGATCGGGCAAATCGACGATCGCCAACCTCGTCGAAAAGAAGCTGCACCGGATGAACCGTCACAGCTTCCTGCTCGACGGCGACAATGTCCGTCACGGCCTCAATCGCGATCTCGGCTTTACCGAGGCCGACCGGATCGAGAATATCCGCCGCGTCGGCGAAGTCGCAAAGCTGATGAGCGACGCCGGCCTCATCGTCATCACCGCCTTCATCTCGCCCTTCCGCGCCGAGCGCGAAATGGTACGCAGCATGCTGCCCGACGGCGAGTTCATCGAAGTCTTCATCGATACGCCGCTCGCCGAGGCGGAGCGCCGCGACGTCAAGGGCCTCTATAAAAAGGCGCGCGCCGGTCAGCTTAAGAATTTCACCGGTATCGACAGTCCCTATGAGGCGCCCGAGAGTCCCGAAATCCGGATCGACACGACCGCGACGACGCCCGAAGAAGCCGCCGACCTGATCATCGATCGCTTGCTGGGGTAGATATGACCGTGGAGGAAACCGACGAACAGCTTGCCGAACGGCTGGCCAGCTCAGCGGGGGCGATCCTGCTCGATCTTCAGGCATCGGGCGAGTTCGCGGGCAAGGCCCTCGGCCAGGCCGGCGACACGCGCGCCAATGCGATGCTGATGGACGAATTGCGGGCTGCGCGACCCGGCGATGCGATCCTTTCGGAGGAAGAGAAGGATAATGTCGTGCGGTGCGACAGCCGCCGGGCATGGATCATCGACCCTCTCGACGGCACTCGCGAATATAGCGAAGAGCGGGATGACTGGGCCGTCCATGTCGCGCTTGCGGTCGACGGCGTGCCGACGGTCGGGGCGGTGGCATTGCCCGGGCTGGGCCTGACGCTGACGTCGGGAATGCCAACGCCGCTCAAGCCCGCGAACGTCCCGCCGAAGATGCTGGTCAGCCGGACCCGGCCGGCCGCGGAAGCCCTCCATGTCGCCGAAAGGATGGGCGCTGAGCTGCTCGCCATGGGTTCCGCCGGCGCGAAGGCGATGGCGGTCGTGCGCGGCGAGGCCGACATCTATCTCCACACCGGCGGGCAATATGAGTGGGATAATTGCGCGCCCGCGGCGGTCGCCGCCGCGGCAGGACTGCACGTCAGCCGGGTCGACGGATCGCCGCTTGTTTATAATTGCGCCGACCCATATCTCCCCGACCTGCTGATCTGCCGGAAGGAACTTGCCGGCGAGGTTCTGCGGCTCGCGGCGGAATATTCGCCGGGCTGATCTGCCGGGCATTGCCAGCGGTGCGGCCGCGCCCTATTTCCGTTTCATCGAGAAACCGAACACGGGAGACGCATGATGACCGACCTGCCTGAAACGAACCTCACCATGCTCACGCTCGTGAAGCCCGAAGGGCAGCTCGAAGTGTCGCTCGCGCGCCGTCCGATGCCGGCACCGAAGCCGCATGAAGTGCTGGTGAAGGTGCTCGCCGCGCCGATCAATCCGTCGGACCTCGGCCTGTTGTTCGGCGGCGCGGACATGTCGACCGCGCGGGCTTCGACGCGCGATGGCCTGCCCGTGATCACCGCCGACGTGCCGCCCGCGGGCATGCGCGCGATGGGCGGGCGGATCGGCGATGCGCTGGCGATCGGGAACGAGGGTTGCGGCACGGTGGTCGCGGCGGGGGATTCGCCCGAGGCGCAGGCGTTGCTCGGCAAGACCGTCGCTCTGCTCGGCGGCGAAATGTATGCCGAATATCGCTGCCTGCCTGTGCAGATGGTGATGCCGCTTCCCGACGGGGCCGATCCGAAAGATGGTGCTTCCTGTTTCGTCAACCCGCTGACCAGCCTCGCGTTTACCGAAACGATGCGCATGGAGAACCACAGCGCGATCGTGCACACCGCCGCTGCGTCCAACCTCGGCCAGATGCTGGCCAAGATTTGCGCGAAGGACGGCATCCCGCTCGTCAACATCGTGCGCAGCGACGCGCAGGTCGAAATCCTGAAGGGCATCGGCGCGAAATATATCGTCAACAGCAGCGCCGACGATTTCATGGAGCGACTGGTCGAGGCGATCGTTGAAACCGGCGCGACGATCGGTTTCGATGCGACCGGCGGCGGCAAGCTCGCCGGCCAGATCCTGACCGCGATGGAAGCCGCGGCGGTCAAACGCATGACGACGTACAGTCGCTACGGCTCGGACACGTTCAAGCAGGTCTATATCTATGGCGCGCTCGACTTGTCGCCGACGACTTTCTCGGCGCGCAGCTTTGGCCTGACCTGGGCGCTTGGCGGCTTCCTGCTGACGCCCTTCATGGCGAAGGCGGGTATGGAAGTCGTGGGCCGGATGCGCAAACGGGTTGTCGACGAACTGACGACCACCTTCAAGAGCCACTACAGCCATGAAATCTCGCTGGCCGAGGCGCTGGATGTCGATACGGCGCAGGCCTACAATGCGAAACGCACCGGTGAGAAATATCTCATCAAGCCGCACGGGTAGGGCGGCAATCGGCCGAAAGGTGCCGCTCCACTCTATACTTCGTCATTCCCGCGAACACCTACCGGGAGATTGCCGACGAACTCGGCATGAGCTGCAAGTCCGTCGAAAAGCATATCGGGCGGGCGTTGGAGCGATGCCGCAAGGTTGCCGCACGACATGCTTGAAGCGACTGAGATATGCGAGAATGCAACTTCCCGTTCGCGCAGATGGGCGCTCGGCTCGTCGCGAACCGGTCTGGATATCAATATGTCGTTAACCATTGTGATGGACGATGACGGCATTGCAGTTCGGATGCCGCCTGCCTCCTTTCCCCCCACAATCGGCGGCATCACGAAGGGCGGCGC
>JALDYH010000084.1:0-15767 GCA_032154175.1 Sphingopyxis sp. | reverse complement strand
ATGCACTGGCGCAGCAGTTCGAGCGGGATCGGCGCGGCGCCGTAGAGGATATATTTGAGGCGGCTGTAGTCGACGCTGGCGCAGCGCGGATGCATCAGCAACATCTGCAGCGCCGCGGGGACCATGAAGAAGCGCGTGACACCGTGCTGCTCGACCGCGTCGAATACGCCGTCAGGATTGAATTCGGCGAGCACCACGCCGGGCAGCCCCGCCGCGAGCGCCATGATGCCAAGCCCGGTGCCGCCGATATGCGCGCATGGCATCGCGACGAGCACCGCCTCGTCATCCTCCCATTTGGTATAGGGCAGGTCGAGGCTGTTCGAATGTTTGCGCAGCGCGAAAAGATTGTGGTTCGACAGCACCGCGCCCTTGGGATTGCCCGTGGTGCCCGAGGTATAGAGCTGGAGGACCGCGTCGTTGGCGCCGGACGGTTCGAAAGCCGCACGCACAGCACCATCGATCATCGCCCATGCCTCGGGGGCGCCAATGATCGCGGGATCGTTCTCCAGCTTGCCCGCGAGCTGGTCGGCCAGCCCCTCAAACCCTGGCCCGGCGAAGACCATCTTCGCTTGCGTGTCGTTGACGATGAACGCCCATTCGGTCGGCGACAGGCGCCAGCCGATCGGCGCCATCACGATCCCGGCACGCGCCGCGCCATAGAAGAGGGTAAAATAGAGATCGCTATTCTTGCCGATCCACGCGACGCGGTCGCCCTTCTTGAGCCCTGCCGCGATCAGCGCCGACGCTGCACGCGCGGTGCGGTCGTCGAGCTCGGCGTAGGTATAGACGCGATCCTCCTCGCGCATCGCCACGCGGTCCGGACGCCCGCCCGCCCAATGGGTCAGGAATTCGTCGAATGTAAAAAGGTCCGAAACATCGCGGCCCATCGCCTCTCTCTCCTCGAATCGCGTCGTTTTCCGCGCGTTTCGCAAAGGCTAGCGGCTACGCCGCCGAGGTAAAGCGCCGATCGGTTCACCTGTCGCTATCGACAGGTGCCGGAGACACGGGTTCGATCGATTGCACGAGAGCCAAGCTGATATTAGACATCATTCTCGGGAGGGTAGCAAATCCATGAAATCATTCGCCCTTATAGCCATTTTGGCGCTTTCCGGGACTGCGGCGACGGCTGGCGGGTCCAGCAACGTCGCCCTCGAAGCGAATGCCGAAATCATCGTAACCGCGATCCCGCTGTCGAGGTCCGGTGCTGATCTTGCGGCCTGCATCGCGCGGCGATGCGCACCCGACGAAGACGTCAAAGCAACGCTCGTCCATGCCGAGAACCAGTTCGTCGCGGGCGCTTATAAGGATGCGCAGAAAACGCTCAGGAAATCGCTCGATCGCAATCGGCGCCATAAGGCGGCTTTGCCACTCGGGGTGGCCGATCTGCTCAACGCGCAGGCAAATGTCGCCTCGCATCTGGGGGAAGCGACAATCTATCGCCATTCCTTGTTTGAGCGGCGCGACACGCTCCGTGATCACCTGCCGGCCAATGACCCCCATATGCTGACCGCCGAGCTAGACCTGGGCGATTCACGGCTGAAAATGGGCTATCCCGACGAAGCCGAGGCCAAATATCTGGCGATGGAGCGGTATGCGCTGAACCATGGCCGCCCCCAAATCGCTGCTCTTGCACATATCCGTTATCTCTCGCTGCTCGTCATCCGGGCCCAGCCGAAGCACGCAGAGGACTGGCGATTGATGAAAGCGCGCAAGGAGATTGCGAAATATATAGCAAATCCCACCCCGGGGGCCGAAAAATATGCACTCGTCGGCGAACTGCTCCAGTTGCGGCTCGATCGTGCGGCTGGAGTCCAGAACTCCACCGATGCGCTCATCGCGAGAATGATCGCGGAGGGCGGTATGGAGCGGCCTGCGCTGCTCTATGCGCCTCCCTTAACGCAGAATCCCGCCGACGCCGTGCGAGCAACCCGCAGTGGCAACACCAGCCATCGCAGCTTGATGAGCACCGTCGACAGGTGGGTCGACATCGGTTTCTGGGTCAATGACGAAGGCCGCGTCGAAGAGGCTGAAATCCTGCGGAACCAGGGCACCGCCGAATGGACCACCCCGCTTCTGCGTTCGATAGCGGGACGGCTTTATGTCCCGGCGGCACCATCGGGCGGCGCACGCCAACGCTTTTTCATGATCGAGCGCTATTCACTGACGGCGCGATGGGAACGAAGCACCGGTTCGAGGCTGCATCAGAGAGAGCCGATGCCGCGGATCGAACGACTCGACTTGACGCCCTGACGCCGGATCGCGATCGTCAGGCTCGACGGAAGAGCAGCATCAGATTGTTCGCGGGCATCGCGCGGCGATCGGCAAAGGTCAGCCCGGCGGTCGCAGCGGCGGTTTTGACGGCGTCGGTATCGCGCAGTCCCCAAGCCGGATCGCGAACGCGCAGCCTGGCGTCGAAGGCGAGATTGCTCTCGGCGGTCGGCACATCGGGTTCGATATAGGGGCCGTAGAGGATCAGCGGTGCGCCGGGCGCGAGCAGCGCCGCGGCGCCTGCGAACAGGCCGAGCGTCGCCTCCCACGGGCTGATATGCACCATGTTGATGCAGAGGATCGCGTTGGCCCGGTCGACCGGCCACGCACTTGCAGCCGCATCGAGCGCGATCGGTGGCGCGACGTTCGCCAGCCCGGCCTCAGCGCGATAGGCGGCGATCGAGGTCAACCCCGCGGGATCGGAATCGCTCGGCTGCCAGTCGAGCTGCGGAAAGGCGGCGGCGAAGTGAACGGCGTGCTCGCCCGATCCGCTTGCGACCTCCAGCACCATACCCTTGGTGGGCAGCCAATCGACCAGAACCGCCGCGATGGCATCACGGTTGCGTAGCGTCGCGGGCGCGTGGCGCTTGTCGGCCGCGGCGCCGTCGCCCGGCATCCAGGGCTGCGCGGTCACTTTTTCGCCTGCGCCCGCGCACGGCGCTCGCGCACGACCAGCCAGCCGAACAGACCGACCGGTCCGGCCATCAGGGTCAGGAACAGGAAGGGGAATTGCACGGCGCGGCTGAACCCCTTCTGGTCCGCGTCGCGTGCGATCCACATCCCGGTAAACAGGTCGAACGCCAGATAATGGATCCACCCGAGGGTCGCCCCGCCGGGGCTGTCGAACAGCTTCATCACGCCCTTCAGCGTCGTGAAATCGGCGCCGCTCGATCCGCCCGAGTCGATACCGCCGGTCAGGAAACCGATGATCAGGACCGTGTAGGCGAGGCAAAGCAGGAAGACGCCGGCATAGAGGATCGCCGCAAGAATCTTCGGGCTACGCGGCAGAAAGGCCAGCGCGATCCAGCCCGCGAAGGCCCAGTAATTGGCCAACAGAAAGATATTGTCCCAGCTCATCGCGCGTCCCCCGCCTTTATCAAATCAGTCCGCCGAGCCCGAAGAGCACAACGCCCGCCAGCAAGGCAATGGCGCCGGTGACCGTGATCAGCAAGGTCATTCGCGCCGCGGAAGCGCGCCGCGACACGAGGAAGGCCGTCGCAAGGCCGAGGCCGATGGCGAACAGCGGCGCATAGACGAAGACCCAGTCGTAACCGAACTCGCGGCGGACCTTGATCATCTCCCACTGCTCGACGACGAGACCGTAGGCGGTGATCGCGATGAGCCAGCCGAGGAGCGCTACGACCCCGAACAACGCACCGGCCGCAACGCACCCGGCGCCGGATCGCGGTTCGGGGCGTTCGAGGCCGGGCGCGGGTTCGGTCATCAGCCCTCCCAGGCGAGTATGGGCTTACGCGCTGCGAGCGTCTCGTCGAGGCGTGCGCGCGGGGCGAAATGCGGCGCGGTCTTGAGTGCCGGATCGCCGTTCTTCGCGCGCAGCGCGATGCCGCGCAGCGCGCCGATGAACTGGTCGAGCGCCGCCTTGCTCTCGGTCTCGGTTGGCTCGACGAGCATCGCGCCATGGACCACGAGCGGGAAATAGACCGTCATCGGGTGATAGCCCTCGTCGATCAGTCCCTTGGCGATATCGAGCGTCGAGAAGCCCTCGGCGAGACCTTTGTCGCTGAACAGCGCTTCGTGCATGCAGGGGCCCGAGGCGGCGAAGGGCGCGTCGAGCACGCCCTCCAGGCTGCGCAGGACATAGTTGGCGTTGAGCACCGCGTCCTCGGCGACCTGCTTGAGCCCGTCGGCGCCGTGGCTGAGAATATAGGTCAGCGCGCGGGTGAACATGCCCATCTGGCCGTGGAAGGCGGTCATGCGGCCGAAGGTTGCGGGGTGCTCCTCGCCGGCATTTTCCTCTTCGACCAGCTTATAAGTCCCGTCGGCGTAGCGCGCGGCGAAGGGCAGCGGGCCATAGGGGGCGAGCGCCTCCGACAACACCACCGGCCCCGAACCGGGACCGCCGCCGCCGTGCGGGGTCGAGAAAGTCTTGTGGAGGTTGATGTGCATCGCATCGATGCCGAGATCGCCAGGGCGGACGCGGCCGACGATAGCGTTGAAATTGGCGCCATCGCAATAAACATAGCCGCCCGCCGCGTGCACGGCGTCCGAGATGGCTTTCATCTCGCGCTCGAACAGACCGCAGGTATTGGGGTTGGTAATCATCACCCCTGCGACGTCGGGGCCAAGGCGGGCCTTGAGCGCCGCGAGATCCACGCGGCCTTCGGCGGTCGCGGGAATATCCTCGACCGTAAAGCCTGCAAAGGCCGCGGTCGCGGGGTTGGTACCATGCGCGCTTTCGGGGACGAGGATGACGCGGCGGTCCTCGCCGCGCGCTTCGAGCGCCGCCTTGATGCAGAGGATGCCGCACAGCTCGCCATGCGCGCCCGCCTTGGGCGACATCGCAACGCCATACATGCCGGTGAGCTTGATCAGCCACACGGCGAGTTCATTGATGACGGCGAGCGCGCCCTGTACCGTTTCCTGAGGCTGCAGCGGGTGGACATCGGCAAAGCCCGGCATCCGCGCGACCTTTTCGTTGAGGCGCGGGTTGTGCTTCATCGTGCAGCTGCCGAGCGGAAACAGGCCGAGATCGATCGCGTAATTCTGCCGCGACAGGCGCGTGTAGTGGCGCACCGTTTCGGATTCACTGAGCCCCGGGAGGCCGATCGGCGCCGTGCGCGCAAGCACGCCGAGGTCGGCGGCGGGCGCAGCTTCGTCGAAATCGACACCGGTGGTTTCCGTTCCGCCGATTTCGAAAATCAGCGCTTCCTCGAGCATCAGCGCGCGATTTCCGGTAAAGGTCGTGGTGTCGTCGACGCCGCCGGCGATGTTCATTTCGGGGCGCCAGCCGGCGCGATTGAGCGCGGTCATGCCAGCACCTCCTTCAGGACCGTGGCAAAGGCGACGATATCCGCCTCGGTGACGGTTTCGGTAACCGCAACGACGAGGCCGTTCGCGAGGCCCGCGTTGTCAGGATAGAGGCGGCCCAGCGAGACGCCGCCGAGGATATCCTTTTCCGCCAGCTTGTGAATCACCGGCCGCGCCTCGGATGGAAGCAGCAGCGTGAATTCGTTGAAGAAACCGGTGTTCAGCACCGAGACGCCAGGGACCTTCGCCAGTTCGGCGGCGGCCGCTCTCGCGCGGCCATGGTTGATTGCGGCGAGTTGGCGAAGGCCCGCTTCGCCGAGCAAGGTCATATGGATACTGAAAGCCAGCGCACAAAGGCCTGAGTTCGTGCAGATATTACTCGTCGCTTTCTCGCGGCGGATATGCTGTTCGCGCGTCGAAAGCGTCAGCACGAAGCCGCGCTTGCCGTTGGCATCGACCGTCTCGCCGCACAGGCGGCCCGGCATCTGCCGGACATATTTGGTCTTGCACGCGAAGAGGCCGACATAGGGTCCGCCGAACTGCAGCCCGACGCCGAGCGATTGCCCCTCGCCCACCACGATGTCGGCGCCCATTTCGCCGGGCGACTTGATCAGGCCGAGCGCAACGGGTTCGGTCACGACCGCGATCAACAGCGCGCCCGCGGCCTGGCACGCATCGGCAAGCCTGGTCATATCGTCGATGCGGCCGAGGATGTCGGGATATTGCACGACCACACAGCTCGTTTCCCTGTCGATGCCGTCCGCCAAAGCCGCCCAGTCGGTGCCCGCTTCGAGGCCCGGATCGCCGTCGACAAGTACGTCGCCGGTATATTTGGCCATCGTGCGCGCGACACTGCGGTAATGCGGGTGGAGCCCGGTCGACAGCAGCGCCTTGGCGCGCTTGGTGATGCGGCGCGCCATCACGATCGCCTCCCAGCAGGCGGTCGAGCCGTCGTACATCGACGCATTGGCGACATCGGTGCCGAGCAGCCGCGCAACCTGCGACTGGAATTCGAACAGCATCTGCAGCGTACCCTGCGCAATTTCGGGCTGGTACGGTGTGTAAGCGGTCAGGAACTCGCCGCGCTGGATCAGGTGATCGACGCTGGCGGGGACATGGTGGCGATAGGCGCCGGCGCCGAGGAAGAAGGGCCCGTCTCCCGCGGCGCGGCTGCGACGTGCGAGCGCGCCCATATGGCGTTCGACCGCGAGTTCGCTGGCGTGGTTCGGCAAGCCGGCGATCGGGCCGTCGAGCCGCGCTTCGGCGGGTACGTCCGCGAAGAGATCATCGATTGACGCGGCGCCGATCGTCGCGAGCATCGCGGCGCGGTCGTCGGAAGTGAGGGGGAGATAACGCATGAACTACTCCGGGGAAGAAGCTGGATTAACGGAATAAAGCCGGGCGGTGTCGGCGAGTGTGCCGGAAAAAACGGTCGGCCCCGCGTGGGTCGTGCGAACCCAGGGCGCGAGCCAGATACGAAAGCCCGCATCGCGGACGCGGCGACAAAAGGCGTAATCGTCCGAGAGCAGGGCCTGGCTTTCGGGCTCGATCAGCGGACAAAAACAGGCGGGTTCGAGTTCGCCGACGCCGTGCGTCTGCCGTTCGGCCGGGTCGGGGCGGAAGACGAGATCGGGCAAGGCCGCACGCAGCCCTTCGAGCACATCGCGGCGGATCAGCATCATCGCGGTGCCGAGCCGTGACAGTTCGACGAGATCGGTCATCTTGAAGCTCTGGTCGGGATGCAGGAAATGCAGCGCATAGTCGCCCGCATAGCGCGCAAGTTCTGCCGGATCGTCCTTCGCGAGCCCAAGGTCGACCGCACGCGCGACATTGCGCCAATTGACCGTTCGCCGCGGATAGGCCGCGCCGAGCACGCCGCACTCGGGATGCGCGTCCATCGCCCGCACCATCGAAAACACATCGTCCGGCGAGAAATCGATGTCGGCGTCGACGAACAGCATGTGCGTGCAATCGCTCGCGAGGAACATCGCGGCGAGTATGTTGCGCGCGCGGGTGATCGACGGCTGGTAGAGGATGAATTCGAACCGCACCGCCACGCCCATCGCCTGCGCGCGGAGCGCAAGATCGAGCGCCGCGCGGACGTAGGTGCCCTGCGCGCCGTCGTAGATGGGCGTCGCCACCATCAGGCGGCAATTGGTTAGCGCGGTGTCGGTCATCGCATCCCTCCCCCTCCCGCCCGCGGGAGGGGCGATCGGTTACAGGGCGTCGCAGAAAGCCTTGTACGCGGCGGCGTCCATCAGGCCGTCGAGCTGGCTCTTGTCGCCGAGCGTCATGCGAAAGAACCAGCCTTCGCCCTCGGGATCCGAGTTGACTAGTGCGGGGTCTTCCTCGAGCTGGCCATTACCTTCGGTCACGGTACCATCAACGGGCGCATAGACGTCGCTTGCCGCCTTCACCGATTCGACCACCGCGGCATCGCCGCCCTTGCTGAGTTCGGCGCCGGTGTCGGGAACCTCGACGAAAACGATATCGCCAAGCTGGCCCTGCGCGAAGTCGGTGATGCCGACGGTTGCGACATCGCCGTCGACGTCGATCCACTCATGCTCTTCGGTAAAATAACGCGGCATCAGTCAACCTCCTGTTTTACGAACATAATTATGCGGAACGAACGGCATCGCGGCGACCGTGCAATGGACCAGCTTGCCGCGCACTTCGGCGGCAATAGCGGTTCCGGGGATGGCGTGGTCGCGCGGGACATAACCCATCGCGATCGGCGCGCCGACGCTCGGCGCGAAGCCGCCCGAGGTCACGACGCCGATCTCGTTTTCACCGTCGAACAGCTTGGCGCCCTCGCGCACCGGCAACTTGCCGTCGACGAGCAGACCGACGCGCTTGCGCGGCGGGCCGTCTTCGAGATGGCCGAGAATGCGCGCGGCGCCGGGGAAATTTTCTTCTTCTCGGCGGCGCTTGCTGATCGCGAAGCCGAGGTCGGCCTCGGCGGGGTCGATCGCGGTGGTGAGGTCGTGGCCGTAGAGGGGCAGGCCCGCCTCGAGCCGCAGCGAATCGCGCGCGCCGAGCCCGATCGGCTTTACCTCGTCCATCGCGCATAGTGCATCGGCGAAGGCCTCAAGCGCCTCGTTCGGCAGCGAAATCTCGAACCCGTCCTCGCCGGTGTAGCCCGAGCGGCTGAGTGCGATCACATGACCGTTCCAAGTCGCACGCGCCGCCTGCATGAAGACAAGATTTGCGGCGTCGGGCACCAGCCGCGCGAGCGCGTCGACCGCCTTCGGCCCCTGCAATGCGAGCAGGCCATAATCTTCATTGTGGTTGAGGGTGATATCGTCGGGCAGATTTTCGCGCAGATGGCCGATATCTTCCCACTTCACAGCGCCATTGACGACGATGCCATATTGGTCGCCCTCGTTCGTGATCATCAGATCGTCGAGAATGCCGCCGTCTTCACCCAGCAGCAGCGAATAGCGCATCCGCCCGGGCTTCAGCGCCGAGATGTCGCCGGGAACGAGCAATTCAAGCGCTTCGGCGACACTATCGCCCGAAAGGGCGAGCTGTCCCATATGGCTGACGTCGAACAGGCCGGCGTTTTCGCGGACCCACAGATGTTCGGCCATGATGCCTTCATATTGAATCGGCATCCAGTAACCGGCGAATTCGACCATGCGGCCGCCCCTCGCACGGTGCCAGGCGTCAAGCGGCAGCGTTGCGGTCTCGATCGCCGCTTCGTCGCCTGTAAATTCGGTGTCGGTCATGCCAGTCTCCCGCGGTTGCATGGCGTATGCGCGGCCCATCGCCGCGCCTTGTCGCCATGCCCCCTCTGTCACGGGAACCTGAGAGTTTTCCTCCATCTCTTGATGGAGTTACCCCTTCGGTGGTTCCGGTTTAGGCCGGAACGCTTTCCAGAGTGTCCGTTCCAGCCTGCGCGGTCCTGCTGACCTGAGAGTTTCCGGGGCGGTTGCTCCTTCGGTGGTGAGGCGCCGGTTACCCTGCCCCCACGCTCTCCCGCGCGGCCGGTCGAATCTCTTGCGAGGCCCGACAGACGCTGCGAGCCTTGGCGCTGCCCTTTTGCGGAGTCAATCGGCCAGCGCGTGGATCGCGTCGTTTTCGTGGATATGCACGCCCGAACCACCGTGTCCCGCCAGTGCGACGATCGCCGCGGCGACACTGTCGCCCGAAATCGAGCGGTAGCGACGGAAGCTGCCGTGGAGCAGCGCATCGGTGAGCGGCGCCGCGATCGTCGCCAGCCCCTCGCCCAACCGCTGCGGACCGGGCCGGTCACCGCGGAGCAGGCCGGGGCGAATCAGGTCGAGCCGATCGAAGCCGAGCGCGCGGAGGTCGTCTTCGGTCTCGCCCTTGGTACGAAGATAGAAATTGCCATTCTTCGCGGCGGCGCCGACGGAGCTGACTGCGATCATATGCGGCGTGCCGCCCGCCTTGGCGCCACGCGCGGCGGCAAGCACGAGGTCATGGTCGACCGCGCGAAAGGCCGCCTGCGACCCCGCCTGCCGGATCGTCGTGCCGAGGCAGGAGATCAGTACCGCCGGCTGTTCGGCCGCGATGATGTCGCTCCAGCGTTCGGGGGGTGCGACCAGTCCCTTGTGCTGCGACGCCAGCCCTTCGACTTCGCGGCGCGCAAGGACGGCGACGGGATGGGAACCGAAGCGTTCGATCACCGCGCATCCGATCATCCCGGTCGCGCCGACGATCAGCGCGTCAGGCATGAGCCAAAGCCTCGGGCACGGCTTGACGGCCGAAAATGTCGGCGTAGCGGTCGATGGCGAAACGATCGGTCATCCCCGCGATATAATCACCGATATGCCGGTTTGTCGCGCATTCTTCGCCGGGCAGACGCGCCGACCAATCCTCGCCCATCAGGCGCGGGTCGTCGGCATAGGCGGCAAAAAGGTCGCTCACGACCTTATTCGCGGCCTCCGCGGCGGCGACCTGTTCGGGATGATGGTAGAGATTGGCGTACATGAAACGCTTCAGGTCGCGCTCTGCAGCCGCGAGTTCGGGAGAGAAGCCGCCGAGCATCCGGCCTGCCGCACGGACGTCATCGACGCATTCCACCCCGGCTTCGACGACATTCGCCTCTGTCGCGGCGATCACGTCGTTGACCATCACGCCGATCTGGTCGCGCACGAGCTCGCGCAGCAACCGGTCGCGCGGCGCGCCGGGGAAGCGGTCCTCGACGGCACGATAATTGGCAGCGACAAAGGGCTGCTCCATCAACTGGTCGAGGCCGAGCAGGCCCGCGCGCAGCCCGTCGTCGATATCGTGGTTGTCATAGGCGATATCGTCGGCGACCGCCGCGATCTGCGCCTCGAGGCTGGCGTGGCTGGCGAGGTCGAGCCCGAAATCGCCGTCGATTTCGGCGAGCGCCCAGCCGGGGTTCGTCACCGGGCCATTATGCTTGGCGAGCCCTTCGAGCGTTTCCCACGTCAGGTTGAGGCCGTCGAAGCGCGGATAGGGGCATTCGAGCGCCGCAAGCGTGCGCAGCGTATGGCCGTTGTGATCGAAGCCGCCGTGCACGGCCATCGCCGCCTTCAGCGCATCCTCGCCCGCGTGCCCGAAAGGCGGATGACCGATGTCGTGCGCGAGACACAGCGCCTCGGTCAGATCTTCGTTCAGCCCGAGTGCGCGTGCGATACCGCGGCCGATCTGCGCGACCTCGATGCTGTGGGTCAGACGGACGCGGTAATGATCGCCGTCGGGGGCGACGAACACCTGCGTCTTGTGGCGCAGGCGGCGGAAGGCGATCGAATGGATGATGCGGTCGCGGTCGCGCTGGAACGCATCACGCGGCCCGCGCACGACGCGGCCGGGTTCAGCGTGGCGGCGCCCGCGACTACGTGCGGGATCGCTGGCGCAACCCGCCAGGCTCACTTGAGCGGCTCGACGGTTTCCCCGATTTCGCTGTCGAAGAGAAAGCCGTCGCCTTCGGCCTTTTTATAGTCGCTCAGCCAGTCCTGCGCCGCCTTGCGGTTCGCGAACGGCCCGACCAGCAAGCGCCGCGTCTGCCCCCATTCGGCGGTCGCGCCCGCTTTTCCCTTGAACAGCGCCGCGTTGCGCTTCGCAAAGCGATTATAGTCGAAAGCGAGCGCCTTCGGATTGGCGCCGGTTGCGATCTGGACCCAGACGCGTGCCGGATTGGCCTTTTTCCTGGCCGCTTCTTCCTTGGCCTTCGCATCGACTTCGGCCTTCGCCTTGGCAGCGGCGGCATCCTTTTCGCGCTTCGCCGCCTCGGCCGCCTCGGCCTTGCGCTTGTCGTCGAGCAGCTTGGCGAGCGTGTCGGCGCCGATCGCGTTGTCCGGCCGGGTCAATTCCTCTGCCGGGATTTCGATCGAACCGACAATATCGGCGAGCGAAGCGAGCGGGGTGGCCGCGGCAACCGGAGCGGGCGCAGGCGTGGCGGCGACCGGCACGCCAGAAGCTGCCGCAACCGATGCCGGCGACGCGGTCGGTGACCCACTCGATGGCGCATCGACGGTATCGCGTCCCATGCCGGCAATAGAGAAACCCGGACCAACGCGTTCGGACGGCGGTGTTCCATTCGCGCCGGCCGGCGTCGGTACCGACGGAGACGCCGACGTGGGCGGGGATGCCGGCACGAAGGCCGGACCCGCTCCCCCGGCTGCAGGGAACGGGTTTTGGGGTGTCGGTAGAACCCTCGCATCGCCCACCGCAGGAAACGGGTTTTCTGGTGTAGGAAGAACACGGGGACTGTCCGCCGCAGGGAACGGGTTTTCAGGCGTCGGCCGCAGCGACTCGGTTGCTGCCAGCGGCGGCGAAACGGTCGCCGGACGCGAGGGCACGCGCGCGGGAGCGGGATCAGGCTTGCGCGCGACACTCATCGGTGCAGGGGTCGCCGACGTGATCGGTTGCCGCTTTCCACCCGCCGTTTGGCGCTTGCCGGTGGCCGCCGGGGCCGGCGAAGGCGGCAGCGGAGTGGCGGCGGCAACCTGGATCGGTTTGCGCTTGGGACCAAGCTGCCCGTTCGGGAAACGGCCGAAATGTGCCGCCGCAGCCTGCTGCGCCGGGTTGAGCCGATCCATCTGGGTCAGATAAGGCATGATATTCTGCGCCATCGCGGGCGGCATCGTCGCATTGACGATGTCGGTTGCTTCCTTGTCGCGGCCATTCATCGCCAGGATCATCGCGCGAAGACGCCACGCGCCGCGATCCTGCGCGCGCAGTTGCGGCGTCAGCATCTGGATCGCGCGGTCGGCATCGCCGCTGATCCCGAGCGACAGCGCATAACGTCGGGTCAATTCGTCATTGGGGGTGATCGACAGGGCGAGCTGGTAATCGCGCTGCGCCGCATCCTGCTGGCCAAGCAAATCGCGCGCGAGCCCCCGGTCGGCCAGAAACAGCCGTTCCGATGCGCCCATCAACTGCGCCTCGCCGAAATAGTCGAGCGCGCGCGTCGGGTTCTCCATATGGACCATCGTCGAACCAAGCGCGGCCTTGATCGCGCCATCGCGCGGGTTCGCCTGTTCGGCGCGGACGAGGAAGCCCAGCGCAGCGCGATAATCCTCGAGCTCGATCGACGCGCGCCCGGCATCAAGCAGCGCGCCGGTGTCGCTGCTGTTCGCCGCGATGCGGGCGAGCGACGACGACAGCAAGGTGCGCGCCGCCGTGCGCTTTTGCATCGCCGCCTTCGTCGCCGCGTCGGGCGGCGTCGCCTGCAGCGCGTAAACGGGCTGCAGGGCGACGGCCGAAAACAACAGCGCGCCGAGCACGTCGACATAGCGCCGCGCTCGCGCCGGCTTCGCCGTCATTTTCGCTTGCCGCATGGGCGCATCATCCCGATTTCCGGCCTGCCGTGCCCGGCGGGCGGCCGCTCGATAGCCCCGTTACTGGTTGTTCTGCCGCCCGAGGAAGCGCGGGATATCGACCCCGTCTTCCTTGCCGCCTTCTTCGGGGTCGGGCGTCGATGCCCCACGCGAGAGACGCGACATGCGTTCGAACAACGTACCGCCGCCAATCGATCGCGCAGGTGCATCCTCCGCGGGCGCGGGCTCCGCGGCGGCCGGCGAACGATAGCCGGCAACGGGCGCCTCGGGCGCATCGAGCACGAGTTCGTCGGCGGTATCGTCATAGGTCGCGGCGACCTGAGACAATTCCATCGGCTCCTCTTCAACAGCTGCGGCCGCCTCGGGCTCCGTCACATCGCCCAGCGAAAATCCGGGGGCCGGATCATTGTCTTCCGCGGGCGCCGCGACGAAGGGTTCTTCCTGAACCGCCGGTTCGACGACCTCTTCGGCCACCGGTACCGGCGCAGCCGCGCGCGCGGGAGCGAAGGAGAAGCTGCGTGCGGCAGGCGACGCCTGCGCCGCGGTTTCGCCATTGTTGTCGATCCCGGTCGCGACCACCGACACGCGGATCTTGCCGTCGAGATTGTCGTTGAAGGCGCTGCCCCAGATGATGTTCGCGTCGGGATCGACCAGCTCGCGAATATGGTTCGCGGCCTCGTCGACCTCCATCAGGCGCATGTCCTCGCCGCCGGTGATCGAGATGATGACGCCCTTCGCGCCCGCCATCGACACGCCGTCGAGCAGCGGATTGGCGATCGCCTTTTGCGCCGCTTCGAGCGCACGGCCATCGCCTTCGGCTTCGCCGGTGCCCATCATCGCCTTGCCCATTTCGCGCATAACGCTGCGCACGTCGGCGAAGTCGAGGTTAATGAGGCCGGGCATGACCATCAGGTCGGTGATCCCGCGCACGCCCTGCTGGAGCACTTCATCCGCCATGGTGAAGGCTTCCTTGAACGTCGTGTTGGGGTTCGCGACGAGGAAAAGATTCTGGTTCGGAATGACGATCAGCGTGTCGACATGGTCCTGCAGCTCGGCGATGCCGGCGTCGGCCGAACGCATGCGGCGATTGCCTTCGAAGGTGAAGGGCTTGGTCACGACGCCGACGGTCAGGATGCCGCGATCGCGTGCCGCCTTGGCGATGACCGGGGCCGCACCGGTGCCGGTACCGCCGCCCATGCCCGCCGCGACGAAGCACATATGCGCACCGTTCAGCGCCTCTTCGACCTGCGCAATGCTTTCCTCGGCCGCCGCGCGGCCGACTTCGGGCCGCGAACCCGCGCCCAGTCCCTGGGTGATCTGCGTCCCGAGCTGGATGCGCCGTTCGGCCGGCGAAGCGTTCAGCGCCTGCGCGTCGGTGTTGGCGACGACGAAATCGACGCCTTCGACGCGCGCCGCGATCATGTTTGCGATGGCATTGCCGCCCGCGCCGCCGACGCCGATCACCGCGATGCGCGGTTTCAGCTCATCGACCTGCGGCGGGCCAATATTGATGCTCATCAAATAGTCTCCCTGCAGCGGCGGACAGGTGCCGCTTCCCCAACCTTGCGACCCAGCCGGGCGGTAGTCCGTCCGCCCGGTTTTCTGCATCCGCATTGCACTATTGTGACGTGGGAATCACCCAAAAAATTAACCTTTTCGTTGCTCGACATTCAAAAACTGCTTTTCAGTGCCGCCATCAACCGATGGAGGATCGACGTCCCCGCCGGCTTGTAGACATCCTGTGCCATCATCGGCAGATCGCGAAGATCGACCGGGTCCGACGCCGCATAGAGAACCAGACCCGCGAGCGTCGCGAAAGCGGGGCCGCTATGCGCATCGGGCAGGCCGTGCAAGCCGCGCGGTCGCCCGACGCGCGCGGCGCGGCCGAGCGCGCTCTGCGTGTAGTCGGCGATGCCTTTCAGGTCCGCGCCGCCCCCGACGAGCACAACCTGCCGCCCGATCGGGCCCACGAAATGCAAATCCTTCAGCGTCCGGCCGATCTCCCCCATCATCGCATCGAGGCGCTGGCGGATCACCGCCACCAGCTGCGCGCGCGTAATGCGCGGGGAATCGCTGCCGGACGGGGCGCCGGGCTCGAGTTCGATGATCTCGTTATTGTCCCGCGGGCTGGCCGACGCCGAACCGTAAAAGCTCTGGAGCCTCTGCGCCTGACTGCGCCGGATACCGAAGGCGGAGGCGATATCGTCGGTGATGTCGCTGGCGCCGAAGGGCAGCGAAACCATTTCGACGAGCATGCCGCCCGCATAGAGCGAAACGGTCGTGACTGCCGCCCCGAGCTCGACAAGCGCGACGCCAAGGTCGCGCTCCTCGTCGGAGAGGCAAGCAAGCCCCGCCGCGATCGGCGAGGCGACCACCGCATTGACGTCGAGATGGGCCTGTCGCACTGCGGCCTCGAGATTCCGGACCGGGGCGCCGTCGGCCATGATGATGTGGATGTCGACGCCAAGCCGATCGGCGTGGAGGCCGATCGGGTTCTTGACCCCGGTGAGGCCGTCGAGCGTGTAGAGCGCGGGCTGGGCGTGCAGGATCATGCGGCCTTCGGGATCGATGCCCGCGCGGCCCGCAGCGAGCAGGTCGTCGATATCCTCCTGCTCGATCCGGTGGCCGCCGAGCTCGCTTTCGATCGGCGCCACGTCGCTGAGCAGGCCGCCTGCCGAGAAGCTGACCCAGACATCGTCGATGTTGAGCCCCGCGATGCGTTCGGCCTGTTCGATCGCC